>JAGBIH010000071.1 GCA_017935095.1 Ruminococcus sp.
CCTCCCATTACATTAATTTATCAAGTCTTACTTTGATTTCGTCAAGGAATGTCTTTGAATCAACCTTAGTCTTGTTTTCAAGCTTTGAGATAAGATAGAGGTCACCTGTCATTATGCCGTCCTCTATTGTCTGTATTGTAGCCTTTTCAAGCTTATCAGCAAACTCGCAGAGGTCAGGTGTATTGTCAAGCTCTCCTCTCTTTCTGAGAGCACCGCTCCATGCGAAGATTGTTGCAACGGAGTTTGTTGAAGTCTCCTCGCCCTTCAGATACTTGTAGTAGTGACGCTGTACTGTACCGTGAGCAGCTTCATATTCATAAATGCCGTCAGGAGAAACAAGTACTGATGTCATCATTGCAAGGCTTCCGTATGCAGTTGAAACCATGTCGGACATAACATCACCGTCATAGTTCTTGCAAGCCCAGATATAGCCGCCGTTTGAACGGATTACTCTTGCAACAGCGTCATCAATGAGTGTGTAGAAATACTCAATACCTGCTGCTTCATACTTTTCCTTGTACTCGTTATCATATATTTCCTGGAAAATATCCTTGAAACGGTGGTCGTATTTCTTTGAGATTGTATCCTTGGACGCAAACCATACATCCTGCTTGAGGTCGAGTCCGTAATTCAGACAAGCTCTTGCAAAGCCTGCAATACTGTTGTCAAGGTTGTGAAGTCCCTGAATGATACCGTCGCACTTTGAGAAATCATGGATAAGCTCACGTGTTTCGTTTCCGTCCTTGTCTGTTACAACAAGCTCTGCCTTGCTTCCCTGTTCAACTCTCATTTCTGTGTTCTTATAAACATCGCCGTATGCGTGACGTGCGATTGTAATCGGCTTTGTCCATGTAGGAATGTAAGGCTCGATGCCCTTTACAATGATAGGGGTACGGAATACAGTACCGTCAAGAGCAGCACGGATTGTACCGTTCGGAGATTTCCACATCTGTGAAAGATTGTATTCAGGCATTCTCGCTGCGTTAGGAGTTATTGTAGCGCACTTTACTGCAACGCCGTACTTCTTTGTAGCCTCAGCGGAGTCAATTGTAACCTGATCCTTTGTTTCCTCACGGTAATTAAGTCCGAGATCGTAGTATTCTGTATTAAGCTCTACATATGGTTCAAGAAGGGTTTCCTTGATCCACTTCCAGAGGATTCGTGTCATCTCGTCGCCGTCCATTTCGACAAGCGGTGTTTTCATAATTATTTTTGCCATTGGTTTTTACCTCCGTTTCAATTCATACAGACTGTCACTCTCACATCAGTGCAGATACAGCCTAAATAATAATTGTTATAATGAATATAAGCAGTATTAAAAATACGGAAAATACAGCAAATTCAGTCAGAACCGCTTTTTTATGTGCTTTATCTGCATCGCCGCAGTTCTTGAAAAAATTTTCCGTAATAGCAAACAGCTTTCCAGCCGGTTTGAGAAAAATCATATACAGTGCAATAAATACAGCCGCAATTGCTATCCCTATCGGGTCGCCTCTTCCTTCTATCGTATACACTCCTGACATAAAAAATATCAGCAGCACTATAACAGGCAGGCAAAGCACTATACTATACAGCGCCCCAGGAAAATATACTCCTCGGCCCATTAATCTTCTTTTCATATCAAGTACCTCTGACAGCAACAAAAGTTATTGCCGGAACAGCTTCCCTATCGTCTGAGGAGAGCTGATGGTTTATTCAGTGCGGTCCTTCTTATGTATACCTTAAATTCAGATACTGAAGGAAAATAAGGTGAGCCGGATAGAAAATATAGAACACCCATTTTGTGTATTTTCCTCCGCCCTTTTCACCGTTGTAAAGGAAAAGAAGCGGTATCGGCAGAAATACGCCGAAATTGTAGATATTGTCCCAGAAGATATCGTAGCCTTTTATAAATGTGTCAATCGTCGGAAGAACATAGAGAAAAGCTGAAACAGAATATGCGATAAGCTGATTTTTTCTGCTGCCTCGTGCCAGTTCAAACGTAATCGTGAACATCACCGCAGCCGCTCCCCAGTCACATCGCTCAGCAAAATACGCAAGCAGCAATATAAGCGGCAGCTTTAAAGCTTTTATAACCTTTTCGCTGTTGATTATATGCACCGCCAGCAGACTCAGCGTCAGTGTTGCAATTACGCTTTCCGTACCCATTTCCAGAAATCCGCCGTTGAAGCAGAATGCAAATGCAAAATGCGAAATCACCGCAAAGATACACATTCTGGTGAAATAACGGCGCAGATTTTTTGTATAATGATATCCCTCGGATATGAAGAAGCACATAACCGGAGCTGTTATTCGTCCTATAAAATGCATGGCTTGTCCGGCTGCACCGGCAGTCGGGACAAACAGCCATGCAATATGGTCAATCAGCATTGCAAGTATTGCAATATATTTAAGCTCCGATGCGTTGATTCCTTTTACCTTAGCTGTGATAAGACATCACCGCCCATTACCGCAAGCTTTAATTACTTCATTGACTCTCTTGTATAGTCGAGAAGTCCGCCTGCAAGCATGATATCCTTTGTACGTCCTGAAAGCTCGCAGAGTACAGGAATTTCCTTACCATTAGTCTTATTGAGAACTGTCAGCTCTGCTGCGCCCTCCTCAACAGCCTTGCGAACATCAGCAAGTACAAGCTCGTCGCCCTGATTGATGCAGTCGTAGTCAGCTTCGTTTACAAATGTAAGCGGCAGAATTCCTGCATTGATAAGGTTGGCTCTGTGAATTCTTGCAAATGACTTAACGAGAACTGCTTTAACTCCGAGATAAAGCGGAGCAAGTGCAGCATGCTCTCTTGATGAGCCCTGACCGTAGTTTGAACCGCCTACGATTATACTCTTGCCAAGCTCCTTTGCTCTTGCAGGGAATGCCTCGTCGCATACTGCAAAGCAGTGCTGAGAAATAGCAGGAATGTTTGAACGGAGCGGAAGAATCTTTGCTCCGGCAGGCATAATATGGTCTGTAGTGATGTTATCTCCTACCTTGAGTGAAACAGGCGCCTCGATTGTTTCAAGAAGAGGAGCTGTCTCAGGATATTGCTTGATGTTTGGTCCTCTGAGGATTTCAACACTATCCATTTCCTCCTCAGCTGCCGGAGGAACTACCATGTTATCGTTGATTGCAAAAATTTCAGGAAGCTTGAATTCAGGCATATCGCCAAGCTCTCTCGGGTCTGTAAGGTAGCCTGTGAGTGCAGATACAGCTGCCATTTCAGGTGATACAAGGTAAATCTGACCGTCCTTTGTTCCGGAACGTCCTTCAAAGTTTCTGTTGAAGGTACGGAGTGAGATACCCTTTGAGTTCGGGGACTGTCCCATACCGATACAAGGTCCGCAGGCACTTTCAAGAATTCTTGCACCAGCCTCGATGAGATCGGAAAGCGCACCGTTCTGAGCAAGCATATTGAGCACCTGCTTTGAACCGGGAGCTATTGAAAGTGATACATCCGGATTTACAGTCTTGCCCTTGAGTATATGAGC
>JAGBIH010000072.1 GCA_017935095.1 Ruminococcus sp.
CAGGGCAAAGGACTGTTATGCTCACATTGGAACGATCACGGCGCAGTTCCTCATATATTCCAAGCGAAAGACGAAGCACATAGTTCTTTGATGCATAATAAGATGAGAGCAGAGGTCCTGTAAGAAATCCCGCTACAGACGCTACATTGAGAATAATTCCATTGTTACGTTTTTTGAAATCACGGAGAAAAAGCTTGGTAAGCATGTGAAGGGCAATGATATTCACGCTAATCATATCAAGGTCGTTGTCAAGGTCAATTTCATCGAATCTTCCGAAAAGTCCATAGCCTGCATTATTTACAAGCATATCTATATTCCTGCTGCGGCAAAAATCGTATAAACGTAAAACCTCATTCTTGTCAGACAGCTCTGCAGCGATAATTTCCGTGTTGCTTCCAAGCTCATCCTGCATAGACCTGAGAACATCTTCATTTCTGCCTGTCAGAATAAGCTCCCAACCTCTCTCGCTGAGCTTTCGTGCAATACTCTGTCCAATTCCTGATGTTGCTCCTGTAACTAATGCTTTCATTTTCACTCTTCCTTTCTTCCGATTTTATAGCACATTCTATTTATTCAATACTTTAAAACAGTTTTCATTGCTCATGCTTTCAATTCCGAAAAGGAACAATGTCTGCTCGTAATCATTCGGATTCAGAAAATCAGCAAGTCCTTTTTCTGAATATTCAGGTGAAAAAACCGCAATTTCACTGTAATGCTGCGTCAGAAACGGTATAAAGCAATCGGCATAGCTATCTTTTATGACAAGCAGCTTTCGCTCATTATTTACCGATGTTTTAATTTTAATCATCGGAACCTCACTACCGAGATAAACCCTGTATTTATAATTGGAATTCAACATAGATTTATCGTATAACAGTTTCTGACGGATATGTCCCTCATTATCATAGCTCGTTGAGCTTATAACCTCCGCTCCTGATGGATAGGTATAAATGTCAATAATATCGGGGTTTATATCATCATACAGAGTTCGGTTATAAAGGTTTCCACGGAAATCACTTATTACATGGTCTATAGTATACTTATCATAGGCTGTAGGTAAAAATCCCAGTTTCTGTATTACTGTTCTGTATACACAGTATGCCCCATAGCTTGTCCATTTAGTATCATTACGATAAAAAATGTAGTTTTCCTTAAGCATTTTCAGAATATTGTATGCGTCGATTTTTCTTATATTGCTGTCAAGTGATGCATACAAACTACTTATCTGCATATTTTCAGGATTACTGAGGAGATATTCGGGAAGATATTCATCATAGATGCCTGACGACGTTGGTACGGCCACAAAATATATCGCACCGTTACAGCCTTCAACGTAGCGGTTAATCTCGGATACACTTTTTTCAAAGGATGAGCGCTTTGATATCTCCGCATCAAGTAATCTTCCATCGGCAATATATACACCATTGATTATTTTTTCACTGAACTGTGCTCCAAGTCTGGATTTTGCTGAAATCCAATGACTTCTTCCGGCAAAATGATCAGTTATAAAAGTATTGAGCTGCCTTGTAAAACTGCCATCGTACAAATCCTCAGGGCTAAAAGCAGGACGCTGTGCAAGCTCTCTGTTTTCATGAAAAGACTCTTTGCCTTTTTCTTTTATAATAGTAAAAACAAGAACAAATGATATAAACAGCAGCATAAGCACTGCTGTAATTTTATTAATATGCTTTGTCAACTGCGCCCCTCCTTTATAATTTCATCAGCATCATTTCCGAGCTGCCGCTGAATGAGATAAATGCTGTGCAGATTATGAACATCAGCAACACTACTAATGGAGAAGCTGCTGTAAATACTGCACCAAGCTTAGTTTTACCCGAACGCATTATCATATTCCTGAACAAGTTAGTTGATGAATATACAGCAATCAGAATAATTACTGTATATGATTTCAGAAGATGCAGCAATAATGTATCGGCAAGTAATCCGCTTCCGCCAATCATTGCAAACATGTATCGGAGTGAATATTCAAGACTTTCGCCTGAGAAAAATACAAAGCATACAAGTACTATCAGAAATGTATATAAAACACTTGTTGCTCTGAGAATTTTAGTGCTGCTGAATCTGTTTTCAATAACAATTGCTGTTCCTAAAATCAAGCCCCAGATAATACCATTAATGCTGAAACCATACCAGTAACCGGCAATTGCCCATACGATAATAAAAATAAGCTTCTGATAAATCCTGCTTCTGCTAACTGAGCATAACGGTCTTGTTACATATCTTCTGAACCATGAGGTTACCTGCATATGCCATCTTGCTGTAAAATATCTGATTTTCGTGCTGAACATAGGATAACTGAAGCTCTGAGGAAGTCTTATACCAAAACAGTAACCGATTCCGGTTCCCATATCCGCAAAGCCTGAAAGTGTGAAATAGAGACAAAGAAGATAGGCTATGATTCCAAGCCATGCCGTAAGTGCCGGCATTTCTGTTACCTCTATACTTTTTACAGCCATATAAAGCATATAAAGATTATCAGCGACAATGATCTTTTTCGCAAGTCCTTTGACAAATATGGTAAAGCCTACTCCTATTTCATTAAGCCCGCATTTGCGGCGGCTGAGTATTTTTGAAAAGCTTCCGTAACGCAGTACAGGACCCATCAGCAATTTGGGGAAAAATAAAAAATAAAGTCCGAATTGTATCAGATTGCGTTCCGCTTTAATACGTCCGCAGTAAACATCAATGAGCGTTCCGACTGCTGAAAGCGTAAAAAATGATATTCCAACAGGAAAAAATCCCTCCGGGGCTCTGATAATGTCTTTCAGCCATGAGAAATATTCCGTTCTGAACACCAGAATTGCTGTAAGGTCAAAAATTATACCTCCTGCAAGTGGAATTGCCGCAGCTATTTTGTTTTTTCGTTCTGTCAGAATTCCCGCAGTATAATTAATCAGTGTATAAACCGCCATGAATATAAGAAAATAAAGGCTTATCAATCCGCAGAACACCATGCTCAGCAACAGCAGAACTGCATTCCGGAGCTTTTTCGGAGTTACATAATAAATAAGCAGTGATATCGGCAAAAAGCCGTAAATAAACAGCAGACTGCTATATACCATTTTTCTCCTCCTTCAGCATATTTATACGTGCAGTAAGCTCTTTGCTGTCCAGCATTGTATTCAGCACCTCTATCAGCGCAGAGGCTGACATAAGCTTCGGAAGTCCGAGGCTTGCCTGAAGCCGTTCACGAAGAATACGGCTGTCAGTACCTCCGCTGAGCCCGAGCTCATAAAGTGTAAGCTTTGTAATATCAGGCTCGCTATTGCTTTCAGAAGCGGTAATTCCTGACTTTTCAAAAGCCTCAAGGAGTATACGGGAATTGACTCCCTCAACACCAAGCTTTCCTTCAGCAGAGGGCTTGTCCTTCCGCTTCTCTTTACCGAAAATATCAGGAATATATACATTTATGATGTCTCCGCCGTTCAGCGCTCCCTTTATATAACCACGGATTTTTCGTCCGGCACTGTCTGAATCGGTAAGAATAATAATTCCCGTAGTGTTGGCATAATAGCGGATAAGCTCGAGCTTTTCCCTGTCCTTGAAGATTCCGAAGCCATTCGTTACAATTATTACGGCATCTACTATTGAGGAAAGCTTGATTTTATCATATTTCCCCTCAACAATTATTGCCTTGTCAATTTTTATCATCAATTCCTCCGCTAATTTTTCGTCATGAGCATTTTGGTGACGGTCTGTTCCAGAACTGTTTTTTCATCAGTAGATGTTGAATTAAGCTGAGCTGTCGTATCACGAAGAATTTTTATACATTCCCTGAGTCGTCTGAGACTCATGCGTGAGCTGTTCTGAAACGCCTTTTCAACCTTGAAGCTCCAGATGTAAGAATAGTCACTCATCACATCGCTGACTTGTTTGCCTGATTTTTTTGCACAAGCTGCTCTGTAAAGGTCAAGAAACGAGTTTGTAATGTTAGCAAGTATGCTGCCACGATTCTCCTTATCCGCCATAAGCTCATCAAGAGCGTCGAATGCAGCCTTTTTGTTGAACGATGCAACTGCGTCTGCAAGGTTGAAAACAGTTACTCCGCTATGACGATGCACCATTTCATTGAGCGTTTCCCTTGTTATTTCACGTCCCTGAGCGTATGCACACAGCTTATCAATTTCATTTGCTATTGTCAGTGTGTCGGAAAGGCACATTTCAGCAAGCTCACGGGCATTGTCAAGAGAAATCATCCCTCCTCTTGCCGAAACCGAAGCTGAAATGTCCTTTGCAAGCTCAGCTGTAGTTTTTACAGTCAGCTCACATACAATACCGTTTTTTGCTATAAAATCCGCAAGCTTCTTGTTTTTGTCCGAAACAATCTGCTTTTTTGATTTACGGTCATATTTTGTTTTGACTTCAAAGCCTGTAACATTAAAAATCACAACAGTCTGCGAAGGAATCTCCTTGATTGTCTCCAGAAGCTTTTTGTTCAGCGAGTCAACAGTCTGTCCTCTCATATCGTCACGTGGCTTTTCACAATTGTAATCATTAATCAGAATGCAATTATACTCCGACATCATTGGCATTATCTGTATCATATCATAAAGCTCTGAAAAATCAAGATAACGACCTTCAAGCCGTGTAAGCGAAAAATCCTCATTTTCCCCTACTGCGGCTCTGATTATTTTTTTTGTCAGCTTTTCAACTCCGCTGACGTTCTGTCCGTACAAGTAGTACAGATTATGAAGCTCACCCTTTTTAAGCTGAGCCTCTACTGTTTTTGAATCTGCCTGTGGCATTACAGCCTCCTTATTCTACATCTGCCGTTTTCAGACAGAATTATCTCAAAGTTATTTATGGCATTTTCTTCATTTTTATCAAGATAAATTGTACTTTCACTGCTTACCGCTGCTGCACTTTTCGGTATATTTCCATAATACACGCTGAGTCCGTCCGAGTCAGATATTGCTGAGGCTGCCGGTAAAAACTCAACCTCGGAACCTTCATATGATATAACAAGCACTCCGTCTTCAAAGTCAACACTATAAGCTCCATTATCATAATAATAACCTGTTTCACCAAAATATAAGGTCATTTCAGCACCGTATACCGGAACTTCTCCCGCAGCAATCCACTTATCTGCTGGAACAAAATCAAGTGCTTTAACATATGCCGCATATTGTGACTGAACATCTGCTGTAAGCGAAACGGATTCAACACTGCTTACTGCATTCTCTGTTATGTACTTCCGTACATAATCAGCCGATTTATAATGTCCGCTCAGATCAATTATTTCAGTTTTTCCATGATACGAAATCACAATCGCAGCATTGCTGCCTCTGCCGAGAACAGCTATTCTGAAGCTTTTATAACGGATACCGGCATTGATTGCAGAAGAAAGAAAAACAAGACTGCACGCAAGAAGCGTCGAAACACACGTATATAACCTTTTTTCACATATAACATGAACAATAATTACAATTGCAGTACAGGCAAAGGCGATTATTATCAGATCTTCACTGCCGCATGATAAATACGCAATTTTAAGCCTTGCAAGCTTATCAGTCACCTCAAGTATCACATCTATCAAAGCACCGGCAGCAGGAACAAGTGAAACTGCTCCGCCTGTAATAATGTGAATAACTCCGAACAGCATTGCAATTGAGCAAAGAGGAACCAGCAGTACATTTGTAAACGGAGAAATCAACGAGACTTCATCAAAATATTTCATACTAAGCGGCATTATCGCAAGCGTTGTACACAGCATTATCAGAACACTTCTGAGAAGCTTCCACAGGAAATTACTGTCCGGAATATTCTTCGTCATATACGGACCGAAAACGGCTATACCGAATGTTCCAGCGGCTGATAAAAGAAAGCCGCTGCTGTATATAACATATGGATTCACAAGGCAAATAAGCAGGATTGCCGCTGAAAGTGAATTGAAAGAATCATTCTGCCGCCTGAAAAGCCGTGCTGAATTCAGAAAATTCACCATTATAGCCGCTCTTATAGCAGAAACAGGTGAATTCGCCATAATAATCAAAAGTATAAGCAATATATTTACTGCACCGAAAGTTACAAATCTGTTGACACGCAGAGCATTCAGCAGGCTCATAAGTGCAATTGCTATTATAGAAACATGAAGTCCCGAAACTGCAAGAACGTGACCGATACCGCTTCTGTATAAAGCTGTTTTTACGTTATCGTCCATTCCCTGCTTCTCACCGAAAACCATTCCTGAAAGAAAATCTCCGCTGTCATTTCCGAGTACTATCCTGAACTCTGATATCATGCGTTCCCTGTAGCTCATCAGAGTATTCTTGAATTTTTGCGAATCAGTTTTCTTTAATGTTACACCCTCAGCACTTTCAGCAGAGAGAAACACACCCTCGGATTTGTGATAGCTTTCGCTGTCAAAGAGATAGTCCGATTGCGGAATTTCAAATATGCAGCTTTCGATTGCAATATGATAACCATATTCTGCTCCGAGATTCTGTCCGTATAATGTAATTTTCGCAGACTTGATACCGTCAATATATCCTTCAAGTACATATGAAGCCTTATCGTCATTGTAGCAGCTTATATCAATCACTTCACCTTCAAAGCTGCCATCTGCACCGTCGTATGCCACAACTTTATCATAATGGAAAATATTATACATTTCTCCGATAAAGAAAGCTGCTGCAAAGCATACAGCAATAAAAGCAAAATCGTTTTGTTTCAGTCCCCTATACCTGCAAATAAGAACCACAACTGCTGTGATTACTGCAAGCAGTATCAGTTCTCTTATTTCGGTAAAAAAGGAAGCGAAAAACAATCCCGCCATATACGCTGCCGCAGCTCCAATCATTTTTCGCTTCATAATTATGTACCTTATTTAAAGAAAAGCGGTAATTTTTCTAAGAAAATTATGTCATCTCTGTCAGCAGCATCGCCTTCAGCCAGAACAGCTGCCTTACCGACAATCTCTCCGCCTGCAGCTGCCGTCAGCTTTTCAAGGGCTATAAGGGACTCTCCTGTACTGATAACATCATCAAGAAGAAGAACCTTTCTGCCATTGAGCATAGCAGCCTTTTCCTTTGAGAGATAAAGTGTCTGTTCAGATGCTGTAGTTATTGACTTGACAGTCACTGATACGGGGTCGGTCATATAGAGCTTGACGGACTTTCTTGCAACTACATATGGCTTTCCAAGCCGTCTTGCCATTTCAAATGCAAGCGGTATGCCCTTTGACTCGGCAGTAAGAATCACGTCGCACTCCGGACATTTTTTTATGAGCTCCTCTGCACATGCAACTGTAAGCTCAACGTCGGAAAACATTATAAATGCTGCAATATCAATTTTGTCATTGAGCGGACAAAGTGGAAGCTCTCTTTCAAGTCCGGCTATGGTCATTTTATATGTACCTGCCATTTTAACAACCTCCTTATTCTGCTGCATTTACTGACTCAGGTCCCCATCCCATCTTCACTCCTGCAAGAAGGTGGAAGTGGAGGTGCTTTACGGTCTGACCAGCATCGTCGCCGCAGTTTGTTATAATTCTGAAACCATTTTCAATATTCTCAGCCTTTGCTATTTTAGCGGCTGCTTCAAAAACCTTGGCTACAAGTGCTGAGTTTTCCTCAGTAATTTCATTCGCTCCGCTTATATGTGTCTTAGGGATAATCAGATAGTGAATCGGGGCAATCGGAGCAATGTCCTTGAATGCGTACACATATTCGTCCTCATATACCTTTGCACTCGGAATTTCTCCGTTGATTATTTTACAGAATAAACAGTCCATATTAATTCTCCTTTCACGATTGTCAGAGTATGTAATTCACTCCAAAAACCAGTGTTGTTGATGTCAGGCAGACTTTGTCCGCCTGTATATAAAATTACTTGATGAATTCCTTAACGATTGACTTGAATGCCATAAGCGCCTCGTCAACCATGTATGTCTTTCCTACACCTGCCATAGCGCTGTCAGGACGTCCGCCGCCCTTACCGCCGGTAACTGCTGATACCCTCTGCACGATTTTTCCTGCATTAGCACCCTTCTTTACTGCTCCGGGAGTACATACACAGTAGAATGTACCCTTGTCCTCAACAACTCCGGCAAAGAGTGCAATGATATCCTCGTTCTTGTCCTTTAAGCTGTCGCCAAGCTTTCTGAGAGCATCAGGAGCTGTTCCGGTAAGCATTGCAGAAACAACCTTGACTCCGTTGACCTCCTCTGCTCCGTCAAAAATAGCAGCAACCTTTGCATTGGCAATCTGCTGGGTAAGGCTTTCAAGCTTCTTGTCCTTTTCCTTTGACTCAGCATAAACTGACGCACATTTTTCAGGAAGCTCATTTACGTTAGCAAGCTTGAGTGCCTTTGCTGAACGTATTACAGCATCCTTATATCCGTTGAGAATCTCAAGTACTCCAAGACCTGTTGCTGCCTCAATTCTTCTTACGCCTGCCGCAACAGAACTTTCGGAAATTATCTTGAAGAGTCCGATCTGTGATGTATTTGAAATATGAGTACCGCCGCAGAATTCAATTGACTTATCCGCTGTTACTACTCTTACGGTATCACCATACTTTTCGCCGAACAGAGCCATTGCTCCGAGCTTTCTTGCCTCGTCGATGCTCATTTCCTCCATAGTAACAGGAAGTGCGCTCATTATCTCAGCATTTACAATCTCCTCGACCTTTGCAATCTCTTCATCTGTCATAGCACTGAAATGATTGAAGTCAAAACGGCATGCCTTGTCGTTTACAAGCTGACCTGCCTGATGAACATGGTCTCCAAGAACCTCACGGAGAGCATACTGGAGCAGATGAGCTGTTGTATGATTTCTCATAATTGAAAGTCTGCGTTCCTTATCAATTTCTGCAAGAACCTTATCACCCTTTGAAAGGCTGCCCTGTTCAATTGCAGCAATATGGAGGAAGTGACCTTCGGACTTGATTGCATCAGCTACAACTGCTGTATTTTCTCCGCACATAAGTACACCGGTATCTCCGACCTGTCCGCCGCTCTCAGCATGGTAAAAGTGCTTGAAATGCCCCTCGGAGGCTCAGTCACTCTGCTGAGTATGCTACCGGTGTGTATGCTGTCGATCATGTACGGCTGCAAGCACGGTCTGTTCTGCGCGTTTCTGTTCGCCCTGTCGCAGCTCGCCGTCAATATCGGTCAGCTTGCCGGCTGGGG
>JAGBIH010000073.1 GCA_017935095.1 Ruminococcus sp.
ATCAACGAAATTGTTGATAGGACGAACTCCGCTTGCACGGAGACGCTCTCTCATCCAGCGTGGAGACGGTCCGATTTTAACATTCTTGACAATACCTGCACAATATCTCTGACATTTTTCGGTATTGAGTATGTCAACTCTGAGCATTTCATTGATATCGCCGTCCACTCCCTTGAATTCAGGAGCTTTTACAGTAAGCGGAGTGTTGAAGGTAGCTGCGGTTTCTCTTGCAAGACCTATAACACTGAGACAATCGGGACGGTTGGAAGTAATCTCAAACTCAACCGAGGTATCGTCAAGACCGATAGCTGAGTGAATATCCTGACCGATTTCGCAGTCCTCCTGCATAATGAAGATACCGTCCTCAATAGCATAGGGGAAATCTCTCTTATCAAGACCAAGCTCACCGAGTGAGCAGAGCATACCGTTTGACTCAACGCCACGGAGCTTGCCCTTCTTGATTTTAATGCCGCCGGGAAGTGTAGAGCCGTCAAGAGCAACGGGTACGATATCGCCTGCGTTTACGTTTGAAGCTCCTGTAACAATCTGGATAGGAGCATCCTTGCCGACATCAACCTGACAAACAACAAGGTGGTCGGAATTTTCATGAGGCACTACCGAGAGAAGCTTTCCGACTACTACATTTGTAATCTCTTTCCCCTCAATCTCGTAGCCCTCTACCTTTGAGCCGCTCATTGTAAGAGCATGACAGTATTCCTTTATCGGCACGTCAACCTTGACATAGTCGGCGAGCCATTTCATTGATAAATTCATTTATTTTACCTCCTGTTTATATCGTTATCCTTGCTTCTGACAACAGTAATGCTTTCCTTTTTTATGGTATTGTAATATTCTTCCAAGTTTGCTTTCTGAAAGTTAACCTTGAAAACAATCTCGGCAACAGGACAATTCTTAATAAAAGTCTCATAAAACTCCTTTGGCAGAACTCCAAGACCGATACGGACCCGGCAGTTTCCGAAGCTTTTGGTTTTAATGAGAAGTGATGTCGCTGTCGGAGATGATGTATAGGAAATCGTGATAAGAGTGTCAATTTCGTAATAGGGTAAAACTATGCCCTCTGTTGAGAACAGATATTTTGATGTGAAGTATAGCTTTCTGTATGGAGTACAGCCTTCAAGCTCTTTTTCTCTAACCTGTGAGTCATATTCCGATATGGCATTAAGCTGTTTTTTGAATGAAGCACTCTGCTTCAGATTGTAGAAAATCAATGCTGCATCAACCGAAACCGCAATAATCTTCCACATCATACTGTAATCGTGTCCGTCAACAAATTTAAGTAAAGGGATAAGTAAAAGCGTGTAGACAATATTAAAAATCGTCCAGAACAACGATATTTTTCTGATATTTTTCTTGTATAACCCAAATAATCCGTCGTCTTTCATTATCAGAACTGCTCTAAGAATCTCACATCATTCTCATAGAGCAGACGGAGATCGTTGATGTCATAGCGTCCCATAACCATACGCTCAAGACCGAGTCCGAACGCAAATCCGGAATAAACAGTGCTGTCGATGCCGCAGTTTTCAAGAACCTTAGGGTGAACCATACCTGCGCCGAGAAGTTCGATATAGCCCTCGTCCTTGCACATTGAGCAGCCGCAGCCTCCGCAGTTGAAGCAGCTTATATCAACCTCGCAGCTTGGCTCGGTGAACGGGAAATGGTGCGGACGGAAACGAAGCTTGCAGTCATTGCCGTAGAGCTTCTTCATAAGCATATCAAGCGTACCCTTGAGGTCTGACATTGTGATACCCTTGTCAACAACAAGTCCCTCGATCTGGTGGAAGAGCGGAGAGTGAGTAGCGTCAACAGCGTCCGAACGGAAAACACGTCCGGGAGAAATTATACGGATAGGCGGCTTCTGATTTTCCATAACATGAACCTGAACAGAAGATGTCTGGGTACGGAGGAGAACAGTCTCGTCAGTACCTGCGATATAGAATGTATCCTGTGTATCACGTGCAGGGTGGTCGGGAGGAAGATTCAGAGCCTCAAAAACGTGGTAATCGTCGTCGATTTCGGGACCGTCGGCGATATCAAAGCCCATGCCCATGAAAATTTCACGGATTTCATTTTCAACCTTTGTAAGCGGATGGAGCTTGCCAATAGGAGCAATTTTGCCGGGGAGTGTGATATCAATTGACTCCTCCTTGATTTTAGCAGCCTGAGCGTCTGCTTTAAGTGCTGTGAGCTTGCTGTTGAGAGCTTCCTCAATATCTGCTCTTACCTTGTTTGCAAGCTGACCGATAACAGGTCTTTCCTCTGCGGAGAGCTTTCCCATCTGCTTGAGAATTGCAGTAAGCTCACCTTTTTTGCCGAGAAATCTGATTCTCAGGTCGTCAAGCGCCTTGATTTCAGTACAGGAATCAAGCTCCTGCTTTGCCATCGCTTCAATTTTTTCCAGCTGTTCCTTCAAAAAAATCACCTCATAATATATTTTTATCGTATTTATGTGCAGGCACAAAAAAAGTCCTGTCCAACAGGACAAGACATAAATTCTTGCTTTTATACCACCCATCAGTCAGGAGAGCCGACACTCTCTTGTCTTTAACGCAGACCTACGTCAGCATCTACTTGAGTCTTCGGACAAAGCAGCAGAATGCCGCCATGCCATAAACCGTTCCATGCTGCCACTCGTGAGTGAACTTCGGCATATGCCGGTATCAAGCCGCTCACAGCTAATGCGGCTATTCTCTGAAGACACCTGAATACACAGCTTACTTTTCTCAGTCATCGTGTTAAACATATTATAATCTTAAAATAAAAAAAAATCAAGAGGTTTTATTGAATTATGCTAAATTTTGTGATATTATATTAATATAAGCGGTCTGAACAAAGACAAAGTTGTAGATTTTTCTGCCGCATCATACTGAAATGAATGGAGATTTTATTTTTATGGATAATTTTGCAGAACAGCTTGTTGCTAAAAAAGAGACTTCTTCCGACAAAGCAAGAAGAATCGCCATGATAGTCTGCGGGGTATTTTTCACCATTATACTTATTGCACTGGCTATTCTTCAGCTTGGCAATTCTATTGTTTCCTTTATGGGACTTATCCTTGCCGCTGCAACAGGCTACGGAACATATTATTTTGTACAGTCGTCATACGTTGAATACGAGTACGCCTTCACCAACGGCGAGCTTGATATTGATAAGATTATTGCAAAGAAAAAGCGTGTTGAAATGATTTCAGCTGATGTCAGAAAATTTACTGCCTTCGGTAAATATGAGGACGGCATGGAGGAATCAGAGGATATGACCGTTGTTTTCGCTACGGATAACATCGCTTCACATGAATATTATGCCGATTTCCAGCACGACGAATATGGTACAACAAGGCTTGTTTTTGTTCCTGATGAAAAAATGCTGGGATATATCACAAAAGCACTGCCGTATAAACTGAGAAATCAGCTCTGAGAGTATAATAACAGAAATACCTGAACGGTATCTCTTAAAGGGAGGTTTAATCATTATGAGAATTGTCACACCAAAACAAATGAGCCTGATTGAGGATCACTCCGAAAAGCTGGGAACGTCAAAAAAGCAGCTTATGGAAAATGCCGGAAAGGCTCTGGCTGAGCTTATCGACGATTTCTGCCGCAAGGAGGATAAAACTCCTCCGGAGAAAAAATCAATAGTCTTTCTTGCCGGCAAGGGAAATAACGGCGGCGACTGCTTCGTGGCGGCAAATATTCTTGTGTACCGCGGCTACAAGGTAACTGTCATCAAGGTAGGCGGAACACCTTCAACTGAGCTTGCAAAGGAAATGTTTGAGCGCCTTCCTATGGATAAAATCGAAATTATCAAGGGCTACAGAAGCAAGAATGTAGAGGTTGCTCTTGAGGCTGCCGAGCTGGAATACATGACAATTCCACAGACGAATGATAACAGCTCCTCAAAGAAAAAAGATAAGGATATGGACCCGCTTGACAATATCCTTCACCACGAAAAGCAGCGTATGCAGCGTGTCAGGGACGCTATGCTCAATGCGGACGTTATTGTGGACGGAGTTTTCGGAACCGGCTTCCATGGTGGGCTGGACAAGGATACCGCTGCTGTTTTCAATATAGGTTCAAGCGCATACAGAATCGCCGTAGATATCCCGAGCGGCGGAAACAGCGTTTTCGGTACAGTTTCTCAGGGAACCTTCAAGGCTGATGAGACAATAACCTTCGGTTATATGAAAACCGGAATGACACAGTATCCGCTCAGAAAATACTGCGGAAGGATTACCGTTGCCGATATCGGTATTCCTGAAAAGGCAATAGAAATTATCGACGGTGAACGCAGCTATCACAGAATAGACAGAACTCATCTTGCAGGCTTTCCTCCGAAGCGTGAAAGAGACTCTCATAAGGGTACCTTCGGCTCGGTACTCGTAATTGCAGGAAGCTCGTCCATGAGAGGCGCTGCAGCGTTTGCGGCTCTGGGAGCTTTCAGAAGCGGTGCTGGTCTTGTTAAAATCGCATCTGTTGAAAAATGTATCGACACGGTTGCAGCCCTCGTTCCTGAGGCTACTTATCTGGAGCTTGAAAGCGACGATTACGGATATATGCTTTATGACAGCAGCTGTAAACCGCTGCTTGAGGCTATGAAAAAATCAGACGCTATTGTGCTCGGATGCGGCATGGGAGTTACCCCTGATACTATCGCTCTGACAAAATTCGTAACAGAAAATGCTGAGGTTCCGATAATTATTGACGCAGATGGAATAAATTGTATAGCTTCGGACATAGATATTTTATTAAAGAAGAGGACAGACATTGTGATAACTCCTCATATGGGTGAAATGTCAAGATTACTTAACTGCGAAATATCCATGCTTGCTCAGAACCGTATAGTCGCTGCCGAAAAGTATGCCGAAAAATACGGTATCACCGTCGTGCTCAAGGGTGCGGGAACAATAATTGCAGACAACAGGCTTACAGCCTCCAACCACACCGGCAATGCAGGCATGAGCTGCGGCGGAAGCGGAGACGTTCTTGCAGGCATAATCGGTTCAATTGTCGCTCAGGGAATAAATATTTTCGACAGTGCCTGTGCAGGAGCTTATATTCACGGACTTGCAGGTGATGCCGCTGCCGAAAAGCTTGGTCAGGAGGCAATGCTTCCGAGAGATATCATAGACTGCCTGTCCGATTCGTTCAGAATTTTAAAAGAAAAGCAGAAAAACATATCTGTCTGAATGCATTGAATTATCTGACAACAGATTTATTGTGCCTGCCCGACAGGATGGTTAAATATCAGGAATGTAAAAAGTCACTAAATTTATTGATTGGAGCAGTTATTATGAAAAGACTTATTACATTCACAATCACTATTCTGACCGTTCTGTGTCTTACGGCGTGTTCAATGCCTATGCAGAACAAAACTACACGAAAAAACGGACTGAATACTGCGTTCACCTCTGATGTGAAAATCAACCTTGACAGACTTGAGGCTGACGGTATAGTCAAGCGCTTCGGCGACGGTATGTGGGAGGTTGAATTCTCATCACCAAATTCACTGAGCGGCGTAAAGCTCTCATTCAGCGAGGGTAATGTTGAGGCTTCGTATAAAGGACTGAGCTTCTCGGTTCCGCAGTCCGCACTTCCGGTAAAGGCCATGATGCTGAATCTCATCAAGGTTGTGGACGACTATGCACGGCTTGATGAACTGAAGGGTGAAGAAAAGGACGGTATGCTTGAAGTCAGCGGCAAGCTTGACGGCGGAGAGTATGTCCTCATAGTTGATAAGGACGGTATACTCAGCCGCTTTGAAATGCCGAACAACAAGCTGACTATGACCTTTACCGGACTGACAGAAATTGCAGGTGCAGAACAGACAACGTCCGCAGAAGGCACTTCCGAACCGACATCAGCGGAAGCTGACGGGAATACAACAACCGCAGCAGTGACCACTACGGCAGAGGAATAAAATCAGCTGATACAAATACGGGCACATTAAAAAAACTGAGAAGATTTCTTCTCAGTTTTTTTATTAAAATTATTTGTTCTGTGCCTCATATGCCGCACGTACCGCAAGACAAAGCTGGTCAGCACACGAGGTTGGCCGTCTGCCGCAGGTGTTTCCCCTGAGCTTTGCCTCAATCTGCTCAACAGTCCAGCCGTCGAGAACCTTTGAAAGTGCTTTGAGATTGCCGTTACAGCCTCCGAGGAATGAAATGTCAGTGATTACGTCTCCTTCAATATTAAAGCGGATTTCGGATGCGCATACCATTTTTGTTCTGTAAGTGTAATTCATAAATAAACCTCCTGTATATTATAATTATACGGATTGACGGAATTCTGCTTCATATATCCGCCGATATCCGCTGTACTTTACCAAATCAGCTGAGTATGATGTCAATCAGACCCTTGTAAAACCATGCTGCTTCACTTGCGTAATCCAGCCCGTGGTCGTAAGGATTCTGTATCTGCATCACAATTATATACGAACCGTCAGATTTATAATCGCTGTAGTCCTTG
>JAGBIH010000074.1 GCA_017935095.1 Ruminococcus sp.
CAGTGGTCAGACCAGTATGTGTCAATCATTCTGATTTCTGTGATTGTGGGGTCTCTGTCTTCTTTGATAAAATACTGCTGACAGAATTTGATATCATCAAGGTCCATTGCAAGACCGTATGTGCTGATAAAGCTGCTGAGTTCCACTTCATCGAGGAATATGAAGTTTTCGAGAGTTGCAACTTCTGTAGGAATATCATACTCTGCTGCAAGTGTGTCGAATTCTTCAAGAGAAGCTTCACGGCTTTCAACAGGGTTGATGATATATGCCTTGAGCTTATCGAACTCTTCATCTGTGAGATGACCGGAAATAATGTAAACACGTGCATTTCTTACACGGCAGCGCTCGCCCTGACGAAGAATCTGGATACACTGCTCACAGCTGTCTGCACGCTGGTCGAACTGACCCGGCAGATATTCCACAGCGAAAACTCTTTCGTTTTCACCGATTGCAGGAAGCTCGTCATAGACAATGTCAACAGCCGGCTCAGAGAATACTGTGCTGATTGAAGCATTGAAATCCTCCTCGCTGAGCTTATCAGCGTCATATCTGTTAAGGATTCTTACACCGGTGATGTTGAGTCTCAGTGCAGTTTTAACATCATTCAGCACTGACTGGGCCTCAACGGCAAATTCCGGCTTTTTTTCGGCATAAATTCTGAATACGGACATAAAAATCTCCATTCTCCGCAAAAGAAAAATTTATGTGGACATGAAGTCATTTGCGGACAACTTCATGCAGTCGATTGATTAATTTTCCGAGCCGTCAGCAAGTCTGCCAAGACAATAATCAGAACAGCTCTCTTCTATTGTAACACAAAAAATCATATTACGCAAACTTTTTTTAGAATTTTTCCGAGGAATTTTTATTAATGTGTAATCCGGAGCGTATCCATGATGAAAATTGCTGTTATTTTCACGCTCAAAGAGTACATTTACTTTCCTTCCGACAAGAGCTTCAAGATATTTTCCCTGAGACTCAGCAGCAGCGGCAGTCATTTCGTGCCAGCGAAGTGTTTTTACACTCTCCAGAATCTGACCGTCCATGCGGTCGGCGACGGTTCCCTTTCTTCTTGAATATCGGAACACGTGAACACGGCTGAAGCCTGCTTCTCTGACGAATTCAAGTGACTGTGCAAAATCCTCGTCCGACTCCTGAGGGAATCCTACCATTACATCGGTAGTGAATGCACAGTCAGGGAAAAAGCTGCGTATACGCTCCATAAGCTCTCTGTATTCTACAGCGGTATATCTGCGGTTCATTGCTCTGAGAGTTTTAGTGCAGCCGCTTTGGAGTGACAAGTGAAACTGCGGACAGAATTCAGGCAGTGCAGCAAGACGTCTGAGCAGTTCATCGGACATCATTTCAGGCTCCAGCGAACCAAGCCGCACACGTTCTATCCCATTTGTCCGGGCACATACCTCAGCAGCGTCCGCAAGGTCAAGTTCGTACTCCCTGCCGTAAAAAGCAAGATTTATTCCCGACAGAACAATTTCCTTCTTGCCGCTTTCAGCTATTGAACGAACCTCCTCACGAAGCACATCTATCGGCTTCGAGCGGCAGCGTCCTCTTGCATAGGGAATTATGCAGTAGGAGCAGAACTGATTGCAGCCGTCCTGAATTTTCACGAATGCACGGGTGTTGTCGTCAAATCTTGTGCATTTCAGGCATTCATAATCGTCATCCTTCGCATAATCCGACAGCATTATCGTCCTTGTCCGCCTTTCAAGACAATCACCAACCATGCCTGCAAGCTTTGAACGTTCCTTTGTTCCGGTAATTATATCGGCTTCGGAAAGCTTTTCCGCATCTTCTCTGTTCGCCTGAGGATAACAGCCTGTCAGAGCTATTACCGCTTCGGGCAATGCAGACCTCATTTTTCTGAGCGCACTCAGGACTCTGCTGTCGCCTGAGGAGGTCACAGTGCATGAATTGATTACAACCGCATCCACACCCTGCCATTCGGCAGAAACCTCATATCCGCTTTCACGGAACAATGATTTCATGCATTCGGTTTCATAGTGATTGACCTTGCAGCCAAAAGTAATAAAAAACACTTTATACATATTTCACCTTATTATCACAAATTAATTAAAAATTCATCATGTATATACTGCACAATATACCGCACGAATTATTGTGCACTCTTAATAGTTTATCAGCTCTGAATAAAAAACAACTTTTAAAGACAAGTCAATTATACCAAATTGACGAAAATACTGTAAACGGCTTGACAACGCCGATTATAAGTGCTATTATATAGGTGCAGTAAGGCCACTGCAAAAATAAATAAACAATAAAAAACAACAGACGACTGAAACAGGAGGTAAGAAGTATGACAAAAACAACCGTATTTCTTCAGGCAATCAATGACGTTAAGGAATTCGTAAACATCGTAATGCACTATGATTTTGATATCGACCTTGTTTCCGGAAGATATGCAATTGACGCAAAGTCAATCATGGGTATTTTCAGTCTCGATCTCTCCAAGCCGATTCAGCTCAATGCACACACTGATGACGCTGAGAAGTTCCTCAAGGAAATCGATAAGTTCATAGTAAAGTAATCAATAACAAACGGAAAAGGGATACGTTCTTTCAAGGATGTATCCCTTTTTATTTTTTTGTACTCGGTCGATAATAATCAATCCCAGTCCTTTTTATTGAATTTATGGAAAAATCTTTTTACAGGATTTTTCACAGCAAGCTCACGGAAATGATGATAAAGGACATCCTGATTGCATCCGGCATCCTCAAGGCGCTCATAAATTCCTTTGAATTCGTCAAGCTTAACGCCTACATCTGTATTCAGCACGATATCTTTATCAGTAAACACAACCGCACCGGTTACGGGAACATTATCGAAGCCGCCCTTCTTCAGATGGTGGTTTACATTGTCGATGTGAGTCTTGTTCTGAAGCTGGGGATTATAAAGCTTATGTACCTTTGTACCGATTTTGTGAGTAAGCTTTTTGCCCTTGCCGGAGACAGTTCCCGAAATACCCTTTGTCTCAACAACAAGAATGCCGAAGCGTC
>JAGBIH010000075.1 GCA_017935095.1 Ruminococcus sp.
GTCAGGGTAATCACCTCGCTTTAGCACTTGATACTTCATACTGTTAGCACTCATTCTTATTGAGTGCTAATTATATTATACACCTTTTTTCCGACTTGTCAAGGGGTTTTGCAAAAAAATTAGCAATTTAATTATGAGAGTGCTAATCTGACAGCCGCATATTCAAAGAAAGGCTTCTGCACATACATAACGATAGTTTGTGCAGAAGCCCTGTAATTTATATGCTGTGCAGAGATTTTTTATCAATCATAGTAGATCCTGCTGCAGAACACGTCCTCACTGTAGCTGCCGTATCTTTCTCCTGTAACAGCGTCAATAAATGCGTTGTCATACCGAATTTGATTTCCGTCCTCGTCAAAATATATCACTTCTCCGTTTTCGTTGTAAATACAGTTATCCTCGTAGTAAAGCCAGCCCTTTGCACCGCTTTCGCCCACAAGGTAAACCCAGTTCTTTTCATCTGTTGCGGTTGCGGCAAAATTCTGTGCTTCAAATACCACAGGCTCGCTGCTTCTGTCCATTTCCGAATACAGATTTACGGTTTTGCTTGTAAATGACGGTGTGCGGTTCTGAATGTATATTTTACTGCTTACAGCATTATAATCGTCTTTAAGCTCCTCGCCGTAAGGGTAATATATGCCCTTTATTTCCTCAAGCATACCCGTTTCGGGATTCAGCCTGTATGTTGTGTATGCAAACCATGTCTGGAAAAGATGAAGCCGCTTGGAGGCTGTAACCGTACCGTCTCCGTTGATTTTTAGCGATTCGCCGCTGACATCGGAAATATAGGCTGCGTATTCGGCGTAACCGTCAACCGTATCCTCCACACTGCCGATGGAATATAATTCTCCGTTATCATAACGCAGAAAATCCGTAGCGTAATCTTGGCTGGCTCCCAGAGTGGAAATTCCGATTTCAAAATACTTGTCCTCAGGGTCAATATCGCATATCAGCAGGGATTCTATAGAGCCCCACATTTCGTACTGTGCATCATTTACCGTAAGGGTCGCTAAGTTGTAGTAATCCTCGCAATCAGCCGTATATGTGATTTTTTCCTTTTCGCCGTCCGAATTAAGGTCGAAGGATATTTCGTCGTTATAGCTGAAATATTCGCCCTTTGTTTTGGCAGTCTCAGCAGGTCTGTAAAGCTTCGGACTTTTTATATTGATTGCTCTGAAATCCGACTGGGCATTGCCGCTTAATTCGGGATATTCTTCCAATAATTTATAGCATTCCCTTCTTGCCGCAAGACAGGAATTGAAGGAGCTTTCGTAGCTGTTGTACTCAGTAAGATAATCCTCATAGCTGTCGAAATCGGCAGGAAGGGGATTTACGATTTTATTATGTTCATCGACTGTTTTTCGGTATTCATCGCAAAGCTCCGCAAATTTTTTTGCTGTATCATCATCGGCATTGCCTTCCGTTTCTTCCGACTTTGTTTCGGATTCAGATTCTGAAACAGTCCTGCTTTCCTCCGATACTGCCAAAGCGGTTTCCGAAGCTGTGCTTTCGCTGACAGCAGTATCAGCATTTTCCTTGCAGGCTGTCATTCCTGCGAGGACTGCGGCTGAAAGAATTATCATAGTTGATTTTTTCATCATAAAAGAGCCTTCCTTTCAATTTTTGGCAGATACAAAAAGGACTGCCGCACCGGTATGCCGCAGTCCCGAATTTGTTATATTTATTCTTCCTTCGAATGAGAAACCGCATTAACGCTGTCCTCACAAAGCTTTATCTGATTCAAAAGAGATGAAGCATATTCGGGGTGATTTTCAGAAATTGAGTTTGTTGTTATCTGAACAGACTGCATAGTGCCGTTCTTTGCTGCGTTTTCCGCCTGAGCCTTTTTCAGCTCCATAGCCGCAAGGGTCAGACCGTCAGCGGCAGGGGAATCCACCGTGAAGAATCTCCTGTCGTTTTTGGGGTTAGCCGAATATATCACACGGAAGATACGGTAAACCGCAAGGCTCAGATA
>JAGBIH010000076.1 GCA_017935095.1 Ruminococcus sp.
ATCCGCATGGAAGGAATGTCAGGTCTTGAAGCAGGTGAAATCATACTGAAAAAACACAGGGATGCAAGGATTCTCTATCTTACCACCTTTTCCGATGATGAGTATATCGTAAAAGCACTGACTATAGGTGCAAAGGGCTATATTCTCAAGCAAGACTTTCAGGGTATTGCTCCTGCTCTTGAAACAGTAATGAACGGACAGAGTGTTTTCGGCGGAGCTGTTATGAATAAGCTTCCCGACCTTATGAAAGCTCCCAGATCCGCAGAATTTGACTACAAGCGGTTCGATATAAACGAAAAAGAAAAGGAAATAATTGAGCTTGTTGCAGAGGGATTGAGCAATAAGGAAATTGCTTCGGAGCTTTATCTGAGTGAGGGAACGGTACGCAACTATATAAGCGGTATTCTTGAAAAACTTGAGCTTCGTGACCGTACACAGTTAGCCGTATTTTATTATAATAATCTTGTGTAACGCAGTATAACACGGAGCAGACTCAGGTAAGCATGTACACAAGCTGATTGCATTTTTCAGTCTGTGTCAGGATATTTTTCGCATTGAACATAAAAAAGCCTATAAATGATACGCACCCCAAAAGCGTTTTGCTTTTGGGGTGCGTATTTTATGCGTGGTTTTATAAATAAGAAGGAGGATGTGCAGTAACCCCTTACAATAGATGATTACTTTTATCCATTACGAAGAATATCAAGATTTTCAGGATCATAGCCTATACGCCTGTACTCTGCACCATTAAGGCTGCGTACTACATTTTTTTCAGTAAACCGGAATGATAAATTTGTTCCGTCGAGAGAGTATATGTTTGCTGTATCAACTGCAAACGGATCTTCCATTGCTATTTCAGTCCAGCACATCCAGCCCTTATTAACTACATTTATATTATCATCATAAGCAATATAACCTTCAGCAAGACCGCACGCAATTATTGCGGGACCATCTCCGGAGGTTCTGAGCCAGATGCCTTTCATTCTGTTCTGAGGATAAGGCAGTGCAGAATCGGGATTGTATGATTTTCTGCTGAAATTAAGCCTTTTGTCGTCGGAAACAAGGTTTGTGCCGTCATATTCAAGATAATATTCACCGTCATACAGCTTCAGAAGCAGGCTGATGTGGTCAGCATTCGCACAGTCGCAGGTAACAAATTCGAGCTTACCCTCAGTGAGCTTGATTCGCTCAAAATCGTAGAGGATATAGCTTCCGCTGCCGTCCAGTGAGATATATTCTAATTCATCATTACTGTAAATATTTGCCCAGAGTCCTCTTGTATCGGCACAAAGCTTTTCGAATTTCTCCTGAACATTCACTGTAGGAGTCTCCTCCTGACGTTCTGTAGTTACAGTAATTGATACCGTTGTTGTCTTTGGAGCTGTCGTCACTGTTGTAAGCGGATGACTACATACCGCTGTTACCGCTGGTTCTGTTACTACAGGCATAGTTATTATATGCTCAACAGGCTCGGTAGCAGTCTGCTGTGAACTGCCTGTTGTTGCGGCAGCTGTATTAGCCTCCGAAGAAGCCTCTGTACTGTTCTCCGTAACTATTTCCGCGGAGTCAGAGTTACCTGATTCAGGGGCAATTTTTTCATCGGTGACAATTGCGTCGGTTACCTCAAGATCCAGCGGATTCTTGTCCATGCTTCTGTTGATATACACAATACCTGCAGCACCGGCTACAAACGCAAGACAGGCTGCGGCAGCTGTAATCCAGCGTGTAAGCTTCGGACGTGAGTACCTTTCTGTACCGGAAACCTCTGTACCGGCTGCAAATCCGGTATCAGCCGCTTCCATTTTATTTATGCAGCTTTCAGTTATTCTTTCCACAGCACCCTTGCTGAGTGCAGGCACATCCTTTGCGAGTTTTTCAACATCACTGTCATTAAGCTCGGGGATATGCAGTTCATTTCTTTTTTCCTTCATGGAATCACCCTTTCTCATCAAGAAGCTTTTCTATCCGTTTTCTTGCACGCAGACTGCGCTGCTGAACTGCTCCGACAGACATTGAAAGTGCTTTTGCAGTTTCACGGATAGTGTGATTGTAGTAATATTGGTGAATGATGATTGACGAATCAGGTTCGCCGAGAGACATTATCGCCTCACGGACTGTATGGCTGTATGCCTTGCTGACCGCAGCCTCCTCAACATTTTCGCCTGTGGAAGGCATTACAAAGCCCTCTCTGTCGATTGAATCCGTGATGCTCTGACGATAGGAAATCCGTCTGTATGCGTCAATTGCCGAGCGTTTGGCAACAGTACTGATAAAGGCTTTCAGTGAACCCTTGTCAGCAGAGAGGTTGTCAAGATTACGGAATACCTCCACAAAAATATCACTTACGCAGTCCTCGATATCCTCAGAGGATGCACATAAATGAAGCTTGTTTGCGGCAATTGCATAAACGAGACTTCCATACTGCTCTATTATTTTCCCGAAGGCTTCACGGGGAGAGCTTTCTATCAACTCGGTTATTTCGGTATCATTCATCATTCCACCTCCAATCAGAGTTTCACCGGTGAGTTGTTCCTCATAAATAACATTCGTTCAAAACATGGAAAAACTAACACATTCAGGCATATTTGTATCTCTGCACAAAATTCAACACCGCAAATTATACCACATGACGAAAATAAAAAAATTTTCGTCTTTTTTTCGCATTTAAATCACTATATTACATGAAACTGCACAATAAAGGCAATACCGCACAGAGCTTGTGTGAAAGATGCGAAGTCAAATTTTTCGTCAGATTGTATAGAAATTTTGCAGGCATACTGATGTATGTCAAGAAATTTCTGTGCAAGATGACGGAAAATATACAAGCAGATTTCGTGCAAAGCCGTATGGCGTGCTTTGTGCGGTGTTGCCTAAAATCTTTGCAGGCTAACAAGGAGAAAATATTATGAAACGATTAATTGCTTTTTTATCTGCTCTTGCACTTTGTACATCAGCCGCAGGATGTCAGAAGGCAGACAAAACTTCCGATAATTCATCACAAGCGCAGGTTGAAGAAGTCAAGCAGCCTGACGAGGCAGAACAAACCTCTGATGAAATAACCTCATTCAAAGGTGAAAATCTCTATACCCCACAAAGCGGTATTTATTTAGGCGGTATTCAGCCTCTCGGAGAAAACAGATATCTTGTCCTGACAAGTGATGCTTCAAATCTGTATCAGTCGGTTACTGACGGAAGCTTCAGCAGCATTACAGCAATAAATCCTCAGCTTCCTGACGAGTGTAATAACAACGGCAGAAACTATTTTGAATTTGCTTCTGAAAGCGACGGTACAGTTTATGCACTCGTTACCAACGAAACTCACGATGGAGTTGACAAAGCTGATTACTCAGACGAGAAATTATATGATGAGGCATACAATGCGGCAAGATATCAGCAGATATACCTCGTACATTACGACAAGGATTTCAGAATTATTTCTTCTTCACCGCTTGATTCACTTACTGAATTTGTAAATGAATCTGAATATAATTACATTTCGTCCATGTGTCCGCTTATGGTATGGGACGAAAATAATCTGCTTATATCTACATCAGAAAACGAGCTTATTCTTATTGACAAGGAAAACGGTACTGAGACAGACAGAATTGATACATCTGCAATTGATTTTGAGTATATGAGAATTTTACCCGACCGTGACGGAAAGCTGCTGTGCTTCTTCCACACAACTGAAACCTTTGAGGTTTGCGAGCTCGATAAGGAAAACAAAAAGCTTGGCGAGCCGTTCCATGTTTTTGAAGAAGATCCAAGAAATGCTATATTAAGCGGTACAGGTAACTACCGCTTCTATATCGGTATGTCAAAGGGACTCTACGGCTTCACTGATGGCGGTGAATTCAGACTCGTTATGGACTGGCTTGAATCCGGCATGAATATCAACGGAAGCCATGTACAGCTTGCCTGCGAGGACGGAAGCTTTATTGTCAGTGAGTATTCCGAAAGCGGTGAATCCTCACTTTTACGTTATACAAGAAAAAAAGCCGACGAAATAAAAAAGGTTCAGAAAATCAGCCTCGGACATTTCGGAGATGCTGATGAGTTTACAGAAGAAATCAATGAATTCAATCAGTATTCCGATGAATATAAGGTCATACCTGAAAAGCTGACTACTCCGGAACAGCTGAAGCTTGATATTATCTCAGGAAATGCTCCGGATATAATTATTCATAACGATTTTTCACTTGTTCAGAAGCTCAGCAGCAAGGGCGTATTCACCGACCTTTATGAGCTTATGGCAAATGACACTGAGGTCAACCGTGATACAGTGCTTCCGAATGTACTAAAAGCCTGCGAATCAGATAACGGCACGCTTCCAGCACTTCCGAATTACTTTAACCTTTCCACTTATATGATAAAATCAAAGCATACCGATAAAAAATCCCTTACATCACATGAGTTGATTGAGCTTTATAAAAGTCTGCCGGAGGGTTCACAGTTTACAGACCTCGCTAACATTAAAAAACATATATTTGAGTCTCTTGCAAACGGCGGTGAGAATTTCGTGGACTACGAAAAGGCTGAATGCTACTTTGACTCTCCGTAATTTATAGAAATTCTCGAATTCTGCAATACCTTCCCCGAAGAAGAGGATATGCCAGATAAATTCGCTGACCCTGAAGCTCACAGCAATTATTATAATGACAAGGCTACATGGCTTAGAAACGATAAGGCGCTTGTCGGAGAATTGGCTGAATTTGGCTATCTTTATGATTATAATTATTATAAGTACGGTTATTTCGGGGAGGATGTAACACTGTGCGGAATGCCTCTGAGCAAAGAAAGCAAGCCTATGATTAATTTTTATTACAGCTTTTCTGTATCAAATACCTGTGAAAACAAGGAGGGCGCATGGGAATTTGTAAAGATTTGTTTAAAAAAGGAGTATAAATCAAACAGCGACACAGTAATACAATGGCATCACTTCCCTGTTATAAATGCTTCATTTGACAAAATGGTTGAGGACAGTCAGAAAAAGCAGGGCATCAACGAAACATTTATGGGTATTTACGAAATACCGCCTCTTACTCAGGAGGACTGCGATATGCTGAAGGAATATATCAAAACGGCAGATATAGTCCAGAATCATTATTACAACTCTGAGGTTTCAAAAATCTGCAACGAAGAGGTTCAGGCATTTTTTGCAGGCGAACAGACATCAGATGAAACAGCAGACTATATTCAGAACAGAGTCTCCATTATGCTCAGTGAACAGAGCTGAAAAGCCTGAGCTGTAATTTCTGCATACACCCGAAAATTTTTTGCTTGCTATAATTAACGCATCTATGATTTAATCACAGATGCGTTAATAGATGTATTAATTTTCAATAATGCAATCAGGCAATGCCTGTTTCAGCTTTTCAATATCAGCCTGAGTTATATTATCATTATTACGTATAATTATTTTCTTCAGATTAACAAGAGATGAAATGGGGCTAATATCACTTATTTCAGTAGCGTATAAATTCAGCGATTCTAACTTGGTAAGCGATGAAACAGGAGATATATCTTTTATGTCATTAATAGCTATATCTAAATCTGTTATATTAACAAGATGTGAAAGAGGGCTGATATCACTTATTTGATTGCCGCCTAAATTTAAATTTTTCAAATTAATAAGCGATGAAATCGGACTGATATCGCTTATATTACTACTGCTTAAATTTAAAACGGCTAAGTTTGTGAGAGGTGAAAGCGAATTGATATTCTCAATCTCATTTTCATCCAAATTTAATTCAATTAAATTTACGAGAGATGATAATGAAGTTATATCAGTAATATTATTACCATGCAAATCTAAATACCTAAGATTTGTTAAAGATGAAAGTGCACCTATATCAGATGCTTCAATATAAGGTAGGCGCAATGTTGTTAGTTCTGATAACGAAGCAAGAGCGTCAATATTAATTCCGGTACATTCCTGCATATATAAAAAAGTCAGATTTGGAACATAAGAAATGAAATCCATATTCTGGAAATCCAAACAGAATATTCCAAGTGATTCAAGCGAGGGAAGCTCCGAAAAAAGTTTATCAAGATTTTGAGGTGTTAATCTGGTAGCATGTAAATAGTAAGTATCAACATTCACATCACATCCGTAACCTCCGTTAATCCACAATCTTGTAACATACTTCAAACGCTCATCTGAAAATTCTTCAGGAGTAATTTCCCCCTTAATAAAGGCTAATATTTTATCTTCAAGCTCTTTGCAATCTTCTTCCGAAAGCTCAGGAACAGCCTCAGTCACTGCCTCTGTAGGTGCTTCGGTAGGTTCGCCAGTTGCTTCGGTAGTCTCGTTATTCTCAGCAGCAGAAGAATCAGAGCTGCTTGCTGTGGTTTTCGGGCTTTCGTTGGAGGAGCTGTCCCCTGAATCGCCGCAGCCTACAGAGCAAAGCATTGACAGAGCAGCAATTACCGCAAGTGTCTTTTTGATAATGGTGTTTTTCATAAAGTATATTCCTTTCGTTTTTTTGGCGTTTATTATAATGCTATAATAACACCTGCTGCGTTTTTTGTCAAGTTTTCAGTTTATTTAAACGGCTCAGTTTATAAGCTCATGTCATCAGCTGTTGATTCTGAACCTCAGACCTATGCTGTTTCATTCTTTTTGGGATAAATTTCCGATTACCTATTGCAAAAACAGCTTTTATGTATTATAATGTAATATGGTCAAAAATGCTGTAATCTACACTATAGAAGGGTATTGAAAGAAGTTTTTTATGTTTTATAATAATATTCTTGAAGCAATCGGAAACACACCTATGGTACGTCTGAGGAATATGGTTCCGGAGGACGCTGCTCAGGTGCTTGTAAAATTTGAAGGATTGAATGTCGGCGGCTCAATCAAAACAAGAACTGCCTACAACATGATATGTGACGCTGAAAAAAAAGGGCTGATAAACGAAAACACCATTATAGTTGAACCTACAAGCGGCAATCAGGGTATCGGTCTCGCACTTATAGGTGCAGTAAAGGGCTACAAAACCGTAATTATCATGCCTGATTCAGTCAGCGAGGAACGCCGCAAGCTTGTCTGCCATTACGGTGCAAAGGTCATTCTTGTTCACGATGACGGCGATATAGGCAAATGTATCGAAGAATGCCTGCAGACAGCAATCCGTATGCAGAAGAAAAATCCTCATGTATTTATTCCTCAGCAGTTTGAAAATCCTGCTAATCCCGACGCTCATCGTCTGAATACAGGCAAGGAAATCCTTGCACAGGTTGATGGGCCTATTCATGGATTCTGCGCAGGCATCGGCACAGGCGGTACTATCACAGGTATCGGCGAGGTGCTCCGTGACGCAAATCCTGATATCGAAATCTGGGCTGTAGAACCTGAAAATGCAGCCATTCTTTCAGGCGGAAATATCGGTACACACCTGCAGATGGGTATTGGTGACGGTCTTATACCTGAAAATCTCAATACAAAAATTTATAGTGATATCTATATCGTCACCGATAAGGAAGCTATTCATACCTCACGTGCTCTTGCCCGTAAGGAAGGACTTATGTGCGGAATTTCCGCAGGTACAAATGTTGCAGCTGCAATCGCACTTGCCAAAAAACTCGGAAAAGGCAAAACTGTAGTTACAGTCCTTCCCGATACTGCTGAACGCTATTTCAGCACTCCCTTGTTCCGTGACGAGGTACTGGAGTTTACAAAAATTGCAGATGAAGACTGATTAATTCAAACAATAATCCCCGATTCTTAATCCGGAATCGGGGATTTTATTATGTCAATTAATACCGAGTGTATCAGTTATAATTCTGCATACAGCTTCCTTATGCTCCTGATAGTAGAAATGACCGCCTGAAAAATCGTAGACCTTACAGCTTCCGTCAGTCATTCTCTGCCAGCCATGCATATCAAATCCGCTGAGCATTTCATCATCCCTGCCGTAAATTACCGTAACATCACAGGCGAAGCGGAATTCCTCAGGACTGAAGCGGCAACGGTCTGCCATACGTACATCTGCACATAGAATACGGCTCAGCATAGCCATAAGCTCCTCCGCACCTGCTGTCGGCTTCGGAAGAAGTGACTTTGAAAAGAAAAATTCTGTAATTTCATCATCAGAAGTATCTTTTCCTGCCGAAAAGATTGTTGCACTTTCATCAGCACTGCATCTTCCTGACAAAAACACGTGCTTCGGCTCAGGAATCCCTTTTTCTCTCGCCTGACGTACAAGCTCACAGGCAAGGAGTGTTCCCATGCTGTGTCCGAAAATCGCATATTCTTCCGATTCCATAGACTTTCTGTGACATTCAAGAAGGTCACTGCAGCAATCAGAAACATCATTATAAAGCGGCTCTGAGCTTCTTGTGCTTCTGCCTGCAATTTCCATAGGAATAACCTTCAGAGAGGCGGGAAGAAACCGTTTGAATGAACAGTAGCTTTTTGCCGAGCCCCCGGCATGGGGCAGAAAAAACAGTATCATTGCTGCCTCCGCTTATTCTATTGGAGTTCCTTCACGGTTGAGAAGGTCAAACATCTCTCCTACTCTGCTGATTGAAGCAACAGAAGAAAGTGGAATATTCAGACGAAGAGTCTCGGTGATTTCACTTCCGAGACCAAACAGTCCCAGTGAATCGAGGTAAAGGTCCTCATAAACATCGGTTTCCTCGTTGATTTCGCTGCTGTCAACACCTACGTAGTCTGAAATGATCTGCTTGAACTGATTGAAATCCAAATTATTCATAATTTTACCCTTTCCTTATACCTTAGTGATATTCCTTTTTTCTCAGATATTTGAACTGTATCTTGCCTACATCCTTC
>JAGBIH010000077.1 GCA_017935095.1 Ruminococcus sp.
AACTGACGTACACGGATAAGACCATGCATCTCACCGCTGTCCTCGTTACGGAAAAGAGTTGAAGTCTCACCGAGTCTCATAGGCAGATCACGATATGAACGCTGTCTGTTGAGGAACACCTGATACTGGAAAGGACAGGTCATCGGACGGAGTGCAAAGCATTCCTTTGTTTCGTCTGACGGATCACCAAGAACGAACATACCGTCAAGATAGTGGTCCCAGTGACCTGAAATCTTATAGAGGTCAGATTTAGCCATAAGAGGAGTTTTTGTAAGGAGATATCCTCTCTTCTGCTCCTCATCCTCAATCCAGCGCTGGAGAAGCTGAACAACTCTTGCACCCTTCGGAAGAAGTACGGGAAGTCCCTGACCGATACAGTCAACAGTTGTAAACAGCTCAAGCTCACGTCCGAGCTTGTTATGGTCACGCATTTTAGCCTCTTCACGCTGCTTGAGGTCTGCATCGAGGTCGGCAGCCTTGGGATAAGCAGTTGCATAAACTCTGGAAAGCATCTTGTTCTTCTCTGAGCCTCTCCAGTAGGCGCCTGTACATGAAATCAGCTTGAATGCCTTTACGGGAGCAGTTGTCATAAGGTGAGGGCCTGCACAGAGGTCAACAAATTCGCCCTGCTTATAGAATGAGATAGGCTCACCCTTATCTGCGTGCTCCTCACAAAGCTCAACCTTATAAGGCTCGTCCATTTCCTTGAGCTTTGCAATTGCCTCCTCAGGAGAAAGCACAAACTGCTCAAGGGCAATACCCTCCTTGACGATTTTCTTCATCTCAGCCTCAATTTTTTCAAGCTCCTCGGGAGTAAACGGCTTTTCAAGGTCAAAGTCATAGTAGAAGCCGTTGTCGATAGCAGGTCCGATAGCAAGCTTTGCAGCCGGATAGAGTCTCTTTACTGCCTGAGCAAGAATATGGGAGGCTGTATGCCAGAAGGTCTTTTTTCCGTCGATTGAGTCAAAGGTGCAGACCTCAAATTCACAGTCGCTGTCAACAACGGTACGGAGGTCCTTTACCTCGCCGTTGAGCTTTACACAGCATGATGCCTTGTAAAGTCCCATACCGATTCCCTTGATGATTTCGGAAGCGGGCATTGCTGATTCGATTTCACGAATGCTTCCTTCCTTGAGTGTAAGTTTAATCATGGTTATTTCTCCTTTATAATATTTTTTACTTATGCTTCCGCAATTGCACACAAAAATTACTGTTTCCGAAACGCAGAACAGCCCTGATATCAGGGACGCAGCAAAACAAAACGCCCCTCAAACCGCAAAGCGGCTCAAGGGACGATAAAATCGTGGTTCCACCCTGATTCACACGGAAAAATCCGTATCTCATTGGCTCTGTAACGGGAGCATCCGACGCTTATTGGGCGTACTCCGAGGCGGTGTGCGTGACCCTGACCGCTGCTGCCTCACACCACACGGCAGCTCTCTGAAAACGGTTATATCGGGAAAAGCCTTCCTCTTCTGCGTTTTGAATTTACTATAAATTTATATTATCACACTTTTTCATGTTTGTCAAGCCTTCGGGCATAAAAAGCCGCTCACAATCCTTATGGCAGAGCGGCTGATGATATTACTTTTCTGAATTGATGAACATATCGTAGATTCTGCGGATAGCCTCAGGGAGGTCATGCTCACTTACACCGATGATAACATTAAGCTCGCTGGAACCCTGATCAATGAGCTTTACATTGATTCTTGCATGAGCCATAGCTGCGAAAATACGTGCAACTGTACCTCTTGTATTCTTCATACGGCGTCCTACAACTGCAAGAATGGCAATTCCGTCCTCAATTTCGAGATTATCGGGATTTACAGCCTTACGGATTCCTGAGAGGACATTCTCACGTACAGGCTCAAGCTTAGCGCTGTCGAGAGTAATGCTCATTGTATCAATACCTGACGGCATATGCTCGAATGAAAGACCATTCTCATAGAGCACCTGAAGAACCTTCATGCCAAAGCCGGTTTCGCTGTTCATCATAGCTTTTTCGATATTGATAGTGCTGAAGCCCTTACGTCCTGCGATACCTGTGATTGTATGTGAAAGACTTTCCTTGCTGAAATCATAATCATTTGAAACAATCATAGTACCGGCGTCCTCGGGACGGTTGGTATTTCTGATATTGATCGGAATACCTGCTGAACGGACAGGGAAAATAGCGTCCTCGTGGAGAACGGAAGCACCCATATAAGCAAGCTCACGAAGCTCACGATAGGTGATTGTTTCGATAACGTCAGGGTTTTCAACGATTCTTGGGTCTGCAACGAGGAAACCGGAAACGTCGGTCCAGTTTTCATAGATATCAGCCTTTACAGCGTTTGCAATAATAGAGCCGGTAACATCGGAGCCTCCTCTTGAGAAGGTCTTGATGAAGCCCTCTGTTGTACGTCCGTAGAAGCCGGGGATTACTGCATTATCAAGCTCTCTGAGCTTTTCACGTACAGCCTTTACTGTTTCCTCAAGGAGGAGTACGCCCTTTGTATCAAATACGATAATATCAGCAGCATCAACGAAATTGTAGCCGAGGTATTTTGCAAGAATTTTTCCGTTGAGATATTCGCCTCTGCTTGCGGCGAAGTCTCTTGCCGGACGTGATTTAAGCTCACTTACGATAGCATCGAACTCGCTGTCGAGGGACATATCGATACCAAGCTCAGCAATAATTTCATTGTAGCGGTTTTTAATAAGCTGGAAATCCTCTGAAAAATCGGCATTATTTACAGCCAGCTCTGCACATTTATAGAGCATATCCGTAATCTTTATATCATCTGAGAAGCGCTTTCCGGGTGCAGACGGAACAACATATCTGCGCTTTTCATCGCTCCTGATGATAGCTGCAACCTTTCTGAACTGATTTGCATCGGCGAGACTGCTTCCGCCGAATTTAACAACCTTATTACTCATTGATAAATCACAATCCTTTATATAATTTAGGTCATACTGACAATTTTACCACATTATCAATTATATTCTATTTTCAGCTCAAAATCAATTGATATAAAAGCCAAATTTAAGCCGGCATTTTCTGTATTTTTGGTGAATACGCTTGTGCGCCACTGACGGACAGTCAATGAAAGAAAAATGAGCGGGCCTCATACAGAGATCCGCCCCAAAAAAGAATGTCAGAGAGTAATAAAAAATCACTTTCTTGTTTATTGTATGCTGCTGACACCGGATTTATTCCTGACAAACAGCAGTAAATCATTGTAAATCCGTCATTTATCCGAATCAATAAGATGCCAGTAGCCTTTGAGGTAAACTCCTCCTGAAATCACGGTAAGAGCTGTTGAAGCCCATATGAGAACAGGTATCACAACATTGTCAACCGCATCCCTGAAGCTGCAGGGAATACCGAAGCTGAAATCATTGCAAAGGCTGAGCCAGAAAAGTATTCCGACTACCGTAACCATAGTGAAGGCTGTTTTGAGCTTTCCCCATATTCCTGCCGCAACGACAACTCCGCCGTCCGCCGCAAGGAGTCTGAGACCTGAAACCATGAATTCTCTTGCACTTATTATAATAAGCGGAATTGCGCCCATTCTCACATCGTCAAGCTCCACGAAAACTGTCAGTGCAGCAATTACAAGCACCTTATCCGCAAGCGGATCGAGGAATTTGCCGAAATTTGTAACAAGATTATTTTTTCGTGCGATATGTCCGTCCAGAGCGTCGGTAATTGAAGCCGCCGCAAATATAACAAGACCAATTGCATAATGGAATGGTATATTGATATACATAAACAACAGGAAGAACGGAATCAGAAAAACTCTTAACAGAGTCAGTTTGTTTGGCAGATTCATTTGCTTATCACCTCTCCGATCAAGTCATAATCCAGCGTATCTGTTATTTTTATAGTAACGAAATCTCCGATTGCAAGCGGTCTGTCAGATGTAAAGAACACCTTTCCGTCAATATCGGGAGCATCAAGTGCAGTACGTCCGAACCAGCACTCGCCGAATCTGTCAAAGCCCTCGACAACAGCCTCAAGCTCACATTCCAGAAGCCTTTCGTTATTTTCACAGCTGATGAGCATTTGCTGCTCCATAATTATATCTGCACGGTGGGCAGCAGTTTCCTCGTCAATCTGTTCAGGGAAATCGTAGGACTTTGTACCCTCCTCACGTGAATAAGCAAAGCAGCCAAGCCTGTCAAAGCGCATTTTCTGCACAAATTCCGCAAGCTCCTCGAACTGCTGCTCAGTCTCACCGGGAAAACCTGTGATAAGAGTTGTACGCAAAACAACTCCCGGTATTTTTTCCCTGATATGGCTGAACAGACTCTCAAGCTGCTCTGCATCGCCCCAGCGGTTCATGCGGCTGAGGATATCTGCATTGCAGTGCTGTATCGGGATTTCAAGATATTTCACAAGCTTTTCCTCTTCTGCGATTGTATCCAGAAGCTCATCTGTTATACGCTCCGGATAGCAGTAGAGTGTGCGTATCCATTTCAGACCGTCGATTTTACAAAGCTCACGCAGAAGCTCCGGCAGCTTTGATTCGCCGTACAGGTCTTCACCGTAGCGTGTAGTATCCTGAGCGATGACAATAAGCTCAGAAACGCCGTTTTCAGCAAGGGTACGTGCCTCCGAGAGAACCTCCTCCATCGGCACACTGCGATATTTCCCTCTTATCTGAGGAATTGCGCAGTATGTACAGCAATTGCTGCAGCCTTCGGCAATCTTCAGGTATGAGAAGAACGGCAGAGTTGATATAATTCTCTCACCTGTAAGCTCAGCGTCAAGCTTAGGTGCGAAGCTGACATATCTTTCACCTGCAAGCACATGGTCAAGAACATCAATGATATCCTTATTATTACCGATACCGATTACAGCATCTGCCTCAGGAAAAAGCTCGGCAGCCTCCTCCCTGTAGCGCTCTGTAAGGCAGCCTGTGATAATTATTTTCTTCAGTGTACCGTCTGCCTTAAGCTTTGAGAGCTCAAGAATTGTCTCAATAGCCTCCTCCTTTGCCGACTGTATAAAGCCGCAGGTATTTACAACTGCAACATCGGCAAGTCCCGGCTCGGTAACGAGCTTATAGCCGTGACTTTTCAATTTATAGAGCATTCTCTCCGAATCCACAAGATTCTTTGAGCAGCCAAGTGATACCATTCCAACCCTGACAGGCATTGTTACTCCTCCTATTGATAATCAGCTGAATTTTCAAAATACTCTTTTACCGCACGGTTGATTTCGTCGAAGCCATAGCCGTACCTTACAAGAGCATTCTTCACCTTTTCAATTGATTTTCTGTCATTTTCATCAGTAAGATAACGGGCGTGCTTTGTCTCAAGCAGATGCATGAGATTTTCCTCAAAGCATTCCCTGTAAGGCTCAAGAGCGTCCTCGGCAAGATACTCACCTATTCCCTTGAGTATTATTTCACGCTTTGCACGCCGATAGCCGAATTTTCTCGATTCCACAAATCTTCTTGCAAGCTTCTCGGCATAGCGTGCATCATCTATTGCACCTATTTTTACGAGCTTTTCGGCTACGGCAAGACAGAGCTTTTCATTTTTATACGTTTTTTCAAGCGTTTTAAGCATTTCTGAGAACGAATAATCACGATAATCAAGACGATACAGGGCGAATTGATATGCACGTCTGAAATTCGACGCATATATAACCCCCCTGAGCTCATCACGCTCTATAGTCTGACCGGAATACAGCGAAAAATCCGCAATTATCTCTGCATGGAGATAGATTTTCCGCTCATTATCCAGTTCAACCTCGTAAGTAGTTCCCTTATATTTTTGTATGGACGTAATTTCCATTAATCTTCAGCGGGAGTAAACTCCTCAAAATCCTCCTCGATATTTGCGAGGATATCATCGGAATCAACAGAATTCTCTCTGTATTCCTCAGCAGGCGGAGCCGGAGCTTTTTTAGTCTTGCCGTTATTGGAATCGGCAGCCATAATCTCGTCCTTGCGTGCAAGAATCTGCTCCTCGATTTCCTTCATAAGAGCCTCATCATTCTTGAGGATTTCCTTTACATTGTCACGTCCCTGACCGAGCTTCTGGTCCTTATAGCTGAACCACGAGCCGCCCTTTTTGATGATATCAAGCTCAACAGCAAGGTCAAGCACCTCTCCTGTACGTGAAATGCCCTGACCGTACATCATATCAAACTGACACTCCTTGAATGGCGGAGCAACCTTGTTCTTTACGACCTTGCAGTGGGTTGAAGCACCGATAATTTCACTTCCGGACTTGATTACCTCGCCCTTTCTTACTTCAATGCGGACAGAGGAATAGAATTTCAGCGCCCGTCCGCCGGGAGTAGTCTCGGGATTTCCGTACATAACACCGATTTTCTCACGGATCTGGTTGATGAAGATTGCAACACAGTTGGATTTTGAGATAGCTGCAGTGAGCTTTCTCATAGCCTGCGACATAAGACGTGCAAGCTGACCTACATGGAGGTCACCCATTTCGCCGTCAATTTCGGCACGTGTTGTCATAGCAGCGATTGAATCCAGAACAATAACGTCAATAGCGCCGGAGCGGATAAGAGCCTCAGCGATTTCAAGAGCCTGTTCACCGCTGTCGGGCTGAGAAACAAGGAGATTATCGATATTGACGCCGAGAGCCTGAGCATAAACAGGATCAAGAGCGTGCTCAACGTCGATAAAGGCGACCTCGCCGTCCATTTTCTGAGCCTGAGCAATTATCGACAGCGCAACGGTAGTCTTACCGGAGCTTTCAGGTCCGTAGATTTCAACAATTCTTCCTCTCGGAACACCGCCGATTCCAAGAGCCATATCAAGAGTCATAGAACCGGTAGGAATAGCGTCAACATTCAGGGTATTCGACTGTCCGAGACGCATTACAGCGCCTGCGCCGTATTTCTTTTCTATCTGCTTGAGTGCGCTGTCAAGAGCGTATTTCTTGTCCTCTTTCGTTGTAACACGCACAACAGCAGCCTTTTTTGCAAGTTCTTTTTTAGCCATTTATCTTTCCTCCGTTATTCTGAATTTCCGTAGAACGGTCAACGTGCCACGGAGAAGCATCATAAAATGCCTGCGCCACAGCCGTCCTTATGATACCGGCAGTATCACGGCTGAGCTTTATATTCTTATAGCCGTTTGCGGCAAGGATTTTCTTTACATCATCATGCTGATTCTGACCGAATTCATATGCAATGAAGCCGCCCTCCTTCAGCGAGTCCTTCCACAGCTCTGTAACCGCTCTGTAGAAGCCGAGTCCGTCGTTTCCTCCGAACAGAGCAAGCCCCGGTTCAAAGGTGACCTCCTTCTGAAGGGAAAGCATATCATCTCTTGTAAGGTATGGCGGATTACAGACAATTATGTCAAGCTCAGAAAGCTGCTCAGACGTTCCTCTGCTGAGGACATCACCCTGTATTATGTGTATATCCGCACAGTTCAGCTCTGCATTTTTTTTCAGATATTGAAGTGCTGTTTCCGAGATTTCAACAGCATGGACTTCTGCTGACGGCAGCTCCTTTTTCAGAGTTATGGCGATACAGCCGCTTCCGCTGCAAAGGTCAGCGATTTTAGGTGATTTCAAATTATTGCTGCGGCAGATTTCAAGTACATTTTCCACAAGCGTTTCCGTATCCGGACGCGGAATAAGAACGCCCTCTCCGACACTGAACGGATATCCGTAGAACTCCCATTGACCGAGAAGATACTGAAGCGGATACCCCTTTGAGCGTTTTTCAGCAAGGCTGCGGATTATATTTTCCTTGTCCTGAGGAACGGTACATTCCGGACTGAACAAGGGGGTGCGTTCCGCGAGAATATCCTGAAAAATGCACATAGCATCAAAATAATCCGAATCAATACCATTCTGCTTCATAAGCTGCCGGCATTCCTCAAAAAGCACCGAGCGGCTTACCACTTGTCCTCCTCCTTATCCTTTGGAATGCAGGGAGTCATGGCAGCGATTGCAATTTCAATCATACCATCGTCCGGCTCACGTGTTGTAAGTCTCTGCATGGCAAGTCCGGGGGCTGAGAGGATTCTTGTAAAGAGATTATCGTTATTTCCGGCAAGACGGATAAATTCGTAGGAGATTCCCACAATAAGTGGAAGCAGCACCAGTGAAGCAACTATTCTCTGCCATGTAACGGTGAATGGTACGAAGCACATAACAAAAATGCTTACCAGAAGTACGATAAATATAAAGCTTGTTCCGCAGCGCTTATGGAAGCGGGTCTGCCTGCGGACGTTTTCAACGGTCAGCGGCAGCTCTGCCTCGTGGCAGGCAATGGTTTTATGCTCTGCGCCGTGGTACATATACTGTCGGCGGATATCCTTCATAAGGCCCACAAGCGCCATATATGCAACAAAAATTGCTATTTTCATTATACCCTCAACTATAGAGCGGAGAATACGTTTTTCGGCAATAAAAGGGAAGAAGCCGACTATCCATTTCGGCAGGAATACGAAAAGACCTACCGCAAGGAAAATTCCGAGTATCATACCGATATACATAAACACGGTAATAAGAGCAGATTCATTTTCCTCCTCTGCCTTTTCCTCCTCGGTAAGCTGCTTTTCTGCCGACTTCATCATGTATTTATAGCCCTTGATGAGCGAGGTCACAAAATTGGTACAGCCCCTCACAATAGGAGTTTTCTTATACCACGGAGCATTTTTTCCGTTTTTCTCCTCCCATGTTTCAAGGTCGATAGTACCGTCGGGGAGTCGGCATGCCATAGCTCCGATATTTGGACCGAGCATCATTATTCCTTCGATGAGAGCCTGACCGCCGATTTTGGATTTGAATTTTTCATTGCTTTGTGAACTGTTATTCTTACTCATTATATATCACCTGAAATCTGTTCAGGCAATACCGCACAGCGCTTGTACGGTGCTGCCTTTACTGAATCTTAGCCGGCAGAGTTATGGTAACCGTAGTACCCTTACCCTCACCTGCGCTTGTAATATCCATTGTTCCGCCGTGCATACCGATAATTTCGTCCGCAACGGCAAGACCGATTCCCGAACCACGTCTTGTATGGTTTGCCTTATAGAATTTTGTCTTGACCTTTGCAAGGTCTGATTCCTTTATACCGCAGCCTGTATCCGCAACCGAGACTATTATATTACCATCGGATTCAGATGCGTCAATGACAACCGTATCACCTGCTGACGAGTATTTGACAGCGTTGTCGATGATATTGATAAATACCTGACGTATACGGTTTTTATCGCCGAAAACAAAAGGCAGCATTTCCGGCTCATGATAGATTATCTGTATATTTTCACGCTTTGCCTTGTCGCTGTAGATAAGAACAGCGTCTCCAAGCTCGGCAAGAATATCCATATTTGCATTCTGGAGAGTGAAGTGTCCGTTCTGCATACGTGAGAAGTCAAGAAGCTCCTCAACCATCTGCGAAAGTCTTTCTGTTTCATTGACAATAACGCCGACGCCCTTTTTCATGGTATCGGGATTACTGTCGCTGTCGAGCATAAGTGTTTCCGCCCAGCCCTTGATAGCTGTAAGCGGAGTTCTCAGCTCATGTGAAACCGAGGATATGAATTCATTTTTCATTGCCTCGGCATTTGAAAGCTCATCAGCCATATGATTTATAGCGGTACAGAGCTCACCGATTTCATCGTCGCTGTTATTGCGGATTCTGACGGAGAAATCGCCCATAGCAAATTTACGTGCGATACTGCTTATCTGTCTTATAGGCTTTACGATAGAGCCTGCGAAATAAAGACCTGTCGAGATAATTATGATAATTATAATCAGACCGACGATACTTACCACAACGGTATATGTTTTTATTGTATTGTCGATTTCAGCAAGCGAGGTTACAACACGTACAGAGCTGTATTCACTGTTCATTGATGAAATCGGCACTGAAACGGCAAGGATTTTTTCTCCGCTCGCAAGCTTTCCGATATAAGAGCCTTCTCCGGATATCATAGCCTCCTCATAGTCAGGCATAAGAGTATCCGCATCGGGAGAGAAGCCTGAGGATGTCAGCACAACCCTGCCCTTGGAATTGATAGCCATCAGCTCTATTTTATCCTTTTCGTTGAAGGTTTCGAGCGTATTGCGGATTTCCGCCGAAAAATTAGCAGCGCTGTCCTGTGAATGAATACTGAGCACGCTCGTAACTGCATTTATCTTGGACACAAGATACTGCTTTGCGGAGCTGTAGAAATAATTCTGGATGGCATAAATAATCGCCATTTCAATAACCAGCAGAGCGAGAATAATAACGCCAACATTATTGAATATCCAGCGCTTTGTAATACTCTTTTTAGCCATTACTGCATATCATTCCATTTATAGCCGTATCCCCATATTGTAATGATATACTTGGGGCTTGAAGGCTCTTCCTCAATTTTCATGCGGATTCTTCTTATATTTACATCAACTATTTTATCGTCGCCGTAGTAGCTTTCTCCCCATATATGATTGAGAATGCTTGCACGGTCGAGAGCAGTATTTTTATTATTCATAAAGAACTCAAGGATCTGATATTCAACCTGAGTCAGTTCAATCGGATTGCCGTTCTTGGTAACTGTACGGCTTTTCAGGTTAAGCACAAAGGGACCTGATTCAATAACCGACTGCTTTTCATTCTTGATAAAGCTCATGCAGACTCTTCTGTAAATAGCGTCAACACGTGCGGTAAGCTCTGAAGGTGAAAAGGGCTTTGTTATATAGTCGTCGGCGCCGATCATAAGACCGCTTACCTTATCCATTTCCTGAGTTCTTGCGGTGAGCATTATTATACCTATTGTAGAGCTTTTCTCACGGATTTTCTTGCAGACAGTAAAGCCATCGATACCCGGCATCATAATATCAAGAAGCACGATATCGAAGTTGCCGTGCTCTGCCTCAAAGGTTTTCAGTGCAGCCTCACCGCAGTCAACGTCAACGACATCATAGCCTGCACGCTTGAGGTTTATAACAACAAACTCACGTATTGTAGCCTCGTCCTCACAGATGAGTATACGTTTCATAGACAGTCACTCCTTAATCTTTGAATTTAAAGCCTACCGCAGCTTCGCCGGCAGTAGGCGTGAGATTATCCTCAAATGCCACGTGGCTCTGCGGAATATAGGCAAGATATGCTGATTCACCCTTGGTGCGCAGCAGCATATAGCCGTTTGAAATTCTGTCCTCACGTGAAGGGGAGTCCTCTGCGCAGTAGATACGCAGAAGCTCACGGCCTGTCTGACCGTCCGAATAGGCACAGAATACAATTTCGTCATTTATGGCGTCTCTTCTGACAGTAACCTTGTTCCGCCATTTTTCGGGGAAAACAAAGATATAGCCGTCGTTTATGCTGTAATAGGAGGAATATTTCTGCTGAAGCCTGTTATCCTTATTGACGAACATCCATGCAGTGAGCTTCATCTGCTCACTTTCGGAGACCTCCTCATATCCGGGAGAAACGGTCTGGACGGGGATTTCAAGAATACCGTCGCCGTCGATATCAAAGGAATTGCAGCCTGTTGGTCTTACTGTAGAGAGTGATTCCTCAGGAGCTGCAAAGACCTTATTGAGTCCCGTATCGTCCATATAAACGATATCCGTCTGTATATAGCCCGTACCGGAAGCTGCATCGATATAAAGGCCCTTTCGTCCGCCTTCAATCTCGCCGTAGCTCAGACTGTCGAATTCGGTGAAGCTTCCGCTCAGCTCGCAGTTATACTTATGGTAGATTCCCTCTTTGTCGAGCTTATATGCCTCGGCTATAGCCGGCATACCGGTAGACGAGCCTGCAAGAAGAAGGAATTCATTCTGCTCATCGTTATCAAGGTCTGTAACGTCTATAAAGGCACACGATTCCGAGAAGGTTTTTTCAATAGTTCCGATATTGAAGTTATAGTTATAAATTGCAACCTTTTTCTCGGAGCGGTTGATGAGACTGCTGCCGATAATCAGGTTTATACGGTCGTTTGAACCAAGCTTTGAAATAATAACCTTTTCGATTTCCGTACCCTCTGCCGGAGTATCGCAGACCGAGCGCCATTTACCTCCGTACTGGTCAAGAATATTTATACGCAGGGTATTTTCCTCAACTGCAAGACTTGTTTTCTCATAGAATACAATCGCCTCATTTTCTCCGTCGCCGTCTATATCCTCTATGATGAAGGCAGAGAGATATTTACCCGATTTAGGGTATTTAAGGCTGATAGATGTTCCTGCAGCAGCGGTCAGGGCGCTGTAAATCTGCTCCTGTTCGACACTCAGCTTCGGCGGAGTCATTAAATTATCTATACTTGAACCGAATGTGCAGCCTGTAAGCAGGACAATTCCGGACAAAGCTGCTGCAAAAAGCTTGCTGAATTTCATTTTTCCTCCATAACGGTACAGGTGACTTATCTGTCGGCTGTTCCGGTTATTTTCTGTCTGCTATTTTAACATAATCACGTTCTTTGGCAATAGCCTTATATGCAGGACGGATAATTCTGCTGCTTGTAAGGATTTCCTCCATACGATGTGCAGCCCAGCCTGCCATACGTGCAACGGCAAAGAGAGGTGTGAACAGGTCATCAGGAATATCAAGCATTCTGTAAACAAGACCCGAATACATATCAACATTTGCACACATTGTCTTGGCGCTGCCCTTTACTTCCTTGAAAACTTCAGGAGTAAGGCGTTCAATTGTTTCAAGAAGTCTGAATTCAGCTTCGATTTCTCTGCCTGCGGCAAGCTCGAATGCTTTTTTCTTGAGAATAACCGCACGAGGATCGGAGATAGTATATACGGCATGACCCATACCAAAGATGAGACCTGAACCGTCGTTAGCCTCTTTGCGTATGATTTTACGCATATAATCGGCAACCTCGCCCTCATTTTCCCAGTTCTTTATATTAGCCTTGCAGTTATCAAGCATATTGATAACCTGATGATTTGCGCCGCCGTGACGGTGTCCCTTGAGTGAGCATATAGCTGATGAATATGCAGAATAAGGGTCTGTTCCCGAGGAAGTGAGAACACGGCAGGTAAATGTTGAGTTATTGCCGCCGCCGTGCTCAGCCTGAAGCATAAGCAGGCAGTCAAGCATCTGTGCCTCTTCCTTTGTATACTGTCTGTCGGGACGAAGCAGTGAGAGAATGCACTGTGCGGTATTCTCCTCATAGTTTACAGGGTGCATAATCATACTATTATTGTCGAAAACACGCTTCTTTACCTGATACGCATTAGCCATGATGACAGGCAGCTTTGCGATAAGACTTATAGCAGTACGCATTTCGTTTTCAAGTCCTTTGTTCTCGCACTCCTCATCATAGGAATAAAGAGCCAGAACTGAACGTGCAAGCTTATTCATTATATTCTGGGACGGAGCTTTAAGAATCATATCCTCCACAAAGCCGTTCGGGAGGTCTCTTTTGAGCGCCAGATATGTATTGAAGGTCTGAAGCTCGTTCTTTGTGGGCAGATGACCGAAAAGAAGAAGGAAAACAGTTTCCTCATAGCCGAAGCGGTCTTCTGCTTCAACATTTTCAACAAGGTCGTTGATACTGTAGCCCCTGTAAATCAGCTGACCCGGAATCGGCTCAACCTCTCCTTCATTCAGAACATATCCATGAACATTGCATATATTTGTAATTCCTGCGACAACACCTGTACCATCACTGTTACGAAGTCCTCTTTTAACGTGGTATTTGTCGTAAAGATGAGGAGCTATTGCGGAATTTTCAGCAAGCTCCTTGCATAAATCTGTAATATTGGCACCTGAAATAAAAGATGGCATCACAATCACACTCCTTGAAAATAATCATTATTAATTATACACTATATTTTGCTCTGTGTCAAATAGATTTTCGCATTACTCTCTGAGGGGGAAAAACAAATGAAAAATTATATTGTATCTGTTCTGTTTCTTGCGGCGTCAATTGTTGTACTGCCGGCAATACCCGTTTATTTTTCGGGCGATGCGGCTTCCGGAAGCGAAAATAAAGAAACAGTTTCTTCTGCTGTTCTCAAGGAATTCGTTTTTGAGGAGGAAGAAGCGGAAAGCAATTACACCGGCAAGCCTTACAAAGTCCTCGATGTCTCTACAGGACAGGTTATCGAGGTTTCAGAGCGTGATTATGTTATCGGAGCAGTCTGTGCCGAAATGCCCGCAACCTTTGAACCTGAAGCTCTGAAGGCACAGGCTGTTGCTGCTCACACATATGCCGAACGTCAGAGACTGCGTGAGCGTCAGAAGCCCACAGCGGAGCTTTGCGGCGCTGATTTTTCCAATGACACCTCAAAGTATCAGGGTTATTTCACCGAAAATCAGGCAAAACAGTTTTTCGGCGAGAATTTTGATATGAACTATTCAAAAATCAGCGCCGCAGTTGACGAGGTTCTGCCATTTATCCTCACGTACAGGGACGAGCCGATTATTTCGGCTTTCCACTCAATGTCCTCAGGAAAAACCGAAAGCGCTGAAAACGCATGGGGAGCCGCTGTTGATTATCTCGTTCCGGTAGACAGCAGCTCAGACAAATCTGCTCCACGCTATCTCGATGAAGCACGCTACACAAAGGATGTGCTGAAATATCAGCTCGAAACGGCTTTCCCCGGAATTCAGCTTGGTGAAGATTTCAAAGCATGGCTCAGCGTGACAGACGTTTCCGATTCGGGAACTGTCCTTACAGCGTCCGCCGGAAACCTCACTGTAAGCGGCAATGATATCAGACTTGCGCTTGCACTGCGTTCATCATGCTTTGATGTGAGATACGAAGGTGATGAGGCTGTTATAACCACAAGAGGATACGGTCACGGCGTCGGAATGAGTCAGTACGGTGCTAATTCCATGGCTGCCGATGGAAAAACATGGCGGGAAATTCTTGAACACTATTACCCGAACTCAGCTGTTTCTGAATACTGACTCTTGAAACATAATCCTTTTTATGATAAAATTACATAAAAAGGAGGGCTGCACATGAATGTAAAAAAAGAGCTTCTGAAAACACTTGCCGCCTCGGACGGTGCCTACGTCTCCGGTGCGGAGCTTGCTGAAAAGCTTGATGTAAGCCGTAACGCCGTATGGAAAGCGGTGAAATCACTTGAAGCAGAGGGATATACTATAGAATCGGCAGCCTCGAAGGGCTATCGCCTTTCTGACGATAACAACAGACTTTCCGCTGAACTCATTGAATCAAAGCTCAGCACTGCAAGTCTCGGACGAAGCCTGATTGTACTTGACGAAACCGAATCCACAAACAGCGTCGCCAAAGAGCTTGCCTCCGACGGAGCTGCTCACGGAACGGTTATTGTTGCCGATAAACAGACTATGGGACGCGGAAGACTCGGACGGAGCTTTGTTTCACCCTCGGGTACAGGAATTTATATGAGCGTTGTAATACGTCCTGATTTTGACATTGAAACCGCAGCTCTGATAACCTCTGCCGCTGCGGTAGCCGCCGCAGAAGCTGTAGAAAGTCTGTGCGGAAACGAGGTTCAGATCAAATGGGTCAACGATCTCTACATCAACGGCAGGAAAATCTGCGGAATCCTCACTGAAGCGTCACTCGGACTTGAAATGAAATTCCTCGAATACGCTGTAATAGGTATCGGAATCAATGTGCATTGTCTCGGAGACAGTCTCGGCAGCGAGCTGCTTGGCATAGCGGCCTCAATTGAAGATGAAACAGGCATAAAGGCTGACAGGAACTGCCTTTGTGCTGAAATTCTCAACAGGCTTGAGTATCAGCTTGAAAATATCACAAGCCGTAAGTATCTGGAGGAATACCGCCGCAGAGAATATCTCACGGGCAAGGAAATAATTGCCAATGCCGGCAGCGAGACTCTGTACGGACACGCTGTAGGTATCGACGAAAACGCAAATCTCATCATTGAGCTTCCCGACGGCTCGCTGCGTCATCTAAGCTCCGGTGAGGCTAATCTTTGCAGAATTAAAAAGTAAATTGCAGCCGTGTAAAAAATGACGGCGCTGACTGATTTTTTTCAAAAAGCCCTTGACAAACCGCAAAAAAGCGCATATAATAAATTTATCAAATGCGATGAAGGGAAATAAAGCCTCAGCTGTATTTCACAGAGAGCTGCCATATGGTGCAAGGCAGCAAATCAGTTAAGGTCATAGCTCCTCCCCGAGCAGTCGGCTGAAAGATTTCAGATATAAAGCTTGTCTGATAAGTAGGCTTGAACGGGTTCTCCCGTTACAGAGATATGTGTTATCCGACACAAATGAGTGGATGTATTCTTACATCAAGAAGAGTGGTACCACGGAGTATATTATACGAACTTCGTCTCTTCCATGCCTGTGCATGGAGGAGATTTTTTATTATCCATCCGCAGGTGCATCGGATAAGGATATAATTTCAATTATCCCAACAAATGCTATAATGGAGGTTATGTTATGAAAAATAGCGAAAAATACACAAGACAATTTTTCGAGGCACCAGAAACTTCAATGAAATGGACAAAGAAAGCCTATGTGGATAAGGCTCCGCAATGGTGCAGCGTTGACCTGAGAGACGGGAATCAGGCTCTGATTATTCCGATGAGTCTTGGTGAAAAGCTGGAATTCTTCACAGAGCTGGTAAGAATAGGCTTCAAGGAAATAGAAATCGGCTTCCCCGCAGCCTCTGAAACTGAGTATGACTTCTGCCGCACTCTTATTGAGCAGGACTTAATCCCCGATGATGTTACAATTCAGGTTCTTACTCAGTCAAGAGAGCATATAATTGAAAAAACATTCGAAGCGCTCAAGGGATGTAAAAATGCAATCGTTCACCTCTATAACTCTACCTCGCTTGCCCAGCGTGAACAGGTTTTCCGTAAGAGTAAGGAGGAAATTACAGATATCGCCGTTACAGGCGCCAGACTCTGCAAGGAGTACCGTGAAAAATATGAGGGCAATTTCCGCTTTGAGTATTCTCCCGAAAGCTTTACCGGTACAGAGCCTGAATTTGCTCTGGAAATCTGTAACGCTGTTCTCGATATATGGCAGCCGTCTTCCGATGATAAGGTAATCATCAATCTGCCTGTCACTGTTCAGCATTCAATGCCTCACGTTTATGCAAATCAGGTTGAGTATATGTGTGAAAACCTGAAATACCGTGAAAATGTCATTGTTTCTCTCCACCCCCACAACGACAGAGGCTGCGCTGTTGCAGATACTGAAATGGGACTCCTTGCAGGCGCTGACCGTGTAGAAGGTACACTCTTCGGAAACGGCGAACGTACAGGCAATGTCGATATCGTTACCCTTGCTATGAATATGTACTCCCAGGGCGTTGACCCTGAGCTCGATTTCAGCGATATAACCTCAATAACAGAGCTTTATACAAGAGTTACAAGAATGACCGTAAATGAACGCCAGCCATACAGCGGCAAGCTCGTATTCGCTGCCTTCAGCGGTTCACATCAGGACGCTATCGCAAAGGGTATGAAATGGCGTGAGGAGAAGGACAGTCCGCACTGGACAGTTCCATATCTTCCCATCGACCCGAAGGACATCGGAAGAGAATATGAGGCTGATGTTATCAGAATCAACAGTCAGTCCGGTAAGGGCGGAATCGGCTATATCCTTGAAACACGCTTCGGCTATAATCTTCCTAAGAAAATGCGTGAAAACGTGGGATATCTCGTCAAGAGCGTTTCAGACCACAAGCACAAGGAGCTGCTTCCTGATGAGGTATATGCAATCTTCAGGGAAAACTATGTGGATATCGTATCGCCTCTTAATATTACCGATGTGCATTATGCTCAGCTCAACGGCATTGAAGCAAAGGTAAATATCGAATATAACGGCAGAAAGGCTGTGGCTGCAAACAGCGGTAATGGCCGTCTCGACGCTGTAAGCAACGCTATCCGCTCCTATACAGGCATCAACTACAGCATAAACACCTACACTGAACACGCTCTTGAGGTAGGCTCTGATTCAAACGCTGTATCATATGTTGAAATCATCAGCAGTGAAGGAAAAAGCTTCTGGGGTACAGGTATTGACAACGATATTGTTATCTCGTCTATCAAGGCACTTGTAAGCGCAGTCAATAATATGATAAAAAATAATTCCAGATAACCTGACGTTTTATGCCTGCAAAATTCAAATCCGACACTTATTCCTGATTTTCTATAAAATAAAGTGTTGAAAATATAGGATGTGCACAAAATATTTTGAAATTTTCAGCTCCTTATTGATTTAATTATAATAAAGTGTTATTATAGTATTCAAGAGTATTCAAAGGAGCGAATTGTGATGAAATCGGTTATTACTTTTTCCGGTATAATCATTATCAACGGCGCAGTCATTAACATTACCGACTGCAGCTGCGTTTCATTCTGCCAACAGGCCTCTGAATCTCTTGCTTTATACTTCTGACTTTTTCAAAGCAATGACGATAAAGACCTCCGGCGGAATGCCGGAGGCTTTTTATTAAGACGTAATTTTAACGTAAATACAGTGTAAAGGAATTTTTTATATGAAAATATCAGGCGCAAAAATTGTTGTTGAAACCCTTATCGAACAGGGCTGCGATACTGTTTTCGGATATCCGGGCGGTCAGGTAATCAACCTCTTCGATGAGCTCTGGCTCTGCCGTGACCGTATCAATCATGTTCTTGCTGCCCATGAACAGGGAGCCTCCCACGCTGCTGACGGCTATGCAAGAGCTACCGGAAAGGTCGGCGTTGTTATCGCTACATCCGGTCCGGGCGCTACCAATATTGTAACAGGTATCGCCACAGCCTTTCTTGACTCCGTTCCTATGGTTGCAATCACAGGAAATGTTCCCTGCGACCTCATCGGCAGGGACAGCTTTCAGGAGGTTGACATCGTCGGCATAACAATGCCCGTAACAAAGCATAATTTCATCGTAAAGGACGTTGCAGAGCTTGCTGATACTCTCCGTACAGCCTTCAGAATCGCCAAATCGGGACGTCCCGGACCTGTTCTTGTGGATATCCCCAAGGACGTTCAGGTTGCTCTCTGCGAATTCACACCAAACGCTCAGCCGGTTATCCCGTATCCGCTTACCTTCGCTCATGAGGATAAGCTCGCTCAGGCTGCTGAGCTTATCAACAGCTGCGAAAGACCTTATATCTACTTCGGCGGCGGAGTTATTTCCGGTAAGGCTTCGGCAGAAGTTATCGCCCTCGCCGACAAAATAGATTCACCTGTCGGCTGCTCACTTATGGGACTTTCCGCCGTCCCGTCAGATAACCCACGCTTCCTCGGTATGCAGGGTATGCATGGTCATTACGCTTCCTCTATAGCCGAGGATGAGGCAGATCTCGTTATTACCCTCGGAGCACGCTTCAGCGACAGAGCTACCGGAAATAAACAGCGCTTTGCAAAAAATTTCAAGCTTATACATATTGATATAGACGGTGCGGAGCTTCATAAGAATATCCCTGCAAATCTTGCGATACAGGGCGATATCAGGGACGCTCTCGAACGTCTGACCGCTATGGTTGAGGAGAAAAAGCATCCCGAATGGTCAGCACGTATCGAGGAACTTAAAGCAGAGGAAATCCGCCGTACCGAAAACGCTCTTTCCTCAACTGCCGAAAAAGACTGCGGAAACTGCGCCGCTCCCTGCGATAAATCAGGTATTCCTGCGAAGGACAGACTCAATCCGTATACAATTATTGATATCATCAGCAGTCACGCCGACGAAAATACTGTAGTTGCTACAGATGTCGGTCAGCATCAGATGTGGGCTGCTCAGAGATATCCGCTTAAAAAGCCACGCACCTTCCTTACAAGCGGCGGTCTCGGTACTATGGGCTACGGTATGGGCGCTGCAATCGGTGCTGCGGTTGCTACAGGCAGACGAACCCTCCTCTTTACAGGCGACGGCAGCTTCGGTATGAACCTCAACGAGCTTGCTACCGCTGTTTCGCAGAAGCTTCCCCTTGTCGTTGTAATCATGAATAACGGCGTTCTGGGTATGGTACGTCAGTGGCAGACGCTTTTCTTCAACAAGCACTACTCCAATACAACCCTTGACCGTAAGACAGATTTCGTTAAGCTTGCCGAGGCATTCGGCGCAAAGGGTACACGTGTCTCAACTGCCGAGGAGCTTGAAAAGGCTGCCGCAGAGGCATTCTCGTATAACGGCACTTTTGTTATCGACTGCGTTGTGGACTGCGATGAATTCGTACTGCCCATGCTCCCTCCGGGAGGCTCAGTTGACAATATCATTACCGAAATAAAGTGAGGTGACAGTAATGGATCAGTATGTACTCGGAGTTATCGTTTCAAATATTGCCGGTGTGCTTTCAAGAGTTTCAGGAATGTTTACAAGACGTGGCTTCAATATCGACAGCCTTACAGTAGGCGAAACAGAATCAAGCGGCTTTTCCAGAATTACCATTGCTTTTCACGGTGATGACGATATAAAGGAAAGAATCCTCCAGCAGCTCCGCAAGCTCCACGACGTAAAAGAGGTTGAAGTGCTCAACAAGCACGAAACTGTTATCCGTGAGCTTCTTCTCATAAAAATAAGAAACTCTGCGGGATCACGTCAGGATATAATGACGGCTGTTGAAATCTTCCGCTCAAAAATCGTGGACTATTCACCCTCCTCGCTCACCTGCGAGCTTACGGGCGAATCCTCTAAAATCGACGCTTTCATTGAGCTGCTCAAGCCTTACGGCATTATGGAAATGTGCCGTACCGGTATTGTTGCAATCGAAAGAGGAGACAATTGTCTCAAAACAAAATAACGCTGTCAATTGCATAAAGCAATTACATAAATCAAACTAAATTTTATTTTATAAGGAGTCTTTAAAAATGGAACATAATGCAAAGGTTTTTTATGAACAGGATTGCGACCTTTCACTTCTCTACGGAAAAACAATCGCTGTAATCGGTTACGGAAGTCAGGGTCACGCTCACGCTCTCAATGCCAAGGAATCACTCGGCGACAAGGGCAGAGTTATAATCGGTCTCTATGAGGGTTCAAAGTCATGGGATAAGGCTGTAAGACAGGGCTTTGAGGTTTTCACTGCTGCTGAGGCTGCAAAGCAGGCTGCTATGTACAAGAACGATATCGAGCCTAACCTTGAAGCAGGCAATATGCTCATGTTTGCTCACGGCTTCAATATCCATTTCGGCTGTATCGTTCCTCCGGCTGACGTTGACGTTACTATGATCGCTCCTAAGGGACCCGGACATACTGTTCGTTCAGAATATCAGGCAGGCAAGGGTGTACCATGCCTCGTTGCTGTTCATCAGGACGCTACAGGCAAGGCTAAGGATATGGCTCTTGCTTACGGACTTGCTATCGGCGGTGCTCGTGCAGGCGTTCTTGAAACAACCTTCAGAACCGAAACCGAAACTGACCTCTTCGGCGAACAGGCTGTCCTCTGCGGCGGTGTATGCGCTCTTATGCAGGCAGGCTTCGAGACTCTCGTTGAGGCAGGCTACGATCCGAGAAACGCTTACTTTGAGTGTATCCACGAGATGAAGCTCATCGTTGACCTCATTTACCAGAGCGGCTTTGCAGG
>JAGBIH010000078.1 GCA_017935095.1 Ruminococcus sp.
ATGGAGAATACCTACGGTATCCTTACCTATTACAGTTACAACTGCTCTCATATTGAAAAACCTCCACTTATTAGATTATCATATTGCCATTATTACATTCAATTATAACACATCCTGACGCAAAAATAAAGGGTTATATATAATTTTATTTTTTAACCTTTATTTTTTTAAAAAAATGTAGAAACCATCTGACTAATGTGATATAATTGAAATAGTATTACTCCGCCAACTAACTATTGATTTGTAAAGGTGATATATATGAACCTGATTGACTGTCATACCCATACGCAGTTTTCTGTTGACTCAGAAGCAGATATAAACTGCATGATTGAACGTGCCATAGAGCTCGGACTTGCAGCATATGCCATTACCGACCACTGCGAATGCAATGCATGGTATCCATATGACTATTACGTGAATAATATGCCCGACCGTCCCGACGCTGACCATTTCGGCTATGAAAAGGACTTCTATGGCTCTGTAGAGGCAATTACTGCACTTAAAGAAAAATACAGCGGCAGACTGAACCTGATTTGCGGCACTGAGCTTGGACAGATAACACATGACATGGAAACAGCCTCAAAGGCTGCATCCGATAACAGGCTCGATTTTATTATCGGCTCAGTTCATCAGGTTATCGGTGAAAAGGACTTCTATTACATTGATTATGAGAAAATGTCAATGGAAGAAATATACGACCTTCTGGAACGCTACTTCAAGGAAATATATGAGCTTTGCAGAAGCGGTATACCCGATGTTATCGGTCATCTTACATATTGCCTCAGATATATGAAGCAAAGACATAATATCTGCCCCGATATAAGCCGTTTTGATGACATTATCGCAGACAGCTTCCGTATTCTGGCGCAGAACGGAAAAGGTATTGAAATCAATACGTCCGGACTCCGTCAGGGCTTCGGCGATACTTTCCCCGACCTGAAATACCTGAAGCTGTTCCGTGAGCTTGGCGGTGAAGTTGTTTCTGTAGGCTCGGACGCACACACTGTTGAAGATCTCGGAAAGGGAGCTGCCGAAGGTGCTGAGCTTGCCGGAGCTGCCGGTTTCCGCCGTCTTTGCTATTTTAAACAGCGCAAGCCTGTTTTTATAGAAATCTGATTAACGAAAGGATTTGAAAAACATGAATGATATCATCAGAATTTTACAGCAGAATGCCCGTATCTCCAACGAAGAACTGGCGAAAATGCTTGGTATAACAGCCGCCGAAGCAGCGGCAGAAATAAAAAAGCTTGAGGATAACGGAGTTATCAAGGGTTACAGCGTTATTCTCAATGAAGAGCTTTACGATAAATCCGTAGTCTATGCAACTATTGAGCTTAAAGTAACACCTCAGCGTGGCAGCGGCTTCGACAATATTGCAAAAACTATTATGATGTACGATGAGGTTGAAACAGTTTCCCTTATGTCGGGCGCCTATGACCTTGCCATTGAGGTAAAGGGCAGCAACCTCAAGGACGTTGCATTGTTCGTCTCGGAAAAGCTCTCGGCTATTGAGGGCGTGCTTTCCGCATCCACTCACTTTATTCTCAAGAAATACAAGGAAAAGGGTATTTTCATTGACTGTGAAGAGCCCGACGAAAGGGGACTCGGCTGAACGTGATTGATTACGATAAGGTTCTTTCAAAAAAAATCAAACAAGTAAAGCCTTCGGGCATACGTAAATTCTTCGACATCGCAGGTTCTATGGAAGGAGTTATCAGTCTCGGTGTAGGCGAGCCTGACTTCTCAACCCCTTGGGTAATCAGAAAAGCTGCGATTCAGGTTCTGGAGCGCAAACACATCATCTACGGTCCGAACAAGGGTCTTGAACCGCTCAGAAATGCTATAAGCAGCCGTATCAGCACCAAACACGGCGTTGATTACGATTCCTCCGATGAGGTTATCGTTACAGTCGGCGGCTCAGAAGCTATCGACCTCGCTATAAGAGGTCTGATTGACCCGGGTGATGAGGTTCTCGTGGTTGAGCCATGCTTCGTGTGCTACGCTCCCCTCGTTGAGCTTGCAGGCGGAGTTCCCGTCTCTGTTCCCACAAGAATCGAAAATAATTTCAAGCTCACTGTTGACGATTTCAGGTACAAGGTAACCGAGCGCACCAAGCTTATTATTATCCCCTTCCCCAATAATCCGACCGGTGCTATAATGACCAGAGAGGATCTGGAGCCTGTTGCGGAATTCCTCCGCAATACGGATATCATGGTGCTCTCAGATGAGATTTACTCTGAGCTTACTTACGGCAGAAAGCACTGCTCAATCATTGAGCTTGACGGCATGAGAGAACGTACAATCTATGTCAACGGTTTTTCAAAAGCCTATGCCATGACCGGCTGGAGACTCGGCTATGTTGCCGCTCCTGAACCGATTATTTCTCAGATTTCCAAAATTCATCAGTATGGCATTATGTGCAGTCCATATATCAGCCAGAATGCCGCTGTTGAGGCTCTTACTTCCTGCGATAAGGAAATTGAAAAAATGGCTGACGAATATAATATCCGCCGCCGCTATCTCGTAAGCGAATTCAACCGTCTCGGTCTGACCTGCTTCAATCCTGAGGGTGCATTCTATGTTTTCCCTTGCATAAAAAGCACGGGACTTACCAGCGAGGAATTCTGCGAGAGACTCCTTTACGAGGAGAAGGTTGCTGTAGTTCCGGGCAATGCGTTCGGTGACTGCGGCGAGGGCTACATAAGAATATCATACGCATACTCAATCAAGCATCTTATGGAAGCAATAAGACGTATTGAAAAATTCCTGAAAAAGCTTGAGGATGAACGAAATGAAAATTAAAACTGCCGCTAAAATCAATCTCGCTCTTGACGTTACAGGAAAGCTCCCCAACGGCTACCACACCATCGAAAGCGTATTCCAGACAATCGGTCTGTATGACGAGGTAACGGTTGAAATGACAGAACCGCATTCGCCTGTCATCGTAACGTGTGAGGTTCCCGATGAGTTCTCACAGTCCGACCCTATCCCCTGTGACGAACGCAATATCGCATACAAAGCTGCAAAGGCATTCCTTGACGAAAATAATTTCATCAGCGGCTGCCGCATTCATATAAAAAAAGGCATTCCCTCACAGGCAGGTATGGGCGGAGGAAGCACCGATGCTGCCGCTGTTATTTACTGCCTCAGTAAAATGACGGGAGAAAAGCTTGCCGCTCCTGAAAAGCTCGGAGCAGACGTACCGTTCTTCCTGACAGGCGGTACGGCTTATGTCGAAGGAATAGGAGAGAAAATAACCTCCATTTCTGATTATTCGGGACGTATTCTCGTTATCGCAAAAGGAAAAGAGGGTGTCTCTACTGCTGAGGCTTACCGCAGTATTGATTCGCTTGCAAATCCGCTTCACCCTCAGGCAAAAAAGCTCGCTGAAGCTATAAACTCTGCTGAGCCTAACGTTCACCGCTATTTCGGCAATCTCTTTGAACAGGCAGTTCAGCTTGAGGAGGTTGACCATATAAAGTCAGTTATGTTTGACTGCGGCGCACTCAGCGCTGTCATGACAGGAAGCGGCTCGGCTGTTTTCGGATTGTTTGAAAACTCCGCCGCTGCCGGAGAATGCGTCACGGAGCTGAAAAAGCTCAGCTTCTTCGCTCAGCAGTGCAAAACTGTAGATAACGCCTTCATCGAGCTTGAATAAACTCAGGACAACAATAGACCGCAGCATTTATTTCCGACAGATTTTATCGCTACACTATCAATATGCTATGAATCCTGTAAGGAAGTGATTTCAATAAAAAAACGCTATCTCATCCCGATAATAATTACCGCAGCTATGGTGTTTGTCAACATTGCAGCACGTCTGAGCAGAGGCTTTTCAGACTTTTATGTCTCGGAAATTTTCCCTGTTATTTCCAATATCTTCTCATTCATAAGCGGAATCTTTCCGTTTTCTGTCGGAGAAATTATGATTATAGCAGCTCTGCTGCTCGTTATTATCGGAATCCCTCTGACTATTATTCTGCTCATTTTCGGAAAAAAATTCCGCCGCAAAACTGCTGGTACAGCTTCGGCAATAACTCTCTGGATACTTGCATTTATCGTCACCACTGAAACTATGAACTGCTTTATAATGTATCAGTGTACTCCGTTCTCCGAGAAGTATTTCAAAACCGAAAAAGCACATACCCGTAAAGAGCTTGCCGAGCTCTATTCCATTCTCATCGACGAAGCTAATGAGCTTGCACTTAAGGTTCCGAGAGATGAAAACGGCTGCTTTTATTTAACCGCAGATGTCAACAAAGAGGCTAAGGCTGCCATGAAAAAGGCTGCTGAAAAGTATCCTCAGCTTTCAGGTTACTACCCCAATGCAAAGCCTATCATGTTTTCATATTTCATGAGTCAGTCTAATCTTGCAGGAATTTATTTTCCGTTCTCGCTTGAATCAAACTATAACGACGATATGCTCAGAACTAATCTCCCCGACACTATCTGTCATGAATTTGCCCACCTCAAGGGTATTATTCAGGAGGACGAGGCAAATTTCATCTCTTTTATCGCAACAACAGGCAGCGACAATGCTGAGTTCCGTTACTCAGGCTACATAGAGGCTCTTGAATATGTTCATAATGAAATCTATAACAAGGATATCTCTGAGGGCTTTGATTATACCGATAAAATTTCCGATGAGGTAAGAAGTGACTGGTTCAGATTCCTGCCTGAAAATTACTGGGAGGAAAATGAAGAAAAGGAGATTATCTCCACAGAAACTGTCGGCACTGTATCAAACAACGCAATTGATACTAATATAAAGCTCAACGGACGTGAGGACGGTATCGAAGCTTACTCACGCATGGTAGATCTCCTCCTTGACTATTATTTCCCTGAATAATTATATAGGACGGTTATAAGGGTAGTATTCATATAGAAGCTTTATGTTATATTTATCGGTGGAAACCTTTCTGAAGAAAGGTTCTTCCCCGTACCCCCTTCCAAAGACTTTTAATGCTAATTTCAGCACCATAGGGTGAACGTCACTTTGTTGAGAATTTTTATTTTTCTCTTAGCGTGCACCCTATGGGGCTGAAATTAAAACTGAAAGTTTTAGGAAAGGAGTTTGAGGATGACTCTCCACAGTGTGGGGAGATGTCCGAAGGACAGAGGGGACAGGCGACCGTTGGGAGAACCCTTTTTCAAAAGGGTTTTCCTCAATAATATACGTAAAAACTTCTGTAAGAATCCTGCCCTTAATTTGACGGGTTTTGATTTTTGTAAAAGGAGTAGCTATATGCTGAAAAAAATATTAAGCGGAAAGGTGTGTGCCGAGTGCAGACTATGCTGCATTTTCGACAGATATGATATCTGGGAGACTCCGGTTTTTACTGCTGAAATCCGTGACCGTATCCTCGAAGCAAGGCCTCAGACTGAATTTGTCTCAAAGGACGGCGGCTTTATTTTCAAGGCTGACAATATCGGAGAGAATCAGCTTTTCTCCTGCCCTGCCCTGACTGAAAACGGCTGTATGCTCGGCGACGATAAGCCGTTTGACTGCCGCATATGGCCTTACAGGGTCATGGAGGTCGGCGGCAGACGTGCAATCACTATCGCCTCTATCTGCAACGAGCTTTATAACCGTCCGCTTTCACAGCTTGTCGGCTATCTTAAGGAGGGGCTTGCAGAAACTATTTTCAGCTATGCCGACGCTCATCCCGAAATTGTAAAGCCTTATTATGAGGGCTATCCTGTGCTGATGTTTGAGAAAAATGTACTGTAATTGTAAAGGCAATGCCGCACAAAGCACGTCTGACGACTTTGTACGGTATTGCCTAAAATAAAAAGCTATACTGAAAAGTATAGCCGAAAAATAAAAATAAATATAATACTAATCCCACATCAGCCTGCTGCATAAATCAGCAGAATGATATGATATTGGTATAGAAGGGGAATTGGGGGATTACTAATCCTGTTATGATTATACAGGCATTAGCTTAAAATAATCTTAAATCTGCGTTAAGATTATCCAAGAAAATCAGCTGAGATTACTGCATATCCGTAAGGCTCTATATTCAGCGTATCGTCACTGAATACGCCGTGAACCGCTGAGAAATTTCCGAATCGTCCGAGAGCTTCGCTCAGCCTTTCAAGCGATACAGTACCGCCGCTTCTGTTAACGAAGATGACTACATCTCTTTCCTTACCGCTTCTTGTAAAGCCGATAACACGCTCGTCACTATAGATAAAATATATTCTGCCGTCCTTCATGTTGGGAATGGACTTTCTTACACGGCTCAGCTCTGCAACATATTCAATCAGCTCGTGGTCTTCGTTTCCCCATGGATAGCAGCGGCGGTTGAACGGGTCCTTATAGCCCTGAAGTCCTGCCTCGTCGCCATAATAAATGCTCGGAACTCCCGGCAGGAAAAATTGCAGCGCCATTGCTGCTTTAAGGAGGCTCTTGCCCTTGCTGTACTCGTCGGGAGTCAGCATACGTTCAGCCATCCAGTCCTTGCTTTTATCGTCGCAGCTTTCTCCGCCGAGACGGTTGATTGCACGTTCAATATCGTGAGTTGAGACAAAATTCATAAGTACGTCAATAGTCGGCTTGGGGTAATTCTCCACGATTGTCATGATTGAATAGATGAAGCTTCTGACATCGCCGCCCTTGACATAACTGATTATTGCCTCACGGAACGGATAATTCATAACGGAATCGAGCTGATCTCCGAGAAGATAGCGTCTTTTAACGCCGTAGCTCTCTTTATTTGAAGCGTCCTCCCAGACCTCACCGATAACGATTTTGTCCTTATTGAAGCCTTTTACGGACTTTCTGAGGTTATCGAGGAATTTGTCGGGAAGCTCATCCGCAACGTCAAGACGATAACCTGCGGCACCCATTCTAAGCCAGTAATTGAGGACTCCCTCCTCACCACAGATGAACTCGGTATAGTCTGCGTTATTCTCCCACACATTCGGAAGCGTGTCGATTCCCCACCATGCCTCATAGCCATTTGGATAGTCAAAAAAGCTGTACCAGTTATAGTAGGGGCTTTCCTGAGAGTTATATGCTCCGAGACTGTCATAGCGGCTGAACTTGTTGAAATATACGCTGTCTGCACCCGTATGTGAGAACACGCCGTCAAGAATTACAGAAATACCGTACTTTTCAGCTTCCCTGCAAAGCTCGCCGAACTCCTCGTTCGTGCCGAGAAGCGGGTCTGCCTTCATATAGTCGGCAGTATTGTAGCGATGATTTTCATGCGATTCAAAAATAGGATTAAGATATATGCAGGTTACTCCGAGGTCGTGCAGATAGGGCAGCTTCGACTGTATTCCTGCAAAATCTCCGCCGAAATAGTCATTATTCCAGACATGACCGTTCTGGTCGGGCTTATAGTACGGAGTACCGTTCCAGTCGTCACGCAGAACACGTCCTTCGGGAATATTTTCGTGAGTTCTTCCGCTTTTACAGAAACGGTCGGGGAAAATCTGGTACATAACTCCGCCCTTCAGAAAATCGGGGGTCTCGTAGGTGCTTTTATATACTGTAAGCTGGAAAAGGTCTCCGTGGTCGATAGCGGCTTCGTGGACGTTCACCTTTTTGATGTAGTGACGTGTTCCGTTCTGGGTATATGAGAAGTAATAATAGTGGACATCGCTGTAGCGTGCGATATACTCTGTCGAATAGGTACGAGTTTCGCTGTCCTCGCTGCAAAGCTCCATATTGAGGAAGCGTTCCTTGAAGCCGGTGCGGAAAAGTACGAGAACAGGTGAAAAATCGGGAGTTATATCCTTTGGGAGACAGATTGAGAAGCGGCAGGTTTCAGACTGACGCACTGCTCCGAAAATTGATTTATAGTTAAGGTCCCATGTATCATAAATTGGTTTCAATGAATTTCCACTCCTTGTTTTAGAGCAATACCGCACAGAGCTTGTGCGAAATATGCAAGCAGATTTAGTGCAAAGCCATCAGGCGGGTTTTGTGCGGTGTTGCCTTAGATTTATAAACAGAGACAGGCTATCGGATTTGCAGCCGGTAGCCTGAATTTTTTATATGCTGAGCAATAATTTACAGCTTACTTGAGGTGCCAGATATTTTCAGCGTACTCTGTTACAGCACGGTCTGCGGAGAAGATTCCTGCTCCGGCAATATTGTTGAGGGACATTCTTGCCCACTTCATTTTGTCGTTGTAGCACTCTGCGCTGTACTTCTGAGCCTGTCTGTAGGAATCGAAGTCTGCAAGCACCATATACGGGTCACGGTCTTTGAGGGAGTTTGCAACGTCGTTGAAGGTACAGCCGTTGATTCCGTGATACATACGCTCAATAGCCTCGTGGATGACGCCGTTGTTGTTGAAATAGTCTGTTGGGTGATAGCCTCTTGCCCTGAGAGCGTTGACCTCCTCAGTTTTCATACCGAAGATAATAATATTTTCATCACCGGCAGCGTCCTTGATTTCGATATTTGCACCGTCGAGAGTACCGAGAGTTACAGCACCGTTAAGCATGAGCTTCATATTGCCTGTACCTGAAGCCTCTGTACCTGCGAGAGAAATCTGCTCGGAAATATCACTTGCCGGCATAAGCATTTCAGAGAGTGTTACGCAGTAATTTTCAAGGAATACAACAGAGAGCTTCTGGCTGATTTTCGGATTTTTTCTGATTTCCTCAGAAATTGCCCATATCATCTTGATAATCTGCTTTGCAAGGTAATAACCCGGAGCAGCCTTTGCAGCGAAGATATATGTTTTCGGAGTGAAATCAGCATTGGGATTATTGAGCAGATAAGCGTAATCTGCGAGAATATTCATAACATTGAGGTGCTGTCTCTTATATTCGTGGAGACGCTTTACCTGAACGTCAAAAATGCTGTCTGTATTGAGGATGATACCGCTCTTGCTCTTTACATACTTTGCGAATCTTTCCTTATTATGCTTCTTCACGTCCATGAGCTTACTGAGAACCTCGTTATCATTCTCAAATGCTCTGAACTTTGAAAGCTCTGCGCCGTCCTTGATGAACTTGTTGCCGATAGTATCACTGAGGAGCTTTGTCAGCTCAGGGTTGGACTGATAGAGCCATCTTCTGTAAGCAATACCATTGGTTACGTTCTTGAATTTTTCGGGAGTATTATTGAATTCGTCGTTGAATACCGACTGCTTGATGATTTCGGAATGGAGCTTGGATACGCCGTTGATGCTGTGTGATGCAGCAACGCAGAGTGTAGCCATATGAATAGTATTGTCCTTGATAATTGACATACGTGTTGTCTTTGCGCTGTCGTAGCCGTTTCTCTCCATGATGGACTGGCAGTAGCGGTTGTTGATTTCAACGATAATAGAGAAAATTCTCGGAATAACTGTCTTGACGAGGTTGACATCCCATTTTTCAAGAGCCTCAGCCATAACGGTATGATTTGTATATGCAAAGGTTCTTGTAACGATATCCCATGCCTGATCCCAGCCGTAGCCGCAGTCATCGAGGAGAATTCTCATAAGCTCAGGGATAGCGAGAGTCGGGTGGGTATCGTTGATATGGATAGCAACCTTATCAGCGAGATTTTCAAGAGTTCCGTAAACATTCATATGAGAGTTTACGATATCGCCTACAGAAGCGGCACAAAGGAAGTACTGCTGACGGAGGCGGAGGGACTTACCCTCAAGGTGGTTATCATTCGGGTAAAGGATTTTTGAAATAGCGTTTGCAATTGAATTCTGTGCAAGAGCGCTTGCGTAGTTACCCTTATTGAACATTTCCATGTCGAAATTAGGAGCCTTTGCCGACCAAAGACGAAGCACGGAAACGCCCTCTGAGCCATAGCCTGATACATACATATCATAAGGCGTAGCAACTACAGTATTATAATTCACGTGGGAAATATAGTGATACTGATTGTCCCAGTATTCCTGAAGGTCTCCTTCAAAGTGGACATCTATTGAAAGCTCGGGCTTTGGTACGAGCCATACCGAGCCGCCGGGCAGCCAGTTATCGGGAAGCTCTGTCTGCCAGCCGTCCTCAAGCTTCTGCTGGAAGATACCGTATTCATAGCATATTGAGTGACCCATAGCAGGGAAGCCTTTTGTTGCGAGACCGTCGAGGTAGCAGGCAGCAAGACGTCCGAGACCGCCGTTTCCGAGGCCTGCGTCCGGCTCATGATCATAAATCTTATCGAGATTTATGTCATACTGCTTAAGCATAGCTTTTATATCATCTGCAAGCTCTAAGTTATAGAGGCTTGTTTTAAGCGAACGTCCCATAAGGAACTCCATTGAGAGGTAATAAATCTGTTTGCCGCCGACAGAGTGTGTATGATTGATAAAGCTTTGTCTTTTTGCACCGAGGATTTCCACTATAATGGAAGAAAGCACATGGTAAACCTGCTTATCTGATGCCTCTTCGGGCGAAATGCCGTAGAGAAGCTGAAGCTTTCGGGGAAATTCTTCTTTTATTTTTTCCATGAGAGGGTTTACTTTTTTACTTGCCATATAAAAACTCCATTCTGCCGCCAGAATTGCGGCTATATTACAATGTGTATATTATTCTCCGCAGTTTACAGACAAGCTGTTATTGCGGTACAAGAATAATTTTACAAGCGGTATATTTAAATTATACTATGTTTTATTTATTTTTGCAATTGTATATTTCAACAAATATTTATCAACTAAATTTACATATTGCGAGAAATCGCAACATGGTAATCACAGTGTTGTTTAAATGATTTTTCTGCGTTGCTGCAAGGCAATAATTTCTTCATAAAAACAACATCATTATGCGTTATTATGCCCTTTCGGGAAGAATGAAAAATTTTCTGATATTTTTAAAAAATAAAACATTAAAAATGTTTGAAATTTGTTCCGATATGTGTTATAATATATATACTGCCATAATTTTTGGCAGAAACTAAAAAAGTGAATCCGTCCGCATTAACATTATGTGCAGTTTTTTGAAGGATAATTTGATTTGTCAGCCGGATTTTTTCAGACATACAATAAACTGACTCGGATTGTATATCGTGTGTGTTGTCCGGACCGGTTCTGAAGTGTAGAAATTAAGAAAAGACTAATGAAATGAAAAGGAATGGTAAATTATGGAAAAGAAAAAAAGGTTTTCAATACTTAAAGCATTAATCACAGCTATCTGTATTGTATTCGTGGTGCTCTCTATCGTTGTCAATATTTTATTCTCAAACGGAAAGGTCCCGAAAATTTTTGACAGATACGTTTATATTGTGGACGAAAACGCAAAGCTCGGCAGCTATGTAACTCCCGGAGAAGCACTTATTACCAAGGAAGCAAAGGACGTTACCTTCGCAAAAGGCGATATCGTTCTCTGTTATCCCGCAGAAGACCCCGATAACCTCCGCATCCGCAGCATAAATGATATTGTTGTAAGCGAAAACGGTGAGGAAAAATATACCACCTCCGATGAAGCTCATGTTGACAATACAGGTACTATCACCAGAGATAAGATTATCGCTATTGCGTCTGGCTATACACAGAGCATGGAGCTTGGAAAGTTCATTACCTTTACAATCAGCGTGAAGGGTATTCTCCTTGAGCTTATTCTCCCCAGTGTTATTCTTGTCATTTTCCTCATTGCAGGAATCGTCTCCGCTAAAAACCGTGATGAAGAGGAAGAGGAGTTCGGCTTCTATGAATACGACGAGGAAGAAAAGAAAAATGAAGCCGGAAAGAAATCACACGCTAAGACAGGTGCTCCCCTTTTCGAGGCTTCTCAGGAAATCCAGCCAAGCGATGAGTTTGAGCGTAAAAAGATGTCTATTGCTGAAAACTTCAGCCAGAAAAAGGTCAATCCCGATTCTCCTTATCAGAAGGAAAAGGAGCGCACTATGCAGTTCAAGGCTCAGCGCTCAGCAGAATCTTCTTTTGCAGCAAGAAATATGGGCGGACAGTCGTCTACAGCTCCCACAGCTGACGCACTCCGAGAAGAAATGCTCAGAAAGACCGCTGAGGCAGAGCGCACAGGCTCATATAACATAAAGACTTCAAGCATCAGCGGGGAGGCTAAAAATAAGATTACCGACAATACAGGCGTTCTCTCAAAGGCTCAGCTTGCTGAAATGTCCAGAAACGATGTTCCTAAGACAACTCCGCTCAGGAGTCAGTCTGCTCCGTCTGTAGGAGTGCAGAAAAAGTCTTCTTCCCCTGATATTACTGATATCATCAAAAAATCGGACAATTCAATGCGCAAAAAATCTGCGTCTGATATGTCTGTTGACGACCTCCTCAGACTTATTGAGGACGAAAAGAAAAAGCTCTGATTTATTTTCAGCGGACTGCTTCGGCAGTCCGTTTTTGTATATGAAGCAATTGTCAGGGCAGAATACAGGTATGACATTGCGCTGACAGTGTAATAATAAGTATGAGAAAAGAATATTCCTGTCGGAAATCAGACCATTTTATATTGACAAATTACGACATTTTGGTTATAATTATTATGGCAATATAACGATTGTGAGGATATCCGGATGAAAAGCAACAGGCTTGTAAGAACAATTCTTATTTTTTCTATAGTTATGGGTACTCTTTCCCTTATGCTGATGCTGTTTTCTACTATAAGAAGAAGTAATAATACTTATATAAGTATCGACCTTGAAACTATGAAGCTCGTTCAGCTTGAAGAGCCTCAGGACGGCGACCCTATCGCTATTGTTGATACCACCCTCGGCGAGATCCGCTTTGTCCTCTACCCTCAGTATTCTCCGAATGCTGTGAAAAACTTCACAGAGCTTGCGGAAAGCGGATATTATGATAATACCTACGTTTTCAACGCTCAGAGCGGAGCCTACTCCGGTATGGGTACTCCTAATAAGGACGGCTCACTGGCAGAAGGTCATGACGAATCACGTGAACGTATCGAAAGAGAGCTTCATCAGGACCTCTGGCCGTTCAGAGGTGCGGTCTGCTGCGTCAATACAACTATCGAACGTGGCCTGAAGGAGCGTATCCTCGGCGGCG
>JAGBIH010000079.1 GCA_017935095.1 Ruminococcus sp.
CCTGGTCAAATATGATGGGTGACAACTATACCATCAACAGCAGCTACATGGCAAGGGTACAGCAAATCGTGAATTGGGTTATCGAAGCCGATATGTATGCAATCATAAATATCCACTGGGATAATGGCTGGGTGAATTCCTTCCCCGAAAACAAAGACGAATCTATGAAACGCTATACAAGAATGTGGGAGCAGATTTCCGAAGGCTTTAAAAACTATGATGACCACCTTATGTTTGAATCTCAGAACGAGGAGCTTGGCTGGGAGTCACTCTGGAACAGATGGGGCGGTACTGACGGTAAAGATGTATCGTACGCTCTGGTAAATGAGGTAAACCAGAAATTCGTGGATACTGTAAGGAGCTCAGGAGGAAACAACAGTGAACGTCACCTCCTGATTTCAGGCTACAACACTGATATTGGTCTTACCTGCGATTCGTTATTCAAAATGCCGGATGATCCTGCCGGTCGATGTGCAGTTTCAGTACATTACTACACTCCTGCCAGCTTCGCAATACTCGAGGAGGACGCTGACTGGGCACAAATGCGTCCAACATGGGGAACTGATGCTGACTTTGCTGAGCTCAATCAGCAGATGGACATGATGAAGACCAATTTTATAGATAAAGGAATTCCTGTTATAATCGGCGAATATGGCTGTCCTATCAAAAATAAGGAGCCGGAATCAGTAAGACTCTTCCTCAGCTCTGTCTGCAAAGCTGCATATGACAATCAGCTCTGTCCAGTACTCTGGGATATCACCGGAGGACACTATAACCGTGATTCCTGCGAAATAAACGACAGGCAGCTTGCTGAAAATTTCCGTGAAATTTCAGGCTTCAATTCAGAACCTGAGCGTCAGCCGGGTGATATTAACGACGATGGTGAAGTAAATGTTGCCGACATTGTTATCCTCAATAATTTCCTTCTCGGCAGAAACTCAATGTCAGCTTCACAGGCTGAATATGCTGATTGCATCAGCGACGATGTCATTGACGTTTTCGACCTCATTGCGCTCAGAAAAACAGTCATCGCCTCAGAATAACACACTTAACTTCATAATATTTAAGGCTGACGGTATAAAACCGTCAGCCTTATTTTTTTATACCGCATTATTCTATTGGGCAGATTCAGCTATTAACTGTTCCTCCTGCGCTTCGCCCTTGTAAAGAAGCTTCATTATAATCGGTGTTGTAACTGATGAAATAATTATCAGCAGAATTACCGAAGCAAAATACTTTGAATCAAGCATTTCTACAGACAAACCCTTCTGAGCAATTATAAGTGCAACTTCGCCTCGTGTCATCATTCCGACACCTATCTTAAGGCTGTCTTTTGTATTATATTTAAGCAGCTTTGCAACCAGTCCGCAGCCTATGATTTTTGTTATTAAAGCAACCAGTACAAACAACAATGAGAACACCAGCAGTTCTTTTGTAAAGCTGCTGAACTCTGTTTTCAGTCCGATACTTGCAAAAAATACAGGTCCGAAAATCATATAGGAATTTATATCTACCTTTCTTGCAATATATTCGGAATCCTTGAGACTGCAAAGAATCAATCCTGCAACATATGCTCCTGTTATATCTGCAATTCCGAAAAACTCCTCAGCTGCAAACGCCATAAACATACAAAGAGCAAGTCCGAGAATAGGAATTCTTCTCTGATGAGGATAAAGCTTGTCTATACGCTTGAAAATGTAGTAGGTAAGGAAGCCTAAACAGAAGCTGAAAACGATGAACAATCCTGTATTTATTACAACATCCATTGGCTTTGATTCAGGATTTTTCAGACCTATTACAAAGGTAAGCACAACAATTCCTATAACATCGTCAATAATAGCTGCACTTGTTATAAGTGTACCGATATTACCTTTCAGTCTGCCAAGCTCCTTGAGAGTCTGTACAGTAATTCCAACCGATGTTGCTGTCATAATTGTACCGATAAACACTGCTCTGTAGAATTCATCTGAGCCGACAGCCTCAAAGCCGTAAAAGCAGCTGTAGAACAAGGTTCCTCCGACCAAAGGCACAGCAACTCCGACAATTGCTATAAGCAGTGCTTTAGGTCCTGTTTTCAGCAGGTCCTTCATATTTGTTTCAAGACCTGCACCGAACATCAGCATAACCACTCCTATTTCAGCAAGCAGCGAAAGATAATCCGAATGTCCGACAAGATGAAAGCAGCTTGGTCCGATTATAAGTCCGGCAATAATTTCACCGACAACCTGCGGTGCTTTGAGCTTCTGCGCAATAAGTCCACACAGCTTTGCCGATACAATGATTATGGCAAGATCTCTGAAAAATGCTATTCTGTCCAATGAAAATCACTTTCCTTTACACAAATTACAATTTTTATTATACTATCTGAAACAGCAGCCCGTGACAATCTGTTCCAGAAAAAACAGCTGTATAAAATACAGCTGTAATATGTTTAAAACATTCCTTCTTTAAAAATTATGGGATTGCTTATGAAAGTGCAGCTTTAAGAGCCTCTGTCTTATCAGTCTTTTCCCATGCAACTCCGAGATCCTCACGTCCCATATGACCGTATGCTGCAAGCTTTCTGTACTGAGGCTTTCTGAGATCAAGCATTTCAATTATGGCTGTCGGTCTCAGGTCAAACACCTTTTCTACAGCCTCAGAGAGCTTATCCTCATCAACCTTTCCTGTGCCGAATGTATCAACAAGAATTGAAATAGGCTTTGCAACACCGATTGCGTATGAAAGCTGAACCTCACATTTGTCAGCGAAGCCTGCTGCAACAATATTTTTTGCAATATATCTTGCTGCATAAGCTGCTGAACGGTCAACCTTGGTCGGGTCCTTACCGCTGAACGCACCGCCGCCGTGACGTGAATATCCGCCGTATGTATCAACAATGATTTTTCTTCCTGTAAGTCCGCTGTCGCCCTGAGGACCGCCCACAACAAAACGTCCTGTAGGATTGATATAGAGCTTTGTATTCTCGTCAAGAAGCTCTGCCGGAATTACAGGCTTGATAACATATTCCTTGATATCACTGCGGAGCTGATCAAGAGATATATCTGCGGAATGCTGTGAGGAAACAACAACAGCGTCAACTCTTACCGGCTTACCGTTGTCGTATTCAACAGTAACCTGAGATTTTCCATCGGGACGAAGATAACGCAGAGTACCGTCTTTTCTGACCTCAGTGAGCTTGAGTGAAAGCTTATGTGCAAGTGAAATCGGAAGCGGCATAAGCTCCGGAGTCTCATTGCAGGCATATCCGAACATTATACCCTGATCTCCGGCACCATTTGAAAGACCATCGGATTCACCATTTTCCTCACGGTATTCAAAAGCCTCGTTTACTCCCATCGCAATATCAGGTGACTGCTCATCAATACTTGTAATAACCGAACAAGTGTGGGCATCGAAGCCGTATTTTGCACGGTCATATCCGATTTCTGTAACAACCTGACGTGCGATTTTCGGGATATCCACATCAGCTGTTGTTGTAATTTCGCCCATACAGAGAATCATTCCTGTTGTTACGGCTGTTTCACAGGCAACTCTTCCGAGCTTGTCCTGTTCGAGAATAGCATCAAGGACTGCATCTGAAATCTGGTCACAGATTTTATCGGGATGGCCTTCAGTAACTGATTCTGAAGTAAAGAAAATTCTGCTCATATTTATACCTCCTGAAATAAAAAAGCGCTCCGTTCCGGAACGCTCTGATTTTGCTCAAAACTCCTCATCTTCCGGATAAACCGCAGGAATTAGCACCTTGTCTGATAACAGTCAGGTTGCCGGGCTTCAAAGGACCTGTTTCCTCCGCCACTCTTGATAAGGTAATACACATATTATATAACAGACCACTCTATTTGTCAATAGCCGCCGTAATTTTTATCACTTCCGCCGTAAACAGGTCGATTTATGTGCAAAAATATAATCAGGATAACAAATGAGCCTCCTGTTAAGGAAGCTCATCTGCCATGATATAGGGATTATTGGGGATTTAATAATTTAATGTTGGGGTAAACATTAAACTACCATGAAAATCAGCTTCGGGATATTTCCCTCAGCAATATTATTGTACACCAAATATGTGTAATTTCTGTGATAAAACTGTAAATCTTGTGTTACAAACTTTTCGGCATGAATTCATTGTTTTTGTTTATTGTGCATATCAAAACTGCTGTCATCGTTGATTCTGAACCAGAATACAGATCCTTTACCAAGTGTGCTTCTTATTCCGTAATCATAATTGTGCATTTTCAGTACAGCCTTCACAATCGAAAGTCCAAGACCTGTTCCTACAATTTCCCTCTTATGGTTTTCAGAACGGTAATATTTGTCAAAAATAAGCTTGATTTTATCCTCCTCTATACCATCACCGGTATCCTCTACCTCAATCAATACGCCGTCCGGCTGATTGATCTGACGCACAAACACCTGCTTATCCTCTCCGGTATAGTTAATGGCATTATTTATAAGGTTATAAATAACCTGCTCAATTTTCACGACATCACAGCACACTGTTTTTTCAGCATCCGGAGTGAAGTTGATATGATAACCTTTTTTCTCTGAAATTCCGCTGAATCTGTCGATAATCTCACCGAGCTTGCTGCGTATTTCAAATTCAGCAGGATTCAGCTTCTGCTTACCGCTTTCAAGCTTTGATAGATCGAGAATATCATTGACAAGCAGTGCAAGCCTGTCGGTCTCATTAATGATGATTTCAAGATGTTCATTTCTTTTGACAGGATTATCACCCGAAAGATCACGTATCATCTCAGCATACGCCTTCAGCATGGTAAGCGGCGTCCTCAGGTCATGAGAGACATTGGCGATAAGGTCACGCTGCATGGTATCAACTCTTGAAATTTCTCTTTCTGCATAAGTAAGGGTATCTGCAAGCTTTTTCGCTTCAAGATAACCTCTGCCGTCGAACCTTGTTCTGAAATCTCCCTTTGCAAGCTTTTCAGCCGACCTTGTTATTCTGTCTATCGGACGTGCAATCAGTCTCGAAAGGAATAGTGAGATTATAAACGCAAACACTATCAGCACTCCGGTAATAATCAGCAGCTGATGCTTTATTATTGAAACAGTCGAGCCTACGGGTACAAGCACCGAATTCACCAGCAGAAAACCATCGGGATTATCAGGATCTCCGAGTGTACAGCCATACAGCAGCATATCATAATTACTGCGTGGATTCTTTATTTTATACCTGATTTCCCTGTCTTTCTCCTCCAGAATGCTGACAATATATGGATTTGTCCTGTTGATTTTTCCATGAATGAGGCAGTCACCGAGAACCTCCTTTGAGTAAACAGAGCGTCCGTATCTGTCAAGCAGCTCAATGCAGAGTTCATTTTCTACCGCAAGTGAAGAAATAAGCTCAGTAAATTCCTCACTGTCAAGCTTACCATAAGAGGAGGCTATTTTCTGAGCGCTTTTTGCTGCCTCTTTCGTTTTCATGCTCTTATAAAATTTTTCAAGAAACAGCACCTGACATACCCACTGTAAAACAAACACCAGAATAATGAACGCAATAAAATACATCCATACTTTGAATTTCAGCGGAATACGACTGCTCGCACTGTATATTTTCTTAAATAGATTCAAATTTATATCCCATTCCTCTCAGAGTTACGATGAATTTTCTGTACTCACCAAGACTGTTGCGGAGCATTTTTATATGCGTATCAACTGTTCTGTCGTCACCGAAAAAGTCATAGCCCCATACTTCCTCAAGCAGCTTATCTCTTGAAAGCGCAATATTCTTATTTCTTACAAGATAAAACAGAAGGTCATACTCCTTAGGAGTCATAGCCGCCCTCTGACCGTTTACATAAACCTCTCTGCCCGGAATATCAACCTCAAGTCCTTCAAAAACATATCTGTCAGGCTGTGCAGCTTCAGCAGACTGCGTACTGCGCTTGAGCACAACCTTTACTCTTGCCATAAGCTCCTTGGGAGAAAAAGGCTTGACCACATAATCGTCCACTCCGATTTCAAAACCGAAGAGCTTATCATACTCCTCTCCTCTTGCCGAAAGCATGATTACAGGTATTGCCTTTTTCTTGTGAATTTCCTTGCACGCTGAATAGCCGTCAAGACGAGGCATCATTACATCCATAATGATAAGGTCATAATCGTTTTTCTGACAGAGATTTACAGCCTCCATGCCATTTTCTGCCTCTGTTACCTCATACCCTTCAAATTCCGCATATTCACGTACTACCTTGCGTATATTAATTTCATCGTCAACAATTAAAATATGTGCCATAATTCTACCTCCGGTTCATAAATCATATCTTTGAGATTAATACTTTCATTTTTTTTGCATCTACATTATAACATTTTAATCCCTCAAAGTGTGAGTTTTGTGAAATTTTCTTGATGTTTTCAGTCAATTTTATCAAAAATGTCTTTCATCTGTAAATTTTAATTGACTTTTTCAGTAATTTTTGCTATAATAAAAATGTAATTTCATTGCTTATGTGTTTTTTAAAAAGCAATTATTAACCAGTATAGGAGGCGGTTGCCATTAAACATAGTTATTTTAATCCTCTTGCTGCTGCATTAATCATGACAGCCGCAACTGCACTTGTTCTTGCTTACTGCTACTTCAACCCCGATCATGCTTTTATTGCTTTGCTGATATATATTTCTACTATTATTTTCTTCTCACTTATTCTCACAGCTGCAAACTCAATATACAGAAATAATCAGGATTCCCTGCACAGCTCCGATTTTGTAAGCATCGTTGAAAACCTCAACACGGAAATGATGGTATGGAGCGATGATTTTTCGTATGTATATCTCAATAAAAAGCTGCGTGAGCTCCTTGGTATAACTCAAAATGAATATGACCAGAAGGAAATGATTATCAAGGTTTTCGGTACAAAAAATATCGAGGGAAGAGTTATTAACAAAATCAATGAAAACAAATCATATGAATCACGCTTCAAAGCAAAAAACGGTGTTGTAATAAGCATCGCATGGAGCACATCACTCGTAAAAAAGCGTAAGAACAATTCAATCTACCTCAGTACCGGCTTCAATCTGACCGAACTCAAGAAAATGCGTGTGAACCTTGCAAGCGCCAATGACTTTTTCAATTCCTCAATGGAGCTTGCCGAAATCGGTGTTATCATGAGCAGCGACAGAAAGAATTACAGGGCATCATCTGAACTTGCAAGAATGCTCGGACTGAAAAGCGGCAGCATTTCTGCTAATCAGTTCCGTGCCCTCATCCACCCCAATGACCGCATCCTGTTCGACGGTGCAATAAACTCAAATGATACCAATAAAGTGAAAAGCATTGAGCTTCGTATAAAATCTGCCGACGGAAACTTCCGCTGGTATTCCTACAGATATAAATCTATTGACGGAACCGATCATACTCTTCCTCTTTTCGGAGGAGCTGTTATCGATATTACCAAAGAGCATGAAAAGGATATTCTTATTGAACGTCTCGCTTATATTGATGAAGTTACCGATATCGCAAACCGAAATAAGCTTGTGGATTCCGGTCAGGAAATTTTTGAGTGCTGTCAGCTTCTGAATTATTCCTACTGGATTATCGTTCTCGACATTGACCGTTTCCATATTATAAATGATACCTGCGGATATACCAACGGTAACTATGTACTGAGAAATTTTGCGCATATTCTCTATAAGTTCGTTACTCCGGGCGGCCTTGCTGCACGAATCAGCGGCGATAACTTCGCACTTATACTCCGTGATTACGGTGATGACGATCTGCCATCAAGTACTGTCAGATCAATCCAGGAGGAGCTTTCAAAGCTTGCTGTCGATGAGCTTTCCTCAATCAGCCTCAGCTGCTCTGCCGGCTATTCAAAAATGCCTGATTACGGCAGTTCCTTCCTCGATGTTCTTGAGCACGCTGAATTCGCTCTTAAGTCCGGAAGTAATTCCAAGGGCAGTATATGCGCTTATGAGCCAAGTATGCACGATTCAATCATCGGCAATACAGAGCTTGAAAAGGCTCTTGCCGTCGCTATCGACAACAATGAGCTCCAGCTTTTCTATCAGCCGAAAATCAGCCTCGATACCGGAAAAATCATGGGAGTAGAGGCTCTTATCCGCTGGATAAAGCCGGACGGAACTATCGTTAAACCCGATACATTCGTTCCGATTGCCGAAAGCTCTCACCTTATCGGAAAAATCAGCGAATTCGTGCTGAATGAAAGCTGCCGTCAGAATAAGCTCTGGCAAAAAATGGGCTATCCCAATATTGTAATGTCAATCAACTTTACCTCGTCCGATTTTTATCAGGCTGATTTGAAGGAAAAGGTATTTGAAGCTCTTGTCAAATCAGGTCTTGAAGCCCAGTGGCTTGAGGTTGAGCTGACTGAAACACTCGCATTAAGCGATATCGACTTCGCCGTTTCACAGATGAACAAGCTTCGTGAACTCGGCGTAAAGCTCGCAATGGACGACTTCGGAACAGGTTATTCCTCACTCAGCTATCTCCAGATTCTGCCGATTACCCTGCTGAAGCTCGACCGCTCCTTTATCACCGATATCGAACATGATAATATCGCCTATGAAATTGTTTCAGCTGTAATCAGAATCGCTAAATCAAAGAAAATTGAAACTATTGCTGAGGGCATTGAGAATAAGACTCAGGAAGAAATTCTGCGTATGGCAGGCTGTGATTACGCACAGGGCTTCCTCTACGGAAAACCTATGCCACCTGAAAAATTACAGGAATTTTTTGAAGTAAATATGGGAATATAAAACTTAACCGTATATTATATGTACAGGATTAGTAAAAAACGGAGGTAATCATAATGAAAAGAAGAATCGGTATTTTAACAAGCGGCGGTGACTGTCCGGGTCTTAATGCAACCATCAGAGGCGTCGCAAAAGCCTGCTACGAACGCTTCGGCGAGGATAATGTTGAAATTGTAGGTATATCAAACGGCTACTACGGTCTCATCAATAACCTGTGCAAGGATATGTCCCCTTCCGCATTCTCAGGTATCCTCACTCAGGGCGGTACCATTTTCGGCACAAAGCGTCAGCCGTTCAAG
>JAGBIH010000080.1 GCA_017935095.1 Ruminococcus sp.
ATAGTAACCTTATAATCAGAACCCATATGTCTCTTGATAGATGATACTGTTCTGTCGTGGTTTGTGATAGCCTGTCTTTTAGCAACCTGACCTACGAGTCTTTCGCCGTTATTTGTGAAAGCAACAACGGAAGGGGTTGTTCTTGCGCCTTCTGAGTTAGGAATAACGACAGCATTGCCGCCTTCCATAACAGCTACGCATGAGTTTGTTGTACCAAGGTCGATACCAATAATTTTTGCCATAATAATTACCTCCTGAGATAATCAAAAATATCGTTGTTTCTTACATGGCTTTTTGCCATGCATACAAATGTATTTTACACGGACAGGTCTGAGCAGTCCGTTCTATGCGGATTTACAGTGCAACAACAACCATAGCAGGTCTTATGAGCTTATCGCCGAGCTTATAGCCTTTCTGGTAGACTGCGCAGATATGATTGCTTGCGTAATCTGTACCGTCCTGCTGACTGATAGCGTTGTGGATATTGGGGTCGAATTCAGCTCCGAGAGATTCAATTTCGGTTACATTCATCTTAGCAAGGAAATCCTTCAGCTGATTGAAAATCATCTGCATACCGTTCTTGAAGTTCTCATCGGTACATTCCGACTCCATAGAGCGTTCAAAGCTGTCTATCACCGGAAGAAGATTTTCGATGCATTTCATCGAGGCATTTGTATATGTCTCGGTTTTTTCCTTTGCAGTTCTCTTGCGGTAGTTATCATACTCTGCGAAGAGTCTGAGATACTTGTCGTTTGCCTCATTGAGAGCGTCCTCAAGGTCTGAGTACTGTGTAGCAACGTCATTATACTCGCTCACAGCGTCAGCCTCATCAAGCTCTGCTTCGGTAAGCTCCTCCGGCATTTCCCCGGAAATCCCGTTTTCGATTTCCTCAGCAGGTTCTGTAAAAGAATTCTTATTGTCCATCGGTAATGCTCCTTTCCTGTGACTGCGGCGCTGTTTCATCGTCAGTGCCGAATATTATGTCCTCATCTTCACCTGACATAAAGAATGAGATTTTCTGTGTCAGGTATTCAATATAGGGGATAATTTTCTTATAATCGACACGCATCGGACCGATAACGCCGAGCGAGCCGGCTTCCTTACCGCCCTTGCGGTATTTTGAGACAATCAGACTTGAATTTCCGATTGCGAAGCTGTTGTGTTCAGAGCCGAACTTTACTTTTATGCCGTTGAAGGTTTCCTCAAGCATATCGGTGAGTCCGTTTTTGTGCTCAATAAATCTCACAACCTCCATTTTATCAAGCTCGCTGCAGGAGAGCAGCTTTTCGCCGCCGCTTACTGTAAGCTCCTGATGCCTGAGGTCCTCGGAAAGCTCGCAGATGCCCTTGACAAGAGGAGAAAGCGATACCATGTATGCGCTTACTGCGGCTACCATTTTATCGAACATTTCTTCTGAGAGATCCTCAACCGAAACGCCGTTGAGATTTTCTTCTATATAGTGTGTAAAAAATTCGAGCTGTTCATGATTAAGGTCGAATTCGAGCCTGCAAGCCTTGTTTTTTATGCTTCCGCTTGAGGTTATCAGCAGTATAACATAAAGCCGTTTTCCTGTAGGGATAACCTCTACCCTTGAGATAACCGAAAATCTCGGAACTGAATTTGCAACGACTGCGGCACACTGAGTAAGCTCTGTGAGAGCGGTTGCGGCATTCTGGACAAGAAGCTCCTCAGGAGTATCCTTATCACCGAGCATATCATCGAGTCTTGATTTTTCCTCATCGGAGAGATCCGGAAGAGTCATAAGCTCATCTATATACAGTCTGTAGCCGAGAAAGGTCGGGACACGTCCCGCAGAGGTATGCGGCTGTTCGAGATAGCCGAGCTGTTCAAGCACCGCCATATCATTTCTGATAGTTGCGGCGGAAACATTAATATTATCAAGCTTAGAGATTGCTTTCGAGCCTACGGGTTCGCCCGTCCTGACATATTCGTCAACCACAGCAGCAAGAATTTTCAGCTTTCTGTCGTCCACGATTTACACAACCTTTCACTTTATATCAAACGCAACACCACAGGACTGACCGACAGCTTTATGCTTAAGCCGAATAAAATCCTTGTGAGGTGTTGTCTGTAAGTTGTCAATGTTGATTCTGCGTTTAGCACTCTCACTCTCTGAGTGCTAAATATAATTTATCACTATTGTACCGCTTTGTCAAGCGTTTTATGCATTTTCGTCTATTTTTACTAATTTTAACAACCTTAAAAGTGCATTTAGAGCAATTTAACAAACGCAAGGACTATGGTGTCCTCTTGATAAACGTAAGTTTTTTTATAATTATAAAATCCGCACCGATAGGTGCGGATTCAGTCAGTAGAACAACATATTATATCAATGATACGTCGAAGACGCCGAGGATACCGTTGTGACGCCGCTGGGACGTCGAGGACGCCGTCCCCTACTTATGAACGGTAACGATAAAGCCGTCAACGTTATTGCCTGAGATATCGTAATCAAGACCTGTCGGAACAGGAACGCTTGTTGTTTCTGCGCCGTCGTCGGAGGCTACAAAATAGATTTCGTAGCTGTTTCCTGAATCGTCGGAGAATTCAAGATGCTCACCGTCGTATGGATGTTTCTTGAGCAGGTCAATATATTCCTCCATGCGGAGGTCATTTTTAGTCATGTAGTAAGCGTGGGCAAGACCTACATATCTGAAATGCCAGGGCTCATACTGAATCTTTGTGATATCAACCTTATGCTCGGGATATCTTATAATAAAGCCGTATTTGTAGCAATTATCGGTAAACCACGCATAATCACCCGTACCGTCGTAGTCGATTGGAGCACCGTTGCTGGGGTCATAGCGTGAAAAATCGAATGCGTAGCCTGATTCATGCTCACTGTAGCCCGGCTTTGCGACACGTGTTGAATCCTCGCTTCCGGTCTGTGCGAGGTCTGCCTCATAGAGCTGCTTCTGGAACTCTGTGCTGCGGAACGAGCCGAAAATCATAATATCGTTTATACCGTATTTTTCATAGAAAGCGTCGATCATATCAGCCATAGGCTCATATACAACTTCGAGGATTGTATAGTCATAGTTTACGGATGTAAAGCTTGATCTGCCTGTCTCATCATTTTTTTCAAGAATACTTACAAGCTTTTCATCGCCGCCGAAATACTGGTGATCCTCATTGACAAGGATAAGATCGCCTCTGAACTTATCCTTGGTATTGACCATTGAAGTTTCAAAGATAATTTTATTCGGGTCAACAGGCTCTGTAGTGGGCTGTTCTATCGGGTTCTTGATCTCCTCTTTTTCATAGAAATGAGATTTCTGTACTGTTGACGAACGGTCGGCAGCTATTTTAACAGTATATGCTCCTGCGCCGATGATAGCTGCACATATAATTAATTCGGTAAAAAGCTTTGTTCTTCTGATGCTTTTTTCCTTGCTGACTCTTTTTCTTGCCATTTTTTTCTCCTATCTGCCGCAGAAAATCAGCCTTTGAATCAAAGCTCCATGCGGCAAAACCGGAGCCTTCTGACGCTCTGCCTGAGGAAAGCGAGCTCATGTATACAGCTGACCTTTGAATATGAATTTCTGACAATAAAGGAATTCTGCATTTATTTGTATTATTTATGTTGCGTGATGATATTGCTCCGACTGATGATGCCTGAAGATTTCGTAAAAATACGTGGAGCAATAGTATGTACGGAAATATTATACCACATATATTCCGGAAAATATAGTAGTTTTATGTGATATTTGTAAAAATGCTGTCATAAAGCAGGTTTAATACATGGCGGTTTGGCGATTTTGACTATAATGTTGAATCAACAGGCAATTGAGCTGATGATATAAAAAGCATGGATTTTTGTTAGTTTTCTACAACCTATTGTAAATGCAGTTGTTGTCATTGTGAAAGATGTATGAATTTATGGTCGGGTTTAGCACTGTTTTGCACAATCTTTAGAAAACTACTTGAAATAGGACGATTATAATGTTATAATATAAATGAAAATAGAGATAAACAGATGACGCAGTTTTGCGTCCGGTCAGATGTCAACTGCTTTCGGTTTTTCAGATTTTCCGAATGCGGCTTTATTTATGCGTTTTTTACAGGTAAGGAGTGATTTTCTATGAAATGTCCACAGTGCGGAACCGAAAATCAGCCTAAGTTTAAGTTTTGTGTTAAATGTGGCAGAAATCTTGAAAATCCACAGGAGATAAATATCGAACAGGTGGATCTGGGCGGCTATCATACAGAGGAGGAATATTCCTCTGATTCCGGTGGATTTAAAATAGGAAGCGGTACATTTACTATAAGTGATAATGTTCCTTCGGATTCATCATCGGATCTGTATACCGCCGATGAGCTTAACGATTCTGATGATGAATATGATTTCAGCAGCTTCGATGAACCTTTTATTCCAAAGCTTGATACGGGCAGAGTTTCTCTCCCGCAAAGTGCAGCTGAGCAGCCTCAGCCGATGAGTGCTCAGCCTAATATGTACGGCTATCAGCAGCCAATGCCGGGAATGCCGGCAGCTCAGCCTGCGCCTGCACCGATGGGTCAGCAGATGACAGGTATGATGCAGCCGCAGTTTGTCGGCTATGATCAGAACGGTATGCCTGTTTACAGCCAGCCGCAGCCTGTGATGTACGGTCAGCCGCAGTTTGTCGGCTACGACCAGAACGGTATGCCCGTTTACAGCCAGCCGCAGCCAATGATGTACGGTCAGCCGCAGTTTGTCGGCTATGACCAGAACGGTATGCCCGTTTACAGCCAGCCGCAGCCGATGATGTACGGTCAGCCAATGGGTGAGCCTGTGCAGAATCCGTATCAGATGCCGTATCCTAACATGAATGGAATGCCGCAGTATGGTGCAGTGCAGCCACAGCCGCAGCCCGTACCTCAGCAGCCTGAAGCTGACGACAGGGTTGATGTCCCCGATGATTTCTGGGCGTTCTTTGACGGCGGTAAGGCTACAAAGCGTGCAGAGCGGTCTGATGATTTCTTCGGAAAGAATAGCGGAGATATGGGGTCGGTTTCAGCAGAAGGCCTTGATATGAACCGTCTGAAGAAATTCGAGCGTAAAAAGGTTGATTATATGAGTGATACTCCTCTTGTTGACGGATCGTCCCTTATACCGAATACAGCAGCTAAATTCAACAAAATGTATATGCGCAAAACAGAAATTGTAAACGGTGAGGAGCTTGGCGAAAATGTTCAGGAGAAGGTACAGGATATCATGGGCGTGACCGATAACGTCAACGCTGATGACCTTGAGGCATATGAGCGCCGTAAATCCGGAGTTTCTATGAAGCTTGCGGATAAGGCTGATTCAGAAGAGCTTGAGGCCTATGTCCACGAGCATAAGGAGGCCATAATGGCTCAGGCTGATCATGCGGTAGAGGCTTTGCCGAAGAAGAAAACAACCTATGTTGATGAAATCGACGCTATTGTGCTTCCCGAGTATATGCAGGCTAAAAAAACCGTGACAGAGGAACAGCCTGAGATTCCGGGCTTGACAGAATTTTAAGAAGATATGAAATGTAAATTATAAGATGATAAAGGAGTAATCAGAAATGAAAAAGTTTTTACAGGAATTCAAACAGTTTGCACTTAAAGGTAATGTAATGGATATGGCTATCGGTGTTATCATCGGTGCTGCTTTTGGTAATATCGTAACAGCCTTCACAGAGGATTTTATAAATCCGCTCATCGCTTGTATCGGCGGCGCTGAATTCGGAGGCAGAATTGAGATTTTTGATACAGGCAATTACCTTAACTGGGGTCATTTTGTAACAGCAATCATTAACTTCCTGATTATGGCTTTCTGTATTTTCCTTATGATGAAGGCTGTAAACAAGCTTATGACTATGGGGAAGAAGAATGAAGAGGCTAAGCCTGCTGCACCTCCGAAGGAAGAGGTTCTTCTTACAGAAATCAGAGACCTTCTTAAGGAAAATATGAAAAAATAATCTCATACATATAAGACGTTCACTTAAGACGGATAGTTATATAGAAGTATTGCAAAGCCGCTTTTGACATTAATGTCAAAAGCGGCTTTGTTCTGTTTGCGGTATTGACTTTATTCAGCTTTTTATGCTTCCATTATTTATAGAAAATTTTTAGAAAATAATAATTTATTAAAAACATGTTGAAGTACTTGCTTTTTTTTAAAAAGTATGGTATAATTATTGTCAGTTTTGTATATACCTTGTTTGTGAATAAAAATTTTGTTTCACCGCAGCGGTTTCTGAGGTCTGCGGGAACGGAGGTTACTATGATATGTGATCTGCACTGCCATACCAAGCTCTCTGACGGTTCGCTTGGTATAGAGGACGTTATTGATCAGGCTAAACGTACAAACATCAGCTGGCTTTCCATTACCGACCACGATACAATGGCTTCATTTTCACGTGCCGATGTCCTCGGCGAGCGTGCCGGAGTTAAAATCCTGCACGGAGTTGAGCTTTCAGCATGGGATAAGGCGAGAAACAGCAAGGTGCATATTCTGTGCTACGCTCCCTCAAAGCCTGACCGTCTTGAGGGTCTGTGCCTGAAATGCTGTGAAATCCGAAAGGAATGTTCAAAAGAAATGATAGAAAGGGTTATGCAGAAATACCCTATTACTCTTGAGAGCATCCTAAAACATACAACATCATCAAAAAGTATATTCAAGCAGCATATTATGAGAGCGCTGATTGACTATGGTTATGCTCTGGAATTCTACGGAAAGCTTGATTCAGAGCTGTTCAATCCTCAGAAGGGTTCATGCTATGTTGAGCGTGAATATCCCGACGTTAATTTCGTAATCGACCTTATACATACCGCAAAGGGCGTTGCTGTAATGGCTCATCCTGCACAGTATGACAATATCGAGCTTCTTGAGGAGCTTGCGAAAAAAGGAAAAATAGACGGCGTGGAGATAGGTCACTACTCCGCTGATGAAAATTACCGTAAGGAGCTTTCTGCAATTGCGGATAAGTACGGTCTGATTGAAACGGGAGGCTCGGATTTCCACGGACTTTATAACAGTGTCCCCACTCATCTCGGAAGCGAGACCACTACTCAGGAAAATCTTGACAGAATCCTGAAGCTTGCGTCAAAAATGAAGAATTCTTCTCAGAAGTAATTTTAACAGGAAGTCTGTCGGGAGGGAAAATGAGCCGATTTATAGAAAATAACGGAACGAAAATTATACCTGCACTCATTTTCTTTATACTGCTGATTATTTTCCTCGTACCTTTTACCCGCAGTATCATAAATCTCGGAAATTGTGCGGGAGCTGCCGTATCAGCTGTCCTGACGGCGATATTTGTATTCTTCAGACCGTTCAGTCTGTTTATAAAGCAAATCTGGGAAAAGCCGGCCGGAAAAGTATTTGTCTGCGCAATATCGGCGATAATTGTCGTTTGCATAGCTCTTGCCGTTCTGATAAGCGTTTTTATGCTCAGAGCCGCTAACGATTCGCCGAAGGGAAGAGATACAACGCTTGTTATCCTCGGCTGCAAGGTGAAGAACGGTGCTCCGAGTCTGATGCTGAAAAAGCGTCTTGACGCTGCAGCAGGATATTTGTCGGATAACGAGGACGTATGCGTGATAGTCTCAGGCGGTCAGGGCAGCGATGAAATTATCAGCGAGGCTCAGTGTATGCGTGATTACCTTGTTTCGTGCGGAATTGCTCCGGACAGAATTTATATGGAGGATAAGTCAGCAAATACAGAGGAAAACCTGAGCTTTTCAAAGGAAATCATTGAACGTGAAAAGCTCTGCGGAAAAATCACTATCGTATCAGACGGCTATCATCAGCTGCGTGCCGAAATGATAGCAGAAGGTCTTGGCATGGAGGCATATAATATTTCTGCGGATACTTCGTGGTGGCTGATTCCGACCTATTGGGTGCGTGAATGGTTCGGCGTGGTACACTATAAATTGTTCGGTTAGGACAGGCTTATGAAATGGATTATCAGACATGATGAAAGCGGAAGATATATCTGCTCAAAAAGATTTCTTGTACATGAAATTGTATTTGCAAGGCGATTCAATTCACTTAAACAGGCAAAAGCTTATCTGAAAACAAGCAAATTCAGTAAGGACAGCTGTTCCATTGAAGAAATCGCTGAAAATCAGCTGAACGATATGAATAAAACCGTTAGAATATTGATATGACAATTATATATACAAGAATAAAAACCGCCTGAAACAATAGTTTTAAGCGGTTTTCGTATTTTTTACATATTATCGGCTGTAAAATCATGCCGGACTGTATATCTGCTTACAAGGTCTGTTAGTTTATTTGTGCATCTCGTTATATTCATTGTAAGCCTTCACAATAAGCTCTGCGCATAACTCGTCTCCGAGCAGTGCGCTGTTAAGGCAGAGTGAATACTGGTCCTTATCCTGCCAGCTTCTGCCTGTATTTACATTATAAAAGGTTTCACGTCGCTTATCAGCCTTTTTCATGACGGATTCAGCCTTATGCGGAGCAACTCCGTAATCATTTACGACACGTTTTGCTCTTTCTTCAGGAGAAGCGTAGATATAAACGCTGAAGCAGCCCTTATCCTCAAGAATATAGCTGCCGCATCTGCCTACGAGCACAAAGCTGTCTTCTTTCTCGGAAATTTCCTTGATAATACGGCTTTCCATAAGGAATACCTTATCGGAAAGAGGCAGGTTTTCCTCCATAGTCCTTGCAGGATTTGCAGAAAGCAGAAGTGAATACAGAAAGCTTGTAGGAACATTTTCCTCTGCTGTTTCAAGATACTCAGGTGAAATGCCGCATTGCTGAGCAGTCATTTCGAGAATCTGCCTGTTATAGCAGTTGATGCCGAGTTTTTCTGCGGTAAGCTGCCCGATAACGCTTCCGCCGCTTCCATACTGTCGTTCTATTGTTATTATTGTTTTTTTCAACAAAATTCCCCCCTGATACTGAAATCTCCCGAAAGGAGTTCTGAACTTAGTATATTATACCACATTATGTACATATTTCAGGTTGAATAATGTTAATAATTGGTGAAAGTGTAAATTTCTATATTTTGAACAATTCATTCTTGAATTCATTGTTCAAAATTCCCAACCTGTAAATGTTTTTTTAATTATCCTCTGAGGCTTCATCCACAGCAAGAATTTCAATAATGACCTTATCAACGGTCTGTTCGCTTACCTCGGCTGCGGTAAGGCGGAAAATACCTGTTTCGGCAGTTTCACCTGACTCGGGAATATGCTCCATTACGTCAGTAACCCATCCGCCTACGGAGGTATAGTCAGTCTGGACCAGATCCTCGTCGAGACCGATTTTTTCAAGCATATCGCTTATGCTCATATCGCCTGCAACCTCGTATTTATCAGGGGCAAGCTTTATAATATTTGAGATAATCTCATCGTCCTCGTCATAGATTTCACCTACAAGCTCCTCGATTATATCCTCAAGGGTAATGATACCCTTTGTGCCGCCGTACTGGTCAATGACAACAGCGAGATGAACCTTGGAGCGCTGCATATCACGCATAGCCTCACTGATAAGCTTAGTATCGGCGATATGCAGAGCGTCCTGTATAATCTCTCTGATATTGTTTTTGCCCTCGCCAAGCATTTTAAAGAATGATTTGCTTGTTATGATGCCTATAATATCGTCGAGACTCTTTTCGTATACGGGAATTCTTGAATACATTTCGCTGCTGAAAAGCTCTCTTATTTCGTCGATTGTAGAGTTGACCTCAATTCCTACTACCTTGACTCTCGGGATAAGTATTTCATTGACGGTAATCTCGTCGAATTCAAGCGCACTTTTGACAAGCTCGCTTTCCTGTTCCTCGATAACGCCCTGTTCCTCGATTTCATCAATCATGTATTTCAGTTCATCCTCGGTCACACTCGGAGCGTCATCACCCTTGGAAACAAGGGATGACAGTGAATTAAGCAGAACAACAAAGGGCTTGAAAATTGTAACAAGCACCGAAAGAGGCGCTGCAAAGGCAAGCGCAAGCTTTTCGGCGTTTTTCTTTGCATATGATTTCGGGAGAACCTCACAGAATGTCAGCACAAGTATCGTTATAACAATAGTCGAAACAGCGGCGCCGTTGCTGCCGAAAAACTTGACAAATACAAGAGTGCTCACAGAGGAGGTAGCGATATTCACAATATTATTACCTATGAGAACAGCTGTCAGAACCTCGTCGAATTTATTGGCGAGCTTCAGTGCCTTTGCGGCATTTTTGTTTCCCTGAGCCTCGTAATTTTTCAGACGAAGCTTATTTACACTTGAATATGCAGTTTCTGTACTTGAAAACAGTGCTGAAAAAATCATCATCACTATAACCAGTATAATTTTAATTATGTCTGAGTTATCCATAATATTCCTTTCTGACTTATATACATATATAATAAAATTTATTTTATCATATTTACAGCCATAATGCAAGAGGCAGACCGAAATTTCCTATAAAAACAAGCTGATTTCAGTTCTTTTTAATAAAATGTTGGTTTGTTCCGCATAATTGACAACCGAACAACAGTTATTATTGTGAAATTTCCAATAACTCTTGCAAAACATGGAATTATGTAGTATAATTAAAATCAGTATTATATAATCGGGGAGTATGCGTTTACTTTCCGGTAAAATAAAGGAGGAACAAAATTGGCTAAGTCAAAATCTTCGGGCGCCAAGGCAAAAGCAAAAACCAGAAGCGCCGGAACCAACACCAGAGCCTCAGGTGCTGCCAGCACACGGTCATACGGTAAACCGCTGCGTACCGCTGCGGATGTAATTGCCGAAACAAGAGGCTCTACCTTCAGCCCGCTTTTCTGCATCTATGCGTTTGCAATTCCTTTTCTGCTTACGCTGATTGCATATGCCGGCTTTGATGTTTTCCCGTTCGGAGAGCGTTCTGTTCTTACTCTTGACCTGAACGGACAGTACATCTATTACTTTGAATCCATGCGTGATTCATTCTGGGGCGACAGCAGCCTGTTCTACAGCTGGAGCCGTAACCTTTCGGGCGGCTTTATGGGAGTTGTCGGATACTATCTGGCGAGTCCGTTCTCACTGATACTCGTCCTGCTGCCGAGAAAGCTGATTCTTGAGGCTGTAATGATAATGCAGATGTGCAAGGTCGGCGCTGCAGGCGTGACATTCTTCATCTACGCCCAGAAATCCAAAAATCTCAGACCGCTTCCGTCACTGCTCTTCTCGACTATGTATTCAATGATGAGCTTCGTTGTGATTCAGCTTATGAATCCTATGTGGATCGACGGACCGATATTCCTGCCGCTCATCGTACTCGGTATAGAGTATCTTGTTGATGACGGAAGAAAAATCAATTACATTATTCCGCTGGCGCTGATGTTCATCGCAAACTTCTACATCGGCTATATGATTGCAATTTTCGTTGCTATCTACTTCGTTTACTACCTTTTCTTCGGAACAAAGAGAAAGTTCAAGAAGCTGGAAGAATACGGAAAAACTATCGGAATTATGGTTCTTTCGACAATTGTCGTGCTGATGTGCAGTATTATTATGATTCTGCCGGTTTATAATGCTCTTGCTCTCGGTAAGTTTGACTTCTCAGAGCCTGATTACGACTGGAAAAAGAGACTTTTCCAGCTCCCCGAGCTTATCCCGACTCTCCTGCCTAACCAGTACTACTCTGTCAACGTGGACGAGGGAACAAGAATGTACGGACGTCCTGAAATCTACTGCGGCGTTCTTACTGTCGTTCTTCTTCCGCTGTTCTATCTCAACAAGAAAATCAGAAGAAATAACAAGATAGGATACTCTCTGCTTGTATTCACAATGATTTTCAGTATGTATATCAAGCCTATCAACATGATGTGGCACGGTGGTCAGGACCCTAACTGGCTTCCTTACAGATATTCATTCCTGCTTTCATTCCTGCTTGTTGCTATGGCGGCAGAGATATTCTCAAACCTCGATGGCTATAAGCTGTCTGTAAAGAATGTCGCCGGAACATTTGCCGGTATTGCGGCTCTTGTGCTTTATTTTGAAGCCAAAATGCCAAGCTATAACTACAACGAGGAAAGATATAAGTACGTTGCTACAACCCCTTACAAGGACACCATGAGCTACGGCAGCGATACATGGGAGGAAATCTGGCTCGGTACTCTTGTATTCGGTCTGATTCTCGCCGCTGTTTACCTCACAATTGTCTACTTCTACAGTCATGCAAAAACTGCAAAGCTCAAGAGTACGCTCCTTGTTACTATGGCGGCGCTTGTATTCTTTGAGGCAGGCTATAACTGCTACGACTCCTTCAGAAAGATTTTCAAGGAAGTCGGAAACTCCGACCGCAAATCGTATACCGATATCATAAGCGCTCCCGATGTTGTCGCAGAGCTTGAAGAATACGACGGCAGCTTCTACCGTGCAGAAAAGACCTACAACCGTATGGTAAACGATAACCTCGCATACGGACTCAAGGGTATTTCACACTCAAGCTCAGTTATGAACACAAGAGCTATCAACTTTATCGACGCTCTCGGATATTATACCCAGAGCTTTGAGTCTCAGTATAAGGGTAACAACCCTGTTGCCGATTCACTTATGGGTATCAAATACGTCCTTGATGACGATACCAGAACATCAAGCTCACAGAAAATGCTTGATTCAACCTATGAGTACCGCTATTCCACAGATTACATCAGGGAAAATAACCAGAAGAGCACCATTGATGTATACGAGAATCCGAATGCACTTGCAATCGGCTATATGGCTGACGATGATATCCTCAATCTCGGTAATCTCGGAAACGATAATCCGCTCAACAGCCTTAACAACTACCTGAGCGCTCTTACAGGAAATACTGCAAGCTATGAAATGCCGATTATCCCGAAGCAGTATTATGTTCCGCTTCAGTTCAGCCTCCAATATGACGAAACAAAGGTTGCCCGCAAGGATTACAATTATTACGATGAAAAGAATAACAGAATCATCGTTCACGATTGCTTCGACGCTCTGCCGGATGCAGGTGACGCTGTTGTAAACCTCCGCACGACAATGCCTAAGGACGGCTGTATCTATATGCACCTCGGCTCTGAAATGAGAAAGCCTGCAAACGTATGGGTTTCAAACACAAAGGATGCAGACGGCAATTTCACTAACCACCAGGGATATGATACTACCCTTGATCCGGGTTCAACTCCTGTAAAGAGAATAGGACCATTCACCGCAGGCGAAGAGATTGAGATAAGACTCACTATTCAGGCTACAGGTGAAAACGGACGTTATGTCGGAAGCAATGAATACTTCATGGTAAGAAAGGAAAACGGCTTCAATATCTATTACCTCGATGAAGAAGCCTTCGTTTCCGATATCAATATCCTCAAGCAGAATCAGTGGGAAATTGATATGGAAAAGTCAAACGACCGCTATCTTGAGGGTACGGTTACTGCTCATGAGGGACAGATTTTCGTTACCTCCATTCCGTACGAGCCGGGCTGGACTATCAAGGTTGACGGAAAGAAAATCGACAGCAATATCATTGAAAATGAAAACGAAGACGGAAGCATAACTCTGCTCAATGACAGCAACGGCGGCGAGGGTGAGGTGCTTATCCTCGGTACAATGATTGGTATCCGTCTTTCACCTGGTGAGCATACAATTTCAATGAAGTATACTCCTCCGGGCTTCAATATTGGTCTGGTTACACTTATTCTCGGTATAGGCGTACTCGTGATGTTCTATATTTACGACAGAAAGCACAACCCTGTACTCATTGCAAGACGCAAGGAAAAAGAGCGCAGAAAGCTCGGACTTGCTGAGGAAGAGCCTGCTGACAAGAAGAAGGTTCAGATTATCAAGTCAAAGGGTGCGGTTGAGGCAGAGGTCTCCGCAGCTGCCGAGGAAAAGGCTAAGAAGGCTAAGGAAGAGGAAGAAAAAATCAAGCAGAAAACAGAGGAGCTTATAAGCAAGGGCAAGGAATATGCCAAGTCTGCCGACGAAGAATTATCGGAGGCTGAGGAGAATAAAGCCAAGCTTATTGACAGTCCGACTGTTTTAGCCGATGCTGAGGACGCTGCCCCGAAAGCGGATGCTCCGAAGCAGAATAACAAAAGCAAAAAGAAGAAAAAGAAGAAATAATAACACAGCAATAATTAAAGGCTATCGGACATAAAAGTCTGATAGCCTTTATTTTTAATAGAATGTAGCAACCTCACGCTCAGGCGGTGCAGCCTCGGAGATATCAATAACCTGAAGGACAGGTCCTTTTCCACGATAGAACTTGTGCTTCTGTACCTTGATTTTCGCCTTTACGATAACCCAGCTGCGCTCCTTGAACTGAGCGGCATTGTCAGCCTCGGCAACAAACCAGCAGAACTGAATATCGTCAATGCAGCACGTCATTACATTTCGTCCTACTGCAATGGTATTGCCTGAGAATTTAGCATTTCTTGCTGTCATACCCTTGAAGGTAACAGTCTTGCCGTCATATTTCGGGGGCTCCTCCATAATATCACGGTAAAAAAGGGCATAATCATTGTCGTTGATTACAATTTCGTCCGCTTCAACGTCAAACGGCAGAGGGTCCTCAATATCATCATAGGCTACGTTGCCGTCTGTATATTCGTAGGCGATTTCGGCACGTCGGCTTACTCCACGCACGATTTTATGGAACTCAATCGGGTCCATGCTTTTCTCAAAACGATTGAACACCACAAGCTCGCACATATTCAGCTTATCAACAACAAGGCTTCTCATATTAGAATTGTACTGCAAGAAGGTTGTCGCATCGGCAAACATCATAACCTGATATATTGCCCAGCCGTCAGGCATTGCATTGAATAAATCGCTGACATTCCACATACCATTATACTCAACCACTGCTCTTGAAGCACCGCATTCATGTACAAGTCTTTGCAGATTTGCCTCGGTAAGCTCATTTTTATCCTCTATAGTGCGGATAAATACATTCTTCGACGGGAATTTATCGGGGTCATACTCCTCAATACCCTCCTCACAGAGAAGAAGGAGAGTCTTTTCACCGTTATTGAAGCGTTTATCCTCCAGAGTCTCCTGAATGAATTTAGTCTTTCCTGATTCCAGAAAGCCCAGAAAGAGATATACAGGAAAATCCTGCTGATTATTCGGCATTACAGAACGCTCCCTTCTTATTTACCTGTATGAAAGAGCTTTGCAATAGCCTCTTCCTTTATTTTTGAGCCGATTACACAAAGTCTGCCGATAGTTGCAGCACAGCCGCTGCGGACATCCGGAACTCCGGGGATATAGTCAAAATGAATCCACTGACCATCCTTGCCTGCAACAATTCCCTTTGCTCTGAGAATTATGCCATATGTTTCTTCATCGGAAAGAGCCTCCAGAGCGGCAGTAATTTCCTCTTTTGTATAAGCCTCCGGAGTTTCTGCGCCCCAGCTTGTAAACACATCATCTGCGTGGTGGTGGTGGTGCTCATGGTCATGACAGCCACAGTCGCAGTCTTCGTCATGCTCGTGGTGGTGGTGGTGCTCATGGTCGTGACAGCCGCAGCCGCAGTCCTCATCGTGCTCGTGGTGGTGG
>JAGBIH010000081.1 GCA_017935095.1 Ruminococcus sp.
CGATACCAATATAGTATCGTCTTGCTTCGCACGCCCATTCCTCCTCGACGTCAAGTGCTCCGAATTTTCCGAAACCATCCGCCGAGAACAAAACCTTATCCGTACTGTCATATGTGACGATAACCTCAGGCCAATGTACCATCGGAGCTGCTACAAAGGTCAGATTATGCTTACCGAGAGAAAGCACATCGCCCTCACCGACAACAATCTGTCTCTCAGCAAAATCAGTACCAAAGAAGTTTTTCATCATAGCAAAAGCCTTTACAGATGATACGATTTTTGCTTCGGGGTAAGCTTTTACAAAGCTCATAATATTTGCCGAATGGTCAGGCTCCATATGCTGAACAATCAGATAGTCCGGCTTTCTGTCTCCGAGCGTATTCTGGATATTATCAAGCCATTCATGAGTGAATGAAGCGTCAACAGTGTCCATTACAGCGATTTTCTCGTCCATAATCACATAGGAATTGTAAGCCATGCCATTAGGAACAATGTACTGACCTTCAAACAAATCAATCATATGGTCGTTTACACCAATGTATTTAATGTCATTTGTAATTATCATAGTTCATAACCTCCGTCAGAATATATTTAAATTATTATATACATAAAAATTATTCGATAATCTTTCCGTCTGTGGAAATTGTTACCACCTGCCACGGAATAAACTTTCCGCTTGCCTGAAGAGCCCGTTTTACTGCATTTTCAATCCCTCCGCAGCATGGAACCTCCATACGTACAATTTTCACGCTTTTAATGTTATTGTTCATAAGAATCCGAGTCAGCTTTTCCGCATAATCGCCCTCGTCCAGCTTAGGACAGCCAATCAGAGTAATATGATTACGGATAAATTCATTATGGAAATTTCCGTATGCATAGGCTGTGCAATCAGCAGCAATCAGCAGGTTGGCATTCTCAAAATACGGTGCGTTCACCGGAACAAGCTTTATCTGACATGGCCACTGCATAAGCTGACTTGCAATTGCTGTACTGTTATTTACTTGCACAGCAGACTCACGTTCAAGGACTCTGGACTGTGTTCCAGGACATCCGCAGGGAAGCTTTTCTCCGTGTTTTTTCATTTTTTCCTGACGAACAGCCTCCTCATTGTAAGCAGGTGCTTCACGTTCCTCAAAGGTAATGGCATCTGTGGGACAAGCCGGAAGACAATCACCGAGTCCGTCGCAATAGTCCTCACGGGTAAGCTTAGCCTTTCCATTCACCATTTCGATTGCACCTTCATGACAGGCAGCAGCACAAGCTCCGCAGCCGTTGCATTTTTCTTCATCTATTTTAATAATTTTTCTCAGCATTTATCTTTTCCTCCTTGCTTTTCTAAATCTATTATAGTATAATCAAAGTAATATGTCTGTTGAAATTTCAACAAAAGGAGAAAAATATGAAAAAATATTTTGATGTTCTGAGAAGATGCTCTCTTTTTAACCATATTGAAGATGAAAACCTGATTGCTTTGCTTGGATGCCTTGACGCAAAGGTGGAAGCATTCGGAAAGAAATACACCATATTCGCAGAAGGTAATCCTGCAAAGCATATTGGTATAATGTTATCCGGTAAAGCTCAGGTAATCCGTAACGACTACAACGGAAACAGAAGCATCGTATCCGGAATAGAGCAAGCTGAAATGTTTGGTGAAGCCTTTGCCTGCGCCGAGCTTGACGCAATTCCTGTTGCAATCATAGCAAATGAACCGTGCGAGGTTATGTTCATCAACTGTCATCGTCTTATGAACTCCTGCACTAACGCCTGTAGCTTTCATCAGCAGATTATTTTCAATCTGATGAAGGAACTGGCTATAAAAAATCTTATGTTTCATCAGAGAATCGAAATCACTTCACAACGCTCAACAAGAGATAAATTAATGACATATCTGCTGATGCAGGCAAAGAAAAACAGAAAAAGCAGCTTCACAATCCCCTTCAACAGGCAGGAGCTGGCTGATTACCTTGAAGTTGACAGAAGCGGTCTCTCCACAGAAATCGGTAAGCTTACCAAAAAGGGTATTATCAGTTGCAGCAGAAATCATTTTGAAATATTATGAATAAAATCACGCAGCTCAGAAGAATTTGTATTTTCTATCTGATAGATTTTAACCAGCACCGCATAAAGCACGTATGAATGCTTTGTGCGGTGTTTGATTTTATTCAGAAAAAAGAGGAGTTGAAAGGTATCTGTCACCTGTATCAGGAAGCAGAACTACAATGTTCTTACCCTCATTTTCAGGACGCTTTGCAAGCTCTATTGCCGCCCATGCTGCCGCACCTGAGGATATTCCCACAAGCACACCTTCATTTCTGCCAATAAGTCTGCCTGTTTCAAAAGCATCCTCATCAGAAACAGCAATGATTTCATCATAAACCTTTGTGTTCAGCACCTCAGGCACGAAGCCTGCACCGATACCCTGAATTCCGTGTGCACCTGCAACGCCTGTCGAAAGCACAGCCGATGAAGCTGGCTCAACTGCAACGATTTTTACATCGGGATTCTTTGATTTAAGATACTCGCCGACACCTGTAATCGTACCGCCTGTACCAACGCCCGCAGCAAATATATCAACCTTACCGTCGGTATCATCCCATATTTCAGGGCCTGTAGAAACGATATGAGCTTTCGCATTGGACGGATTTGTAAACTGTGACGGAATAAAGCTGTTTGGTATCTCCTTAGCAAGCTCCTCAGCCTTTTCAATTGCTCCGCTCATGCCCTTAGCTCCATCTGTAAGGACAAGCTCTGCACCATAGGCTTTCATAAGCAGTCTGCGTTCAACGGACATTGTTTCGGGCATTACAATAATGATTTTATAGCCTCTTGCTGCTGCAACCGCCGCAAGACCGATGCCTGTATTTCCTGAGGTAGGCTCTATGATTACTGAATCAGGCTTCAGCATTCCGTTTTCCTCTGCATCGTCAAGCATTGCCTTGCCGATTCTGTCCTTGACAGAGCCTGCCGGATTAAAATACTCCAGTTTTGCAAGTAGTTTAGCTTTAAGTCCGAGCTTTTTCTCAATGTTTGTAAGCTCAAGAAGCGGAGTTTTTCCGATAAGCTGATCAGCTGATGTGTATATGTTTGCCATAACCAAAATCTCCTTAAATCTATTTTTGCGGAACCGCACACCTCTGTCGGTCAGGCTAATATTATAATATCATCTTTTGCACTTCTTGTCAATAAATACAACAAACCTTGTGCGATGCTGCCTTTATAAAAATGATTATTTGAAACGATAGTATCAGATTCAAAAAAACGGAAATAATATTGATAGATTTGTCAACTTGGCAGTAATGATTTATGATAATAAATACACACAGCTTTACAAAATGATGCCTTAAAAAATAATTATAATGCATATTATCAACTCAAGGTAAGATACTAAGATGAGTGACAACAGATGTCGTTAATGCAGCTTACCACAAAAACTACCTGCATCTTTTACAAAACCATTAACCAAAAACGGAGGTATCATTTATGAAAGACAAAATATTCGGTGTGCTTCAAAGAGTCGGACGCTCATTCATGCTCCCGATTGCTCTTCTCCCTGTAGCAGGTCTGCTGCTCGGCATAGGAAGCTCCTTTACAAACCCTACCACGCTTGAAACATATGGACTTACCGGTATTATTCAGGAAGGCGGACTTCTTTATGCAATTCTCAATATCATGAGCAAAACAGGAAGCATTGTTTTTGATAACCTTGCACTTCTGTTTGCAATGGGAGTTGCTATTGGTATGGCAAAAAAAGAAAAAGAAGTTGCTGCTCTTTCAGGTGCTATCGGCTACCTGATTATGAATACCGCCATAAGCGCACTCATAGCCGCAAAAGGCGGTGTTGAGGCTATGGCTGAAAATTCAACTACTTCTTCACTCGGAATCACAACTCTTCAGATGGGCGTTTTCGGCGGAATTATCGTAGGACTCGGCGTTGCAGCTCTGCATAACAGATTCTATAAGATTCAGCTTCCGCAGGTTCTTTCCTTCTTCGGAGGCACAAGATTTGTTCCGATTATTACAAGCTTTGTATATCTCATTGTAGGTATTGTAATGTTTTATGTCTGGCCTGTCGTTCAGAACGGAATTGCACAGCTGGGTCAGCTTGTACTCGAAAGCGGATATGCCGGAACATTGATTTACGGTATTATCGAAAGAGCTCTTATTCCCTTCGGTCTGCATCATGTTTTCTATATGCCCTTCTGGCAGACTGAGCTTGGCGGTGCTATGATCATTGACGGTGTTACTGTTCAGGGTGCACAGAATATCTTTTTTGCAGAGCTTGCCTCAAAATCCACAGAGCAGTTTTCCGTATCTGCAACAAGATTCATGTCCGGCAAGTTCCCGTTCATGATCTTCGGCCTGACCGGCGCAGCGCTGGCCATGTACCGCTGCGCCCGGCCCGAAAAGCGCAGAACAGCCGGTTCCCTTCTGGTGTCCGCCGCGCTCACCTCTGTGCTGACCGGCATTACCGAGCCGCTGGAGTTCACCTTCCTGTTTGTCGCGCCCGTCATGTACGCGGTACACTGCGTGCTGGCCGGCCTTTCATA
>JAGBIH010000082.1 GCA_017935095.1 Ruminococcus sp.
GACCTCCCATTCTTTTCGGAATGAGGAGGTGGTTGCTGTTGGATTTTTCAAGAACTCCTTGTTTATCTGAGTGCATCTTGTACATCTCATTCGTAATGAGCAGGTCGTGAGTATCATTTCTTCCAAGGCCGTTTTCCGCTCGTCCAGTCTTTGGCTTTCCAGTAATCAACGTCAGCAGGGTTGAAGCCGTTTTTTGCATCATAGCCATAATTGAGAAAAGTCCTTTTGTCTTTATATCAGGCTTGATTTTGCCGACTCTGTTGGAAATCTTCTTTGCAGGTTGTTGACATGCCTTTTGGATAACTGCGCTGCAAAGCAAAAGGTTTATGTACAGTTTATATGGATACCCGTCAGCAATAGCACACATGATTATTAAAAAGTCCGATTATGTCGGACTTTTTATTTTTCTCTTGACAACATCCGCTTGATATTGTATAATTGTATACAATCATACAGCTATACAATTATACAAGAAAGGAATGACCCTATATGACAGAAATAAGACCTTCCGCAAAATCAAACCTTCTTGAGTTTGACCCTTATGAGTACGACCTGCATGATGTGCAGAGTCCTGAACTTTTCAGGGAGATGTACCCATACAGCGAAATACCTAAAATTGCATATAACCACAGACATGTTCCTATGAATATGCCTGAGAATATCTATATCACAGATACCAGCTTCCGTGACGGACAGCAGTCAAGAACGCCGTATACCGCAGAGCAGATTGTTGCAATTTATAAAATGCTCCACAGACTCGGCGGTGAAAAGGGGATTATCCGTCAGACCGAATTTTTTGTGTACTCGAAAAGCGACAGGGAAGCTTTGGAAAGATGTATGGCTCTCGGCTACGAGTTCCCCGAAATCACAACATGGATAAGAGCCGCAAAAAGCGACTTTGAGCTTGTGAAGAATATAGGAATCAAGGAAACGGGTGTGCTTGTGTCCTGTTCCGACTATCATATCTTCAACAAAATGGGACTCACAAGACGTCAGGCACTTGACAAGTATTTAGGTATTGTCAAGGAATGTATCGAGGCAGGACTTCGCCCGAGATGTCACTTTGAGGATATAACAAGAGCTGACTTCTACGGCTTTGTAGTGCCTTTTGCAATCGCACTCCGCAAGCTTTCCGAGGAAAGCGGCGTGCCGATAAAAATCCGTGCCTGCGATACAATGGGGTACGGTATTCCGTATGCAGGTGCAGCATTGCCGAGAAGCGTGTCGGGAATTATCTACGGACTCCAGCATTACGCAGGATTTTCAAGTGATATGCTTGAATGGCACGGACACAATGACTTTTACAAGGGCGTCGTAAATGCTACAACTGCGTGGCTTTACGGTGCAGGTGCGGTAAACTGTTCACTTCTTGGCATAGGCGAAAGAACAGGTAACGTTCCTCTTGAAGCTATGGTGTTTGAGTACGCATCACTCAGAGGCACGCTTGATGGTATGGATACAACTGTTATAACAGAGCTTGCTGATTATATTGTAAACGAAACAGGCTATGACCTGCCGCCGATGACTCCGTTTGTGGGACGAAACTTCAACCTCACAAGAGCAGGTATACACGCAGACGGACTTCTCAAGGACGAGGAGATTTACAACATATTTGACACAAAGAAATTTCTGAATCGTGCACCTGTTGTTGCTGTAAGCTCTGTTTCGGGACTTGCAGGAATTGCACACTGGATAAACAGCTTTTACAATCTTGACGGAAACTGTGCTGTTGACAAAAAGCACCCCTGCGTTGCAAAAATCAAGGAATGGGTAGACGCAGAATACGAGGGCGGAAGAGTTACCGTTATCAGCGATGATGAGCTTTGCGCATTGATGAAGCTTTATGGCAAGGAAATTCTTGAAAAGGCAGGTAAATAATTATGATTCTTGAAAGTGATAACAGCTCTTTGAGAATAAGAGTTTTCAATGCAATCGAAAATGCCATTCTGAATGGCGAATACAAGGACGGAGAGAGCCTCAGCGAGCTTAAAATCTCAAATGAGCTGGGAGTAAGCCGAACACCTGTAAGAGAAGCGCTTATGCAGCTTGAACTGGAAGGACTTGTGAAAAACATTCCCAACAAGGGTGCTGTCGTTGTGGGAGTATCTGAGCAGGATATCGAAGACATCTACGCAATCAGAATAAGCATAGAGGGGCTTGCTGCAAAGCTCTGCACCCAGAAGATTACCGATGAGGAATTGAAGGCACTTGAAAAAATCGCCGACTTGCAGGAATTTTACCTTATGAAAAACGATATGGAGCAGCTCTTGAAGCTTGACGGGGATTTCCACAAAATTATTTATGACGCTTCAAGAAGCCGTCCTCTGCGGTTTATGCTGACGACTTTTCATAACTATATAAGGCACGCAAGGGATATTTCGGTGCAGGCTCAGGGCAGAGCCGAAAAGACAGTTGCCGAGCACAGAGCAATTCTTGAAGCAATCAGAAATCACGATGCCGAGCTTGCTGAGAAGCTTACCGCTGAGCATATTATAAATGCAAAGGAAAACCTTTTGTCACAATCTGCAAATAAGTAAACAAATACTGCCTGTACCCATTTGGTATAGGCAGTATGCTGTTGATGAAAAATTTTTTCAGAAAATTTGTAACGTTTCAAAAAATATGACGTCTGATAAAATGAAAGGGGGAATAAGGATGGCAGATACAGAGCTTGACGAAATATACGAACAGAATGCGGAAGATGTATATAGATTTCTTCTGAAAATGTGCGGCAATTCGCATCTGGCAGAGGATCTGCTGCAGGATACTTTTCTTAAAGCCATAGAAAAGATCGATACCTTCGATAATCGCTGCAGGCTGACCTCCTGGCTATGTCATATAGCGAAGAACACATATCTTGACTACCTGCGGAAGCTCAAGCGCCGTCCGTCAGCCTTTCTTGAGGACGAACAGACCGAGCCGTCGGTGCCTTGCTTCGAAGACAAGCTTATGAAGGACGAAAGCGCACGGGAAATGCGGTTGGCTGTACATAAGCTTCCTGAGCCTTACAAGGAGGTTTTCATTACCCGAAATGTTGACTTTTGAGCGGGTATTCATTATAATAAATAAAATACAAAAACGGAATTTAAGGAGGACAAGGAAATGAATGCTTTGATAATGAATTGCAGTCCGGTTAAAAACGGTGCAACAGCGGAAATAGTAAAAATAGCTTCTGATTGCTTGAGAGAAAAGTATGATGTCAGAAATGTTTGTATTGACGATTACAGCTTTAATTTCTGTAAAGGCTGTCGCTCTTGTCACAATACGGCAAAATGTGTTCAGCACGATGATGTTGACAAAATTATTGAACAGTATGAATGGGCAGATATAATAATTTCAGTAGCACCGTCATACTGGGCAGATATTCCCGGGCAATTCAAAGCGTTTATTGACAGGTGTACGCCGTGGTGCAACACACACGAGCCTCACGCTGAAATAAGCAAAGGCAAAAAAGGATATTCGATAGCCTTGAGAACAGGTCCGAGTATGAGAGAATGTAACCGTATTATTGAAAGCATTGAGCATTTTTACGGACATATGGAGATTGAGTGCTGTGACAGATTGGGCTTGTGTTCGGTAGAATACAAGGAAGATTTGGAACCTAAAAGGGCTGAAATTATAGAGCTTTGCAGTAGAATATAAATGAAATCAGCAAAAGGAAACGGTATGGGTTTCAATTATTGACTTTTGAGCGGGTTTTCATTATAATAAAGAAAATATTCAACTAATGGAGTAACTGAAATGAAAAAGATACTTAAAAAAATCGGCAGGGTCCTGCTGGTTATATTGATTATACTTGCGGTTTTCTTCCTTGGGATATTCATTTTCCACAGGGTTATGCTGAACAAGGAAAAGCCGCTTATTGCTGAGCCGCTTGGAATGATGGTCGAGGTTGACGGCGGGGAAATGTGTGTCTATACCGAGGGTGAGGGTGAACATACGATAGTGTTTATGTCGGGCTAC
>JAGBIH010000083.1 GCA_017935095.1 Ruminococcus sp.
CATCACAGGTAAGGAGCTTGAGCACAGACTCGACGAGGTTTACATCACTGTTAACAAGAACGCTATCCACAATGACCCCGAAAAGCCTTTCGTAACAAGCGGTATCAGAATCGGTACTCCTGCTGTTACAACAAGAGGTCTCGGCGTTGAGGAAATGGAAAAGATCGCTGAGTATATTTACCTCTGCGCTACTGATTTCGAGAACAAGGCTGACGAAATCCGTGCAGGCGTAAACGCTATCTGCGAGAAGTTCCCGCTTTATAAGTAAGTTTACCGAAAGGGACGGACAGGCTGTCCGTCCTTTTTTGATTTGATGTTATAAATCGGAATTTATGGGGGACTGTTATGAAAAAACAAATAACATATAAAAGTAAGATCATATCTGTAATTTCAATATTATTTCCTTTGATCTATTTCCTTATGTATCTGCCAATTTGGAACGGAAAGCATTTAGAAATATATAGTAATTTTACATTAATTTTATTTATATTTCAAGTTATCTCTTTTGCTTTGGCAGGAATAAACTCCTACAACATCATTTTTAAAAGAAGATTATTACATCAGTCTATTTTTATTGCATTTATGATTATTTCAGTATTATTAACTTGCTTTTTTAGTTTTTATTTCGTTGAAAATCTAATGGGAATACCGCCTATTCCGCCGCAGAAATAAATTCTGTTTTATATTATCAAAAGATTAAAAAATATGTTCGCATTGTAAACAAGCAAATTAAAAAGATCTTTGGAGGAATAAATATGTCAGTGCCAAATGAAGCAAAACAGATTCAGGCGACTCTAAATAAAACGTATGCTTATTTTAATGCTGTGTTGAGCAGTCTGCTGTCGGCAAACTTTTTTCTCTCCGGATATGGTTTTCTGTATACTTTAAGTGATTATTTAACGTATCACGGTATAGATGAATCAGGAGGAAAAGCTCACAATACCGACTTGAAAACGGTTATCATAAGCGGAATAGTCACTATAGCAATTCTATTAGTGCTTATTTTTTTCATAAAAGTGTGGCTCAAAAGGATAAAAGCTCTCGACCAAAAGAGAACCGCAATTGTAACATCTCTGTCAATTTATATTGCGTTACTGCCGTTATTTGTCTATATTTCCATGCTTATTCACTCATATTGAATACTGACAGTTTGTCAGTCACGTTCCTATGTTTAAATGTTGACATTATTTATTACGTGTGCTATAATTTTTTAAGAAATTTCAAATTTTTACAGTTAAGGAGAAAATAATATTATGCCGCCAATTATAGTTATTATTGCTTTAATTATTTTGTTACTCGCTGGTATTGGCTGCTTTATTTCGCCACAGCTTTTCGTAAAAGCCGACCAGCGTGATGACCCGAACGCAGTAGCACAGGTCAAAAAACTCGGACCAATGCTTATTGCATTTGCCATTGGTGCTGTTTTACTCATGCTTAAATATAAGTTAACATAATATGCATATAAATTCCGATTGATACTTCCAAAGGAGGCACAATATGTCCGCACCGTTAGCAGATAAAATCAGACCTAAAACTCTTGCCGATGTAGTTGGTCAGGAGCATATTCTCGCTGAGGGCAAGCCTCTCAGAAAAATAATTGAAAGCGGTACTGTGCCAAATATGATATTCTATGGTCCATCAGGAGTCGGAAAGACTACGGTTGCACGTATTATCGCTGAAAACTGTGGAATGTCCCTGTATAAGCTCAACGGTACAAATGCGTCAATCTCAGATATCAAGGATGTGGTTGCGGAAATAGGTACATTCGGATCGGAAAACGGAATTCTCCTGTATCTTGACGAAATCCAGTACCTCAATAAAAAACAGCAGCAGAGCCTGCTTGAATATATCGAAAACGGCGATATCACGCTGATTGCTTCAACTACGGAAAATCCGTATTTTTCCGTTTATAATGCCGTCATCAGCCGCAGTACGGTCTTTGAATTCAAGCCTGTGACCGCAGAACAGCTTATTCCGGCAATACGTCGTGCTTTCAGAATTATATCAGAAGAAAATCAGACAAGTATCATTGCTGACGATGAAATCATACGCCAAATTGCGTACAGCTGCGGAGGCGATGTCCGCAAGGCTATGAATACCGCAGAGCTTGCTGTTGTATGCGGTGAAATATCGGACGGTACGGTTACGATTACTGCTGAATCGCTGAAAATACTTGCACAGCGCAGCAATATGCGCTATGACCGTGACGGTGACCAGCATTATGACATTCTTTCGGCACTTCAAAAGTCAATACGTGGTTCTGACGAAAATGCCGCTCTTCATTACGCCGCACGTCTGATAGAGGCAGGCGATATCATTTCCCTCTCACGGCGACTTCTTGTTATAGCTGCTGAGGACATCGGACTTGCCTATCCTCAGGCAATCGCAATTGTAAAAAGCTGTGTGGATTCCGCTTTGCAGCTCGGACTTCCCGAAGCAAGAATTCCTCTTGCAGAAGCAATTATTCTCCTTGCAACAGCTCCGAAATCAAACAGTGCTGAAGCTGCTATTGATGCTGCTATTGCTGATTTACAAAGCTGCGATGCTCTCGATTTTCCAAGACATCTGCAGAACAAGCATTTCGACGGTAAAGGTGCAGAAATTGTCGGTCAGCACTATCGTTATCCACATGACTATCCGAATCACTATGTAAAGCAGCAATATCTTCCGGACGCACTTGTCGGTCACGTATATTACAAATTCGGAGATAACAAACAGGAGCAGTCAGCTTATCTTTACAGACAGAAAATAATCAATGAAAATAAATAAACTCATAATTTAAGGGAGCAGTTCAAACGAACCGCTCCCTTTGATTTTATTCTTCATCTTTTTTTATAACACTTATTCCAAGTACTTCAAGGTTTTCATCGTCAACAACCGACGGACATTCCGACATGATTTCACTCGCGTTCTGCACCTTCGGGAATGCTGTAACGTCACGGAGGTTATCTGCCTTGCACATAATCATTGCAAGTCGGTCAAGACCGATACCCATACCGCCGTGAGGTGGTGAAGCATAGCGGTAAGCATCCACAAGGAAACCGAATTTTGCCTGAATCTCCTCCTCTGTCATACCGAGCGCCTCAAACATTCTCTGCTGAAGCTCGAAATCAGTTATACGTATTGAACCGCTTGAAAGCTCTGTTCCGTTGAGAACAAGATCCCATGCCTTTGCACGGACATTTGCCGGATCAGTGTCGAGATATCCGATACACTCCTCCATAGGCATTGTAAACGGATGGTGAGCTGCAACCCAGTTATCGTTATCCTCATCATACTCAAAGAAAGGCATTTCTGTAATCCATACAAAATTGTATACATCCTCAGGAATAACGTCAAGTCTCTTACCTGCAATAAGTCTGATTGCACCGAGAGTTGAAAGAACAACTCTTGTCTTATCGGCACATATGAGCACGAGGTCACCCTGCTGAGCGTCAACAGCTGCACAGATTTTTTCAAGCTCTCCGTCCTTGAGGAACTTCTTGAATGAGCAGTTAGGCTCATCAGCCCAACGGATATATGCAAGTCCTTTAGCACCGATACCCTTTGCATGCTCGACAAGCTTATCAATTTCCTTACGTGTATATGTTGCTGCTCCGTTTTTGACATTGATTGCACGGACTGAGCCGCCATCGTCAATTGCATTTCTGAATACGACAAAATCAATATCCCTGACAGCTTCAGTAATATCCTGAATCTCAAAGCCGAATCGTGTATCAGGCTTGTCCGAGCCATAGCGATTCATAGCATCAGCAAATGTCAGTCTCGGAAGCGGAGTAGGAACATCTACATTCATAATTTCCTTGAAGGCTCTTTGCACGAAGCCCTCAACACATTCCTGAATATCCTCAGCATCAACAAACGACATTTCAAGGTCAATCTGAGTAAATTCAGGCTGACGGTCAGCACGCAGGTCCTCGTCACGGAAGCAGCGTGCAAGCTGTATATAGCGGTCAAAGCCGGAAATCATAAGCAGCTGCTTGTAAATCTGAGGCGACTGCGGAAGTGCATAAAATTTACCCTGATGAATTCTTGACGGAATAAGATAATCTCTTGCACCCTCAGGAGTTGATTTCATCATCATAGGAGTCTCGATTTCAAGGAAGCCATTCTCATAGAAATAATCTCTCGTAACCTTTGCCAGCTGATGACGGATAATGATATTCTGCTGGAGTGAGGCACGTCTGAGGTCAAGATAGCGATATTTCAGACGAAGCTCCTCGTTTACCTTAGTATCATTTGTAATTTCAAAAGGAGTTGTCTGAGCCTTTGAGAGTATTCTCAGGTCGGTTACAAAAATCTCAACATGACCTGTCTTGAGCTTATCATTTTTACTCTCACGCTCACGAACCTGGCCCTTTGCCATAAGGACAAATTCGCTTCTGCAGGATGCTGCCTTTTCAAATAATTCATGCTCTGTTTCGTGGTTAAAGAGCAGCTGAACCACACCTGTGCGGTCACGGAGAACTATAAAAATAACTCCGCCCTTGTCTCTGATTCTGTCAACAAAGCCGCCGACAACAACCTCCTGACCGATTTCGGTTACATCACCGCAATAATGAGTTCTCTTCAGACCTTTCATAGTATCTGCCATATTATTCACTCTCCTTATTCATCGGAAAAGCCGGAAATGCTTCTGCATCCTCAAGGCTTTCCAGCATTCTGTCGATATAAACAGCGTCAAAATTCGCTGTAAATTTATTATCAAGCAGGATTTCCTTTTCATCTCCGCTTTCCATATTTTTCAGCTTAGCCTTACCCTCGTTCAGCTCGTTATCACCGAGAACAACGGTAAATGCAGCACCGATTTTATTGGCGTATTTCATCTGAGCCTTCAGACCTCTGTTCATCATATCATACTCAGCAAAATAGCCGTATTCACGAAGCTCACGTGAAAGCTCCATAGCCTTTTCAAGCGCAGAATCCCCCATTGTAGCAAAATAAATATCGCACTTTTTAGGTGTAAGGTAGTCGCAGCCCTGTTTTTCCATAACAAGAAGCAGACGCTCGATTCCCATAGCGAAGCCAAGAGCCGGTATATGCTGTCCGCCAAGCTGTTCGATGAGTCCGTCGTAACGTCCTCCGCCGCAGACAGTACCCTGCGCACCGATTTCGGTTGTAACAAATTCAAATACAGTTTTTGTATAATAATCAAGACCTCTTACAATTTTCGGATTGACCTTATAATCAATGCCAAGCTTTGTGAGGTAATTTTTCAGCTTTTCAAAATGCTCACTGCACTCCTCGCAAAGATAATCAATAATCAGCGGAGCATCCTTTGCTATCTCGCCGCATACAGGACTTTTGCAGTCAAGAATTCTCATAGGATTCTTTTCAAGACGGCTCAGGCAGGTATCGCAAAGCTCATCCTTACGCTCCTCAAAGTAACTTCTCAGAGCCTCATGATACTTCGCACGGCAGGTAGGACAGCCTATCGAATTGATATAGAGCTCAATATTTTTAAGTCCGAGACGGTCAAGCAGCGTCTTTGCAAGAGAAATAACCTCTGCATCAGCACACGGAGACGGGCTTCCTGCCATTTCAAGTCCGAACTGATGGAACTCACGGAGTCTGCCTGCCTGAGGTCTTTCATGGCGGAAGCATGAGAGAATGTAGAACACTCGCTGAGGCAGAGCCTCATTAAGGAGTCCATTCTGCAGCATTGCACGGATTGTTCCGGCAGTACCCTCAGGACGAAGTGTAAACTTAGTCTCCTTTGCCATTACTGTGTACATTTCCTTCTGCACGACATCAGTTGTTTCACCTACAGAACGCAAAAACAGATCTGTATTTTCAAATGTAGGGATTCTTATTTCTGAGAAGCCGAAGCTTTCAGCGGTTTCTCTTGCAATCTTCTCTACTGTGAGCCATTTATGCACGTCTTTCGGAAGTACGTCCTCTGTACCGTTCGGACGCTTGATATTTATAGCCATATAATTCAGCCTTTCTTTATTTAAGGATAGAATAAGGAACCGGAAAGCAGAGCCGACCGTTCCCGCAAGCTTGCTGTCTTAACATGAAAATTCTCCCTTTAAAGAGGGAGAATTGAACATTAAATGCTCGGATTGCCGACCTCACGCCAGTCAAGGTCTCCTCGCTCAAGAGCAAGAATGAGAGCTTCGGCAGTAGCAATGTTTGTTGCAACAGGAACATTATGAACATCACAGAGTCTGAGAAGGTTCATATCATGAACATCTGTTGACTTAGGATTAATCGGATCTCTGAAGAAAAGAAGTACATCAACCTCGTTGCACGAAAGAAGTGCAAGAATTTGTTCTGCACCGCCCTGACCGCTGAGATACTTTTTAATCGGCAGACCGGTTGCTTCGCTGACTTGTTTTCCTGTAGTATTGGTTGCTATAAGTGAGTGTTTGGACAGAATTCCGCAATATGCACTGCAGAACTGTACCATTAATTCTTTTTTTGCGTCATGTGCGATTATTGCTATCTTCATATTACTTTCCTTTCTCCATTTTTCGGAAATTTTTATTTTAAGAAGTTTTTACGGTAAGCGGAACAAATTCTCCGCCGAGTCTTTTTGAAATAGCGTCGAATGCTTTAAGTGCTTCAGAATCGGTAGGAATAGGATTACCCTTGCCGGTTGCTACGGTCATCTTGAAGTCATCCGGAATTACTCCGATAAGCTGAACTCCGACCTTATCAATAATTTCATCAAGATGGGCAACAAGAGCATTTCCGATAACCTTTTTGCTTACCTTATTGATAATGAGACGCTGACTCTTATTACCTCTGTTATAGAATTCATCAGACATAAGACTTGCATCTCTGATACAAACCTGATCAGGAGTTGAAACAACAAGAATAAGATTAGCCTGTTCAACAATGTCAAAAACATGAGAATTTATTCCTGCACCGGTATCAATAATGATATACTCAAAATATTTTTTAATAGAACGGCAGATATCTACAATCTGTTCAGCCGTAACAGTTGTGAGTGTTTTGGGTGCACAAAGAATATTCAGATTGCTTGCCATTGAAACCTGAGTAACAGCTTCAAGAACCTTCTTCTTTCCGCTGAGAACATCTCCGAGGTCAGACTTTATACTGTCTTCCATACCAAACATTATATCAAGACATCTGAGTCCGAAATCAAGCTCGATAATGAGTGTTCTGTGACCCTGCTTGGCAAGGGTGTATCCAAGACCTGCACAGACAGTTGATTTACCTGTGCCGCCTTTTCCTGATGTAACTGCAATGATTTTTGACATACTTTTTCCTTTCCGATATCCGCAAGTCAGAGCAGTAAAGCTGCTGAACTGCACCGAACTCTGCTAAATTTGCCATGTGTCCATTATAGATTCTGTTAAATCCACATGGCATTTCAACAATCTGCTACCGGTAGATTAATTAAAGTTTTTTCGTTTCCCGATAACATTTCAAAATAACTCAATAATAATTTATACTATATTATAACACAAAAATAAAGCAATGTCAAAGGAGTTTTTTGTGTAAAAACTAAAATTGTGTATTTTAGCACTTTTCACTCGTTAATATTGTGTATATCTCACAAATCACAAGCTTAATGTAACCAAACTCGACATTTATACAGAAAAATCCAAGCCGGATTTTATACCTTCTTCGTCAGACGCTGCATCAATTACTTATAAAATAATGCAGATTGAAAATGTATTGACTTTACATATCAACTGTGATAACATATTCTCTATAGGAGGTGCAGCATGAAATGTAGTCCATTTGAATTTTCTTCAGACAACAAGCGGTATCATACGCTTAATTTTCACAATAGAATCACATTCGGAAAAAAGGTATTCAAGGCTGTTATAGACTGCGGATTTACCTGCCCCAACAAGGACGGCAGTAAGGGTTCGGGCGGCTGTATTTTCTGTGACGGCGGCAGCGGCTATTTTACACATCGTCTCCCCTCTGTTTCTGAGCAGCTTAACGCTGAAAAAGAACGAATCTGTACCCGTAATGGTGACAATTCACCTATAATCGCCTACTTTCAGGCAAATACAAATACATATGCACCTGTAAATACTCTCAGAAAAAGCTATAACGAGGCATTGGCTTTTCAGAATGTATGCGGAATTTCTATCGGAACCCGTGCAGACTGTCTTTCCGATGACGTCCTTGACCTGCTCTCTGAAATAAACACAAGAACATATCTTACTGTTGAGCTTGGAATGCAGTCGGTCCATAATACGACAATTGAGCTTATCAATCGCTGCTGCACGCACGAGGAATTCCTTGACGGCTATTTCAGACTGAAAAATCGTGGTATAAGGGTATGCCTTCATCTGATTAATGGTCTGCCAGGTGAAACAGCCGAAATGATGACCGAGACTGCACGTCAGACAGCAAACCTTGCTCCTGACGCTGTAAAGCTTCAGATGCTGCACGTTATCAAAGGTACACGGCTTGAAGAAATGTACCACGCAGGCAGCTTTGAGCTGCTCTCACGTGCAGAGTATATCAATGTAATTGTACGTCAGCTTGAGCTGTTACCTCCTGAAACAGTCATAGAGCGAATCACAGGTGACGGTGACAAGTCAAAGCTTGTTGCTCCGATGTGGAGTGCGGATAAAATCTCGGTGCTTGGCGGAATAGACAAGCAACTTGCTGAGCTTGATACATGGCAGGGAAGATTATATACCGGATAAAAAAAGGACGGTTTTCTGCCGTCACCCATAGGAAACGTCAGTTCACAGGTTCAAATACTCCCGAAAAAGCTGAATAATAAGTCAACGTATTAAGTAAGATAAGTTGTTTGTATGAAATTGAAATATCCTACCTCCTAATTTAAATAAATTTTGTTGTAATGCACTTCATAGCGATTACTGTTTTCCAACTCATTATCTTCTTGATTTTCTTCTATAACAGCTTTCTTGTATTGGTCATAAAAGTCATCAGTATAAGTACAAACCTCTATATTAACACAATCTCCGGAATAATCACCATTAAAATCTTGGGGGAAGTATTCTCTGTATATTTTTTCTATACTATAATCTATCGTAGCATTATATGACGATGATGGTATGACTATACAGTAAGTTAAAGATAAATTGTATATATTAGCAATTTCTTTGAGCGAATCGTTTTCATCTATATGCTTGAATTCTGATGAAAATCCAAAGCCGGATGAATTTCTTTCATTGGCTGACCAAAGAATTGTAAAACATTCGATATCAAGTTGTGATAGTATTTCATCCATCTGCTCTTTGAGCCATGGTTTCACAAGAGAAGTCATATAATTATCCCATTTAATAATATATTCTTCTTTATTTTCAGTATTGATGACACGAACTGTATATGTTTCGTCTGATTCTGAATCTTTAATTTTAAACTCAACATCACACCAGCAATCCTGAATTACGCCTGGTACAAAGCTATATTTTGCATACTTTTCACTACTAACAACTTGAAACTCTTTATCATATTTATTGTTCATATATTCCAAAGCCACATCTGCTGCCTTATCGGTATCAAGTGATTTATATTCATCCCTTTTGTTTGGAGTTCTATCACAGCCATATATTACACCAGAAAGCATAATCATACAGAAAAATAAACTTAATATTTTCTTTATCATAAAATCTCCCCCCTTCAGTAAACCTGTATTTTAGGTTAGCTTTGTATTATCACGACACCGCTTTAATATACTGTTATATTATACCAAATAAAATCTTATAAATCAATAATGTATTTCAACATATCCGGTTGAATTATAATATATCAAAACGCCATACATGCTTTTGCAGCTTGTATGGCGTTTCAACTTGTTTATTTCATAAACAATGTACTTATTTCAGATTTTATTCTCAATCGGTTTATATTTCTTTATCATGAGTGACAGCTTTAATACCGTCTTTATTTTATGATGCAAACTGGCTGTTATATAGCTCCGCATAGAAACCACCGAGCTTCATCAGCTGCTCATGGCTTCCCTGCTCAATAATATTTCCGCTTTTCATTACAAGAATTGTATCGGAATTTTTTATGGTTGAAAGTCTATGAGCTATAATAAAGCTCGTTTTTCCCTTCATAAGCTTACTGAAAGCCTTTTGTATACGAAGCTCTGTTCTCAGGTCGATGGAGCTTGTAGCCTCATCCAGTATAAGCATAGGCGGATTCATAAGCATAATTCTTGCAATACAAATAAGCTGTTTCTGTCCCTGAGAAAGTCCGCTGTCCTCGCTTATTACCGTATCATATCCGTTTGGCAGTCTCTTTATAAAGCCGTGTGCGTAAACCGACTTTGCTGCTTCGATTATCTGTTCACGTGTAGCGTCAGGAGCACCGTACGAAATATTTTCTGCAACTGTTCCGGTAAAAACCCATGTTTCCTGAAGCACCATACCAAAATTGCTTCTCAGGCTGTCACGTGTAATATCCGTGACATTTTTTCCCGATACTTCAATTTTTCCGCTGTCTATATCGTAAAACCTGAGCAGCAGATTAATAATGGTAGACTTTCCGCAGCCTGTCGGTCCGACTATAGCAATTCTCTCTCCCGCTCTTACATCAAGACTGAAATTCTGAATAAGTCTGACCTTTGGATTATACGAGAAAAACACATCTGAAAACTTCAGCTCACCTGTACAGTCGGTAAGAATTTCCTTATCCGAATCATCGGAAACCTCCTCCTCATCGAGAACATCAAATACTCTCTGAGCTGACGCTACAGCATTCTGAAGCTCCGCAAAAACACCTGAAATCTCGTTAAAGGGCTTTGTATACTGATTGGCATACGCAAGAAAGCTTGAAAGCTTTCCGACCGACATAGCTCCCAGAAACGGGAAATGACCTATTGCACCAAGCGCTCCGAGAAGACCGACTGCTGCATAAATCAGTCCGTTTACAAATCGTGTTGTAGGGTTGGTCATGGAGCTGAAAAATGTTGCTTTTGCACCTATTTTACCATACTCCTTATTAATTTTATCAAACCGTTCCTCTGCACGCTCATCATAGACAAATGCTTTTACAAGCTTCTGGTTGCCCGCCATTTCTTCTGCAAGTCCCACCATATCGCCTCTCAGCTTTGACTGCCGCACGTAGGAATCATGTGACGCTTTAGTGATTTTTGACGCTGCAATAAAGGAAATCGGAGTCATCAGGACGACTACAACTGCAATTTTCACATTAATCGTCATCATGAATATAAGCGTACCGATTATCGTTATTATGCCGCTGAAAAACTGTGTAAAGCCCTGCAGCAGTCCGTCTGAGACAATCTCTATATCATTGATTACACGGCTTGTCAGTTCACCCTTGGTATGACCGTCAATATATTTCAGAGGAACTCTCTCAAGCTTATTGAACACGTCAGCTCTGAGGTCACGGACGGTCAGAAACGCAAGTTTATTGGTACATAAGCTCATAAACCACTGGAAAAATGAGCTTCCTATAACTATAGAGGCAAGCGTGATTATAATTTCCCTGAGTTTTTCAAATTCAACGCTGCCTGTGCCGATGCAGCAGTCAACCGCTTCACCGATAAACACGGGGACTGCAAGCGAAAGCGCAATTCCGAGAGCCGCAAAAATAACCGTCAGAACAAAATATAAAATATACGGTCTGGCATATGAAAATACTCTTTTCAGCGTTTTAAGCATTATCTCTGCCCTCCCTTTCGTTCATCTGCAATTTATATATTTCGCTGTATACATCACAATTTTCAAGCAGTTCATCGTGAGTTCCGATTCCGACAGCCTCGCCGTCATCCATTACAATTATTCTGTCAGCATCTCTGAGAGAGGTTGTTCTCTGTGAAATCATAATAACTGTCGTATCTGACATATCAGCTTTCAGCGCCTTTCTCAGAGCAAGGTCAGTCGCATAATCAAGAGCGCTTGTTGAATCATCAAGAATAAGAATTTCAGGAGCAGCAACAAGAGCACGGGCTATGGAAATTCTCTGCTTCTGTCCTCCTGAGAAATTTTTACCTCCCTGAGATACAGGTGTATCAAGACCTTTCGGCAGCTTCTGAACAAACTCCCATGCCTGTGCAGTTTTCAGTGCTGAGATTATTTCCTCGTCTGATGCAGCAGAATTCCTCCACTGCATATTTTCACGCAGACTTCCCGAAAAGAGTACCGACTTCTGAGGCACAATGCTGACCGCTCTGCGCAGTGAGTCAAGGTCATATTCATTTACATTTACTCCTGATACCAGCACCTCACCGGAGCTTGCTCTGTAATAGCAGGGAATAAGGCTTGCAAGCGTTGATTTACCGCTTCCTGTACCGCCTATGATTCCAAGCATTTCGCCCTTTTTGAGACTGAAAGAAACATTTTTCAATGAAGTATCACCTGCTGTTTCATAAGCAAATGATACATTTCTGAATTCTATGATATTTTCGCCGTCTGCTGCAGAATACTCTATATTTCCGTTTTCCTCCGGACTGATTGCAAAAATCTCGCTGATTCTGTTTGCGGAGGCAAATGCCTTTGTGAATATAACTATCAGATTAGCAAGAACAACAAGCGCAAGAAGAATCTGAGTCATATAGTTTGTAAATGCAGTAAGCTCACCCTGAGTAAGGCTTCCACTGTCGATTCTTACTCCTCCGAACCATAAAATAGCTACAATTCCAAGATTCATGACCATAAAAGCTACAGGATTGAGTATTGCTGAAATTTTACCTACTAAAATTGAACAGTCGGCAATATCATCAACAGCTTCTCTGAATTCATCTATTTCCTCCTGCTGACGTGAAAACGCACGGATGACTCTCGTACCTTCAAGGTTTTCCCTTGTAAGCATTGAGGCTCTGTCAAGCCGCTGCTGTGTCTTTTTATACATCGGAACCGTTCTGCGCATAATAAGGAAGATTACCACTGATATAAGCGGAGCAACGACAAAGAAAACAAGCGAAAGCTTTACATCAATAGTCACCGCCATAACCGCTGCACCTATTACAAGAAAAGGCGCTCTTACAGCAAGTCTGATGAACATATTTACGCCGTTCTGCACCGTATTTGAGTCGTTTGTAAGCCTGTTTACAAGTGAAGCTGTACCTACCTTGTCGATACCGCTGTATGACAGGGAGTTTATATGCTTGTACAGCGCAGCCCTCAGCTCTGTACCAAAACCGTATGCACATTTAGCTGCAAGGTATTGACAGGTCAGGGCAAAGCCCAGTCCGCATACACCAAGAAGCACGATGATTCCGCACATCCTCAATATATAGCCGCTGTCATTATTCCCGATTCCGTTATCAATAATCTTCGCCATGACCACCGGAACTATCAGCTCGAATATAGCCTCAAGCAGCTTGAAAAACGGACCGAATACAAGCTCCTTTTTATAATTTTTCAGATATTTCAAAAGATTTTTCATAGTATTATCGTTCCTTCTTTTTATACAATCATAATTATTATATCATTGCGGTTCAATAAAGTCAATATATGCCATAAGGCACCTCCGATAAGCATCGGAAGTGCCTTACTTCTATAATTCTATTCCATTTTCAGCAAGAAGCGCTCTTGCGGTTGCAACCGAATCTTCGCCCTCAGCATTCTTTACGGGAGCAAACTCCTTATTGCGCAGAACCTCATATGCAAGACAGCTGTCCTGCATATGCACCATATCCAGCACAAGAGTCTCGAATTTATATCCGTTCGGCTTTGCAGGAATAACTGTACTGCCATTTTCGTCCATATACGGTATCTTTTTCTTCACTACGTGAACAGGCATTTTATTGCCGCAGATTTCCTCAAGCTTGTCCACATTGAACAGATAATTCAGTATAACTCCGAATCTGTACGCCAGTTCACCGTCCTCTGTCAGGAGCGTCCTCATTTCATCAGTCATCTCATAATACTCAACTATCGACGGCTTATCATCTTCAAGGCAAAGCACTCCGACACGCTCATTGGCATTTGCCTTGCTTACAACCTTTCCGCCGGACTGTAATCCGGACTGAATAACAGCTCCGACGAACATCGGGTCAGCGATTTTCTGAAGAACATTATCCACAGCAAAAACATTTATCCATTCAATGCCACGCTCTTTTATGTCCTTTAGCAAACCTGCTCGTACCATTGAGGAAAACCATCCGCCGTTTCCATTCGGAGAAATAGAAATTTCAGACTTGCTTTCCATATATATTTTACCGTTAAAGTCAACGGATGGTGCCATGTCCTGCACAAAAAAGCAGATATACTCGCTATTGTAGCCAAAATAGTTCTTTTCTTCAAAAAAAGCAATAGTATCTTTGTTATTTTTCTCGCTTGTCATAATATAAAGCGGTATCCATGCCTCTGCTTTTTTAACGACATCAAGAAGATTATTTATAAGACATTCAAAAATATACAGCTCACGGTTTATTCCGATATTGAACATTCCCTTTGGCTTATCAAAACCAAGACGTGTACCTTGTCCGCCTGCAAGAAGAACCGCCGCAACTTTACCGTTTCTGATTGCGTCAATTCCTGTTTTGAAATATTCGTCTGCGCATCCGGCTATTTCGTCTGCTTCAACAGCTCCAAGAGGCTTCAGCTTACCTTTTTCCGAATTACTGTTGTTATCAGTATCAAGAGCATTGAGCAGAGAAAAATCAATCCGTTCAATCTGAGAAAGTAAGGATTTTTTTTCGTGTTCATTCAGTTCGTCATAATAGTCAAGAATATGCTGCTGCTGATATTTTTCTAAAATCTGTCGTGCTTGTTCTATTGAAATCATTAGATTTATCCTCCGTGCTTGATTGAAAACTGTTTATATTATACCATATTTTATTTTATCAGTCAACAAATAAGAAAAAATAGCTTTAAAACTGTTTTCTGAGAGCAACAAGATCAAAAACCGACACCGTCCCATCACCATCGGCGTCCATATTTTTATCACAGTCCGAACGATTAAGGAGAAAATCGGACGTTTCTGTTAGTACACGCTCTGCATCCTCAGCTGAAAAATATGACGCACCAAGCTCCTGTAAGTCAGTGTTGATAAAGCCAATATCATATTCCGTATTGCCGTCGTAAAAGAAAATATCATATGAACCGTTTCTGGTAGAGCTGAAAAACATACTTCCATTGCTGAGAGGGTAAACATCCGAGGTATTGCAGTTACTGTCATTGAATGGCATAACAGAAATTTCATTATCGTCAACTCTTACTATACAATCATTTCTGTTGTCTGCGGAAAACCATTTTGTAAAATACAATTTATCGTCCGAAACCATAGGATAATACGATAAAACACCTTTTTCTGCATATACAGGACTACTAAGACCTGTTCTGAGGTCAAGGACATATATATCCGATTCGCCCTCAAATGAACGTGCATAGAAAATATTACTGCCGTCAGCTGTGTAATAAGGCATGGATTCCTCGTAATCGTCATCCGTCAGCATGGTAATCTTCCCACTTTTAAGCTCTATCTCCGCAAGGTTATATATAAAATCATTTTTTTCACTGCTCCAGTATCCTCTTTTAAATACTATTTTATTACCATCAGGGGAAAATTTCGGGTCCTCATTCCGGAAACCGCTGTTCGGGGTTAGATTGATAATCTCCCCATTATAGGAGTTATATCGGTATATATCCCATTCATCATATTGTGTATCAATTGCCATAAAGGTAATATCATAAGGATGACTTCCAAAATCCGCATTCATAGCGTGTGAAAATCCTTCCTTTTTTATTTCGGTAAAAGCATTATCTTTAAAATTGTACTGATATAATCTGCTATCAAGATTTTCATATGAGGAGTAATTGTGATAAAGCAATATTCCAGAGTTCGGGACAGTATCCGATGCAGAAGCACCTGATGAACAAACCCCCAGTACTATCAGGCTTAAAAAAACTGTTGCTGTCTTTTTCATTTTTTATCTCACCCTTTATATTTCGTATGATAATTATTTTCTGATTCCGTGATTAATCTGCACAATTATAATCCAGATATTGTATATATTATAAGATATATACTAAAAGAAGTCAAATGTTTCTTTTGCATAACAACCATAATTTTCAGACTGCTTTATGTGTACATAATTTTATAAGCGGAAAGCTCATGCTGTATATCAATTCATTAAGAACGCCATTTGTTAAATCCTGCTTTTAAACCGTTATTTCTCCATAAAAAATTCTCAATCATATCCTTACACTTCTTATGATTTTCTGCGTAATCGTAACTGCAAGTGTAAGCTTTACCAGATCCGGAATTACAAAAGGTATTACACATAGTTTCAAGGCGTTATTCAATGTAATAACATCATTATTTTCTGTATAAATCCTGACAAACCACATTGTCCCGAAAGTGTAGCACATAACAAGCCCTGCAAGCATTGCAATAATTGAAGCAACAAGTCTCCTGCCAAATAATTTTTCGAAACTCCAGCAAGCCAGCGGAATAAATAAAAACCCCAGAATATAGCCTCCTGAAGCTCCGAAAAGAACGCTTGCTCCGCCCGTTCCACCTGAAAACACAGGTATACCCACAGCTCCGAGCAGAATATATACAAGAACTGTAAAAAAGCCGTTCCGTCCTCCAAGAAGTCCTGATGCACAGAAAACAGCAAAGGTCTGGAGGGTGAACGGTATCTCAGACGGAACCGAAATCCACGAACAGACAGCTGTTACAGCAGTCATCATGGAAATTAATACAAGCTCCTTTACAGTAAACATAGACCGTCTGCTTCCGGTGACAGTATCCGACATAAATCAACCTCCTGAATTTACTATGGCTATATTATATCATACAAGCAGAAACTTGTCAACCTGCATAAAATAATAGGTTGACAAGTTTCTGCGGTATTGTATATCCATAAGCCAAAAGCTGCATACTTTTTGTACGCAGCTTTTTTACAGTTATCCGATTTTCTCAAGTCTTAAATTATACAGGGTAACATTATAATAATTTGTTCCGCCTACCTGAAGAATTATATCGGCACTTTTATCAGATAACGGAGCAGTAAATTCAGCTTCAAACGGTGTTTTTTCGCCGTCTCCGACAAAGGTATCACTGAAGTAAACCTCGGATTTATCGCTGCTTCTTATAATGACAGGAAGCTCCTTTCCTGCTGTTGTTGTACACTGGAAGGTCAGACGGTACTTTCCGTCCTTTTTCAGTTCAATACCTGAAATTACAGCTTCAATTGATTCAGCCGACGGCCCTCCGTCAACCATATTGATCCAGAAGGATTTATCGTAATCCGAGAAATATGTTGCAGCATTTGCTCCTGTACTCTTGTCAATACTGATATCATATACAGCGTCTGCTGCCATATCAAGACCAATCTGGTCTGACTCAATGCCAAGAACCTGGCATATCTTATCTGCAAGCACATACGCACTCTTCTGCTGAGTAACAGCAGTCGGATGCCAGTCAGAGCCATATCCGTCAGCGGCTGTCTGAGTAGCTGACAGATAACACATTACACGCTCGTCACCTGAATTTGCTTTGAAATTGGCAACAGCCTCCTCTATAAGAGGATATTCAGCTGTACAGCCCATTGTTCCGAGAGTACAGATAATATATGCATCAGGATTATTTTTTCTGACCATTTCAAGGAAGTCCTCATAGCTCTCAACAAATTCAGGAGAACGAGTATCAAAATCCTTGTCAATATATGTAGCGTCGTTTGTACCGAGATTAATTACAACAACGTCATTCTTTCTCTTGGAGAAATCCCATGGCTTTGCGTAATCAGAGCTTTTACCTATCATTTCATAGTAAGGAGGTACAAGACTGTCGGTATTTTTATCACCGGAGGTATATCCGGAAATTATTCCATGTCCGCTGTAGCATACCGCACTGTAATCTGCTCCGAGCTTCTCAGCAGTCAGATATGCATAGGATTTCATGAAGTTTTCCGTTGTGGTCTTGAACGGTTCACCGCTTGATGCACCCTCAACACCGTAAGCGCAGGTAATTGAATCGCCTATAAATTCAATCTGAAGC
>JAGBIH010000084.1 GCA_017935095.1 Ruminococcus sp.
GGTGGTGCTCATGGTCGTGACAGCCGCAGCCGCAGTCCTCATCGTGCTCGTGGTGGTGGTGCTCATGGTCGTGACAGCCGCAGTCGCAGTCTTCGTCATGTTCGTGGTGGTGGTGGTGCTCATGGTCGTGACAGCCGCAGTCGCAGTCTTCGTCATGCTCGTGGTGGTGGTGCTCATGGTCGTGACAGCCGCAGTCGCAGTCCTCGCCATGTTCGTGGTGGTGGTGATGATGATGTTCTGCTTCTTTAAGCAGCTCCTTAAGCTCGTCATCAAGAGTATTTTTCTGAGTCATAGCGTCCACAAGCTGCTGACCTGTAAGCTGCTCCCACTCTGTTGTAACGATTGGCGCAACAGGATTAAGCTCTCTGAGACGATGTATGCAGTCATCAAGCTTTTCTGCGGAAAGACCTGCTGTATGACTGAGAATCAGGCAGCTTGCGTAAGTAATCTGATTATTGAAAAATTCACCGAAGTTCTTCTGATACATTTTGCACTTCTTGGCGTCAACAACCGTAGTAAAGCCGTCAAGCTGAACGCTGTGGGCATTGATATTCTGAACGGCACGGATAACGTCGCTGAGCTTGCCGACTCCTGAAGGCTCTATAAGTATACGGTCAGGAGCATACTCCTCAAGCACCTGTTCAAGAGCTTTTCCGAAGTCGCCGACAAGACTGCAGCAGATACAGCCGGAATTCATTTCAGTAATTTCAACGCCTGCGTCCTGGAGAAATCCACCGTCAATGCCGATCTGACCGAATTCGTTTTCGATAAGAACAAGCTTTTCACCTTTATATCCCTCAGCGATGAGCTTTTTAATCAGTGTAGTCTTTCCGGCTCCGAGAAAGCCTGAAAAAATAGTAATTTTAGTCATGTAATGCACTTCCTTCTCAGAAACCGCCATACCTCAGCGGCAGTGACGGTTCATCAATATACTCGTAAAAAACGATACTTTTATATTATACCACTTTTTATAGGCGGATGTAAAGACTCCTGATGAAAAATTTCGGAGCAGCAATATGAGTAAAGCTCCTTGATATAAAGATATTTTTCTATAGATAATAATTTTTTGTGTATTATGCAGATAAATTATGTTGCTGACTATGGACAAATACAGATGAATAATGTATAATAAATAACAGTATTTGAGATAAGGAGGTAAATCTGATGAAAATTCACGTGGTTTACTGTCATCCGGATAAAAACAGTTTTACTCACGCTGTAAAGGAAAGCTTTGTAAGAGGACTCGCCGACGGAGGACATACATATGTGATTTCTGACCTGTATGATATGAAATTCAATCCTGTATTTTCTGAATCAGAATACAAACGTGAAGCTTTCTACCTTACAGAACCGCCTGTTCCCTCAGATGTTATTGATGAACAGCACAAAATAAACAATGCCGACGCAATTGTATTTATATATCCCGTATTCTGGACAGAATGTCCCGCACTTCTGACAGGCTGGTTTCAGAGAGTCTGGACCTATGGTTTTGCATACGGAGAAAGAACAATGAAGAAACTAAAAAAAGCACTTTTTCTTGTTACAATGGGCGGTAACAAGTCCGACCCCATACGACAAGAACAAATCAAAGCCATGCAGACCGTTATGCTTGGAGACAGAATAAGCGATAGAGCGGAAGAAAGCGAATTTATAGTGTTCGACAGAATGACAAGAGACTATGACAAACGTGAGAAAATGTTTGAAAAGTTTACCACTCAGGCATATAATGCCGGAAGAAATTTCTGAATTCCGTTGAAATCGTAATATATCTATTTTATTAAAGGAGCATTTTCAATGAATATCGAAGTTACAAGAATTAACGAAGAAATAACGAAAAATCCACAGGAATTCATAAAATCCGTAAACACAGACTACATTTACAGATTAAAAAGTATCGTAGAAGACATAGTAAAGCATAGTAGCGAAAAGCCTGTAATTCTGCTTTCGGGTCCGTCGGGTTCAGGCAAGACAACAACTGCCCTTATGATTGAAAAGCTCCTTGACGAGCTTGGTCACGTGACGCATACTCTTTCAATGGATAATTATTTCCGCTCTCTCAGCGACGACGAAAAGCTCCTTGCAGCAGAGGGTAGGCTCGACCTTGAATCGCCTCTGAGAGTTGATAAAGAGCTGCTCAACAGTCATATTGAGGCCATGAGCGAGGGCAGAGAAATTGAACTGCCGAAATATAATTTCAAGACCTCGGAGCGTGAAGGCTCAGGCATACTTTTTAAGCGAAATGAGGGCGAGCTTGTAATTTTTGAAGGTATACACGCACTGAATCCCGATGTTATCACCGTTCCCGACAGTAAAATCTGCAAGATTTATGTCAGCGTCCGCACCCGTATTTCTGATGATAATATAGTGCTGCATCCTTCAAGGGTGAGACTGCTTCGCCGTATGATAAGAGACAGTAAATTCCGCAAGCGTTCTCTCAGAGAAACAATGAATATGTTCCACAGCGTTGAGGCAGGCGAAAACAAGTATATAATGCCGTATAAATACCGTTCGGACTATGATGTTGATACCTTTATGGCATATGAGCTGAGCGCTTACCGCAACGAGCTTATCGACAGTCTCCGTGAAATGTCGGACGTACCCGAATTAAGGGAGACTATAACTGTTCTGGAGAATTTAAAGCCGCTTGAAGCATCGGAAATTCCGTCCGATTCGCTTGTATGTGAGTTCATAGGCAACAGCCAGTTCAAATACTGATAAGTAAAGGACCGCTTTAGAGCGGTCCTTTTTTATCCGAAGAAATGAGTCAGCAGAGCCATGACTGCGAATGCAATTGCTCCTGAGCATATTGCCAGAAGTGCCCGCTGATAGGGAGCCTTTGCAGCCTCTTCAGCCTTTTCAGCGCTGTCCAGAGAGCGTCCCTCCAGATAGGCGGCTATCTCCTTGTAGGTGTGGATGTTGTCCTGCTTTTTCAGCTTTTCCACCTTGAACGCCACAGCGATGGTCAGTGCAGAATACGCTGCAAATACTCCAACTCCTGCCATGCCCAGAAATTTCATCAAAGGGAAAGGTATGAGTATCATAACAATGAACATTGCAGCGTATATCCATGACCATTTCCTGAAACGGGTTATGTCGTCTTTTCTTATTTCCTCTTTCATAGTCTGAACATCTCCTTTTACGAGTTCGTCCAGAGACACACCGAACAGACCGCTCAGTATCAGCAGACTGTGAACATCGGGGTAGCTTTTTTCGTTCTCCCAGTTGGAGACAGTCTGGCGGCTGACATAGGCTTTTTCCGCAAGGGTCTCCTGATTCCAGCCTTTCTCGCTCCGGTATTTTTTTATCTGTCCGCTGAGTTCCATAGTGTACCTCCGGTTTGTTGTATTAGGAAATGCAATAATATTGTATCACATTTCCGCAGTGGTTGCAAGCAGAGGCTGCCGGCGTCCTCTGCTGATGCTATGATACCACGGATGTAGGGAAATGTCTATCAAAGCTTCTTTACAAAGGCGGAAAAAGCTATGTTAAAGTTCTTTTACATCCCTGTAAACAGGGAAAAAGTCTCCCCGAGGGCAAAACCCTCAGGGAGACCTGATTCACATATCATTACGGTTTTCAAGAGCCTTGAACAGCGTAATTTCATCAGCATATTCAAGGATTCCTCCCACAGGCAGACCGAAGGCAAGCCTTGTGACCTTGATTCCCAGCGGCTTGAGAAGATTTGCAACATACATAGCAGTAGCGTCGCCCTCAACAGTGGGATTCGTAGCCATTATGACCTCCTCAACAGCTCCCTGAGCAATTCTTGCAAGCAGCTCCTTGACACGAAGCTTATCAGGAGTTATACCGTCCATAGGTGACAGCAGTCCGTGAAGCACATGATAAACGCCGTTGTATTCTCTTGTACGCTCAAATGCGGTAACGTCCTTAGGACTTTCCACAACACAGATAACGCTTTTATCTCTTTCGCTGTCGTCACAGATAGGGCAGATTTCCCTTTCCGTAAGATTCTGACAGCAGCTGCAGCTGCGGACGTTCTTTTTTGCGTCGATAAGCGCCTGAGCAAACTCCTCAACAGCAGCAGTCTCCATAGACATGACGTGATATGCAAGCCTCTGCGCTGATTTCATACCGATTCCGGGCAGTGAAGCGAACTTCTCCGCCAGAATCACCAGCGGCAAAGCATTATGGTCAGCCATCAGCGATTAAAACAGACCGGGGAGGGAAACTCCTCCTGTAATCTTGCTCATTTCAGCCTCTGTTGTAGACTCAACATTATTTACAGCCTCGTTTACAGCGCTGATGATGAGGTCCTGAAGCATATCGATATCCTCAGGGTCAACAACCTCAGGCTTGATTGTGAGTGACTTTACAGTTTTCTTGCCTGTTACAACAACCTCAACTGCACCGCCGCCTGCTGTTGCAGAGAAATCTCTTCCCTCGATATCCTCCTGAAGCTCAGTGATCTGATCCTGCATTCTCTGAGCCTGCTTAATCATTGAATTCATGTTCTGAGCGCCGCCGCCCATGTTCTTTGGTATTCTTGCTTTCATTTTTAATTCTCCTTTGAATTTATTATTTATTGTGTGGAATCCGTAAATCTCAGCTCAGACGCATTCAGAGTGCCCTCAGCATATTACTGGTACGAATTCTCATTATCAACAGCCGTTTCAATACTGCTGTCCTTAGCTTTTTTTATGAGCTGTTCAGCCATACTTTTCTGCTCGTCCTTTGTGGTTGTACATCTTGCACGTATAAGGTAGCGCTGTCCGAGCACACGGTTTATGGTTTCTCCGAGCCGGAGCGCATTTTCCCTGACCTTGAACAGTGTGATGAAGAATCTGTTCTGCGAGGTAATGAAGATTACATTTCCGGCAGTAGCTGCAACCGAACCTTCAAGGCTTCCCGCAACAGCAGGGCTTACATTTTTGAATTCTTCAAGAACCTCGTCCCATCTTGCGCATGGTATAAGGTCTTCGGGCCTGAGCTTTTTCAGGTCAACGGTCGGTACAGGCTCAGCTTCTGCGGCAGGATTATTTGCCGTAAGGGTCTCCTGCACCTCAGTTCTTACAGAAGCCGCAGCTCCACGCTGAGAAACAGCGCTTAATTTATTCTCCAACTGTTTTATTTTATCATAAATTTCAGAATTGTCAATAGTTTCGGGATTATTCTTTACATTTCCGCATAGCTTTATGAGGGTCATTTCAAACTCAACACGGCGGTTCATCACCTTCATCATGCGCTCACGGCATTCCTGAAGCATTGAAAGCCGCTCCATAACTGTTTCAAGGGCAGATTCTTCAGCGAGCGCTTTAAGTCTTGCAAGCTCATCAGGCATACATATTATGAGGCCTTCTGCGGTCTGGGGCGAAACCTTCAGCAGCATGATATTTCTCAGCTGCGTGATAAGCTCTTCACAAAGACGTGTCAGATCCTTTGACATATCATAAAGCGAAGCTGTAACTGCCAGCGCCTTTGCCGTATCCGAAGCTGAAATTGCCTCCAGCATATCATAAAGGTAATCCTTTCCGGCAATTCCCGCAGTATCTGAAACAGTTTCAGCGTTGATTTCCTCTGCGCAGACTGAACACTGGTCGAGAAGTGAAACAGCGTCACGCATACCGCCGTCGGCAAGCTTTGCAATCATTGCAGCGCCGTCATCGGACAGATTAAGCGATTCCTGCGAGGCTATATATTTAAGTCTTACAGCAATATCCTCAGCCTTGATTCTGCGGAAGTCATACCGCTGACAGCGTGAGGCGATAGTTGCCGGAACCTTGTGTATTTCAGTAGTTGCAAGGATAAATTTCACATAAGACGGCGGTTCCTCCATAATTTTCAGCAGCGCATTGAAAGCGTTTGCAGAGAGCATATGAACCTCGTCGATGATATATATTTTATAAGCGCCTCTTTCGGGTGTGTAAACTGCTGCGTCACGCAGGTCACGGATATCATCAACGCCGTTATTTGAGGCTGCGTCAATTTCTATGATATCGGTGAGGGCGCCGCTGTCTGCGTCACGGCAGATGTCACATTCAAGGCACGGATTTCCGTCAACCATATTGCGGCAGTTCACAGCCTTTGCCAGAATACGGGCGCAGGTAGTCTTACCCGTACCTCTTGAGCCTGTAAAGAGGTAGGCGTGAGCAGTTTTACCGCTTATAATCTGATTTTTAAGCGTATCTGTAGTATGCTGCTGGGAGATGACATCGTCGAAGGTCATTGGTCTCCACTTGCGGTAAAGAGCCTTATACATGGCAGAAATCCTCCTTTTAACAGTCTGGCAGACAAAAAAATCCGGAACATAGATGTGCAGGCTTGCTGCGCACACAAAACAAACCGCTTAATGCTGCTCGGTCTCCCGCCTGACATGGTTCACGGGGTCTCGTTGCACAGGGCCCACACATCTATATTCCGGAATTTCCATTTGATTATCTGAGCAGACTCATGCTCCGTTAATAATCATACCATAATTCCATGAAATTGTCAAGGAAATTTTTTAAAAAAAGAACTGAAAACAATGCGAGATTATAATAGAAGTGAGACTAAAAGAACTGTTGCGCTATTTATATAAAAAAACAGGTGCGTAACAAATCCATTGTTACGCACCACTCTGATATATTTACGACCCTGTTCCGCTGTATTTGAGTGCACCGTGCATCCAGAATTTGTAGCTTGCCCAGAAGAACAGCAGTCCGATCAGCGGCGAAAGCCATGACAGAAGCGGTACTTCCTCAGGTCGGAGTATGACAATACTTGGATAGTAGGCGATAAATGCAATCGGCATTACGAAAGTGAATATAAAGCGGAATACAGGACTGAAAATTGTAATCGGATATTTTGCATAGTCCTTGAAGCGTGTTACAAGGTCAAGCACATAGAATGAGTTCTGAATCCAGAAGCAGGTTGCTGCCGCCGCATTCTGCAACGCAATCATAATAAGCGACGCAGTGATCAGGAAAACCATCAGCTTAAGCAGCATCAGCGGCGTGAAACCAAGTCCCAGCTTACTCCATGAGTAGGCAATCGTACCAATACCAAATGCAAGCTGTCCGAGCCCCTTGATGTCGAAAACTTCGGACTGATAGTAGAAAAACAGATTGATCGGGCGGAAGCAGTACTTCACAAAATCGCCCGAATACACATACATTCGCAGGCTCCAGTTGTTATCGAAAAAACACTGTACCGGAGTCAGTGAAACCAATGAAAATCCGTACAGGAACAGCATTTCGTAATAGTTCCAGCCGTTAATGGACGGGAAATTGCGGAACAGTATCCAGAAGCTTATAAAGCCTGCAATATTAGTGAAAATCATACCGATTGTGGAGATGATAAAGTCGGCACGATAGCTCATTTTGCTCTTTAAGTCCTGTGCAAGAATTTTTCCGTAAATACGCAGATAGAATCCTAAACCTTTTCTTTTCATAATATCAGCCTCCGTTCACAGTAATCTGCCGCAGCGATACTTTCCAGAAAAGCTTGCTGAGAACTGCCATTGCAATACACCAGAACAGCTGTATGCCGAGCGTTGTCAGAAGCGTCTGCGGCTGAGGATTTCCGTCCAGCAGAACGGACAGCGGAGCATTGTAGATTGACTGGAACGGCAGATAATATGCAATCGTTTTCAGCGGTTCGGGGAAAAATGCGATAGGAATGGTTGCGCCCGACAGCAGCATAACAATGACCTGTTTCATGATGTTGATACCCCAGATTGACTCTGTGTAAAGGCAAATCGTACCTACAAGGAAGTCTATACTGTAATTGATTGAGACTGCCATAACAACGGAAATTACGAAGAACAACAGATTTATTCCTAAATGTATTGCTCCGTGAGTAACAGCTGCCACAACGATGAAGGTCGGCAGGAATGTGAAGAAAAACTGCGTTACAAACGAGCCGGAGTATGACCAGAACATATATTTCCTGTACTCTACAGGCTTGAGCAGGTCAAGGGCGATTTTTCCTGACTGTATACTGCGTCCCATTTCCCATACTATGTACATTTCCATAAAGTTGAACAGTGCCGTTGCCAATACAAGGTAAATGAGCGTGTCGGAGAACGTCATGCCGTTGACTACATCTGTACCAGCTGAGGCGTAAATTGCCTTCCATAGAAAGAATACTACTATAAGATACAGCAGATTTCCGGCAATAATCACCAGTGTTCCCAGTCGGAACTGCAAGGACTCAATGATACCAGCACGGGTGAGTGTGAGGCGTTTTTTCAGCTTCATTGCACACCCTCCTCGTAGATTTTCTTGATAACCTCCTCGGTGGAAATTTCCTCAAGCTGCATATCACGGATGTCGTAGGACTTCTGAAGCAGCGTAAGAACCTCCATGACCTTTGACTTTTCCTCGTCAACAAGAATGGAAATCCACTCGTCATCCGCAGAAACCTTGAAATCGGGAAGCTCCTTGTCAATTTTCTCCGCAAGCTGTTTCAGGTTGCCGTCAATGCGGATTTTCAGGGTTCTGTAGGAACCGAAGAAGTTTTTCAGATGTTCGATATCGTTATCATAGAGCATTTTACCCTTGTCGATGATGACGATTCTCTGACAGAGAGCGTCCACATCGCCCATATCGTGGGTTGTGAGAATTACGGTTGTATTCTTCTCCTTGTTCAGAGCGTGAATGAGAGTGCGGATTTTCGCTTTCATGGAAACGTCAAGACCGATTGTAGGCTCGTCCAGAAAAACGATTTTCGGATTGTGGAGAAATGCCGCAAGAATATCGCTGAGGGTACGCTGTCCGAGGGACATCTGACGTACAGGCTTATGCAGAAGCGGCTCAATATCCACAAGGGATTTGTAGAGTGTGAGCATCGCTTCATAGTCCGCATCGCTGACGCCGTAGATGTCCTTGAAAATTTTGAACGACTCCACAAGAGGCAGTGCCCACCAAAGTTGCGAACGCTGTCCGAAGACA
>JAGBIH010000085.1 GCA_017935095.1 Ruminococcus sp.
GATGAAAGTCGGGAACGGATACTTACACTCAGCCACAGTCCGAGCGTGATAAAACCGTCGCAGGCAATGGGAGTGTGCCGGGGCAGCCGAGCATTTAGGTTGTCTATGAGTCCGATGTGCAGTCGGGCGGCTTCTGATTCGTCAGGCAAGAGTGCGGCGGATACCGCTGTGAGTTCGCAGCAGGTCCGTGATGTGTCGCGCACTTTTGTACTGACCCGTTCGTGATGTGCCTGATCTATGTGCCAAAAATAGTTCAAATTGCAATAAGGACACTGCTCCCACATTTTCATTCCAAAACACTCATTTCTTGACTGAAAAATATTCAAAACTGTCATCGTAACAGCTTTGAAGGAAATGACTGCAAAGCTCTATTCTATGCACTTTGCAGTCAATGTCAGGTTTTAGTGAGAAAAGGTCAGTTCTCATAAAAATGAATTTGTGTTTCGGAATCGTTTCAGAGCAGTCAAAAACATATGCAAAAACAGGTTGATTTGCATAAAGGATACTGCTCCCACATTTTTCAATCAAAAGAGCAAATATCCGCCCGACACAGCCCACACAAATAGTTCGCGCGAGCAGTTGCCCGTAACAAAAAACGCTGTCGGCTGTGTTCGAGAATCTTATGAGAAAGGAGGAATCGTATGAGTAATATGTTACAGACAAAAACCGCAGAAGAAATACTGACAACAGTATTCAAGCCGAAGGAGTTCATCATTGACGGACTTCTTACGCAGGGACTGTACGTCCTTGCAGGTGCACAAAAGGTTCGTAAGTCTTGGATGGCAATGGATATCTGTCTCAGCATTGCAACAGGAGTTCCTGTACTCGGACGTGATACTATTCAGGGTACTGCTTTGTATCTTTGTCTCGAGGATAACTATCAGCGACTACAGCGCAGATTGTTTCAGATGAACGCCGAACCGATTGAGAATCTGCACTTCGCACTTGCTGCTGATAAGATAGGCGCAGGTCTTGAAGAACAGATAGAAGCGTTCAAGAAAGAGCATGATGATTTGAAAATAGTTGTTGTCGATGTAATGCAAATGGTGCGCAGCAATGTTGAGTCAAGCTACGGCAGTGATTATGCAGAACTGATCGCGCTCAAACAGCTTGCATATCGCTTGAATATCTGCATACTGCTGATACATCATATGCGCAAGAGCAAGGACGATAATCCGTTCAATATGATGACAGGCAGTACAGGTATCGGCGGTGCTACTGACGGAAACTTTGCACTCAAGGAAACAAAGTGCGGCTCAGGGAAAGCAATCATGTATTGTCAGGGGCGTGACATTGAATACACTGAACTGCGAATGCATTTCGATACCGATGTCATGCGCTGGATAGTTGAGAACGAACCTGCGGCGCAAAAGAGTCGCGACAATATTGTTCTCTCTGCTGTTTATCTTTTCATCAAAGAGCGAATCCACTTTGAAGGTACTGCAACTGAGTTGGTTGAAGAATTAAAATCGGTTACCGATGAATTGATATATCCGAATCGAGTTACAAGAGATTTAGTTCAGAACGGTTACGAGCTTAGCAAGTACGGAATTGATTTCAAGTACGAAAGAATTCACAAAGGTCGAGTTATTATTCTTCAATACAACGGCGAGCGTGACAGCAGTGACGGTAGAAATGTTACCGTCACGCAGGCACTGCCAGACAGCTCACAAATCTCTATATAGCTTCATCTGCGGAGCGTGTCAGTAGGTTCTCGTGTCGGTAGTTTTACTGTCACGGCTGAGTTGCTGTCACGCACAAAAACGCCCGTATTTGCCGCCGATACAGAAATCGGGTAGTTATCCCACCTGTGGCGGTGAAAGCGATTGTGGCGCAACGTGGAGCGAGTGTGGCGGCATTGGCATAAGGAGAAAACTACCGCTGACAGAGCAGTACTGGCGACGGAAGTATGAAATGCCAGCATCGCATTCGGCAGTCCGCCGAATGCTTGCTGGTCGGGGCGAACCCCGAGCCCCCTCTCAAAAATCGCACAAAGAAAGGAAGGTGATACAATGAGAAAACGGAACAGAACGATCACTATCCGCTGTACCGATGACGAGTATGAGCGGATACACAACAATGCTCAGCGATACAAGCTGTCCCTCAGTGACTTCGTTCTCAGGTCGGTACTCGATAAGAAAATCATCGTGGCTGACGGATTGGACGAGGTCGCAAAGCAGCAGAAAGCTATCGGGCGGAATCTCAATCAGATAGCAATGCTGGCACACGAAGGACGGCTGCACTCTGTCCGACTGGACGAGCTTGTGAAGCAGCACAGGTCAGTGACAGCGGCAGTCTGTGAGATAGCAAAGGTGGTGAAGTGATGCCCATAATCCATTTTATCAACAATAAAACTCAGACAGCTGGCGGCATGAAGAACGTCCTCAACTACGTCAGCAGAAAGGAAAAGACCGTGTCAGAGGATAAGCGTTTCGTGACAGGTGTCAACTGCTCACCCGAGTCTGCGCTCGATGAAATGACCGCGACTAAGAACCTGTTCCACAAAAACGACGGACGGCTGTACTATCATTTAGTGCAGAGCTTTCCGAGCGGATATGAGATCGAGCCTGAACTTGCACACAAAATTGCAGTGGAGCTCACAGAGAAAGCGTTCAACAAATACGAAGTTGTAGTCGCAACTCACATCGACCGTGAACATATCCATAGCCACTTGGTGATGAACTCGGTCAGCTACGAGGACGGAAAGAAATATCATTCCGACAAAGAGTCAGTCGAGCAGCTGATGAAGCTCAGCGATGAGATCTGTCAAAGGTACGGAGTTCATGTGCTTGATACTCTAAAGAAGAAAATGAATAAAGACTACCTCTCCGACAACGAATACAGGTCAGCTAAGCGCGGCGAGAGCTTCAAATGGGAACTGATGAACGTCATCAATCAGGTGATGAAACAGGCAAAGTCAAAGAAGCAGTTCTGCTATATGATGAAACAGCAGGGCTACAATGTCAGGTGGGAGGACAACCGAAAGTACATTACCTACACCTGTCCGAACAAAAGAAAGTGCCGTGACAACAAGCTTCACGGCGAACGTTATCGAAAGGAGAATATGGAGTATGAATTCGAAACAAGAAGAATTGCAGCAGATGTACGACAAGGAATTGTTGGCAGCGGCGGACACTCAGCCGACAGTGTTGGTGCTCGATTCCAATTGGAGAGCGCTGATAGAATTGAACAAGCTGATGTCGCAGGAGCAGCTCGAAATACTCAGCAGGCTCTCGGTGCTGTCAACAAAATCAGAGACAGAACAGGTGCTGAAAACAGTCCGTTCCGAGCAGAGAGATACCATAGCGACTTGTCAGGAGCTGCTGAATCAGGCAGCGGAACTGTCGGAAACAGCGACGGCTCAACTGGAAAAAGCAACAGCCGACCTGTCATCACAGGCTGGGAAGCTGAACGAGGAATATGGCTTGAAACTGAAAGCGCTCGACGAATACAAGCACAAGCTAAGATTGAAAGCAGTCAAGTGGATAGTGATCTCGCAGTCGGTCTTGATAGCATTGTCGGCGGCGTTGCAACTATGGCTTCGATAATCGAGGACAAGCCTGCCGACGATACCGAGTACGCTCGGGAGCACGCCGACAGCAAAGCACTCGCCGAGGAGCGAGAGCGCAAGGAAGCTCTTGGAATACACATAGGGTAGCCCTGTGAGGTGTGCTCTGTTTCAACAGCCGGTTTTCGTCAGGTCTGATGAATGGATTTCGTCTGAGTGCTGTGGTATGATTGTTGGTCAGGAGGTGACCGCGGCGATGAAGTTGCAGGATCTGTATTATGGAAACGTCATACCGTGTCAGCATTATGTGAGAAAGAACTCCGACTACGCAAAGCGAAGTCTGGAGCTGCTAGAGATGTGTGACACACTGGAGAAAAGGCTGTCGGCTGACGATAAGAAGCTGCTGAACGAGATAACGGATATGCAAGGAATGCTGTCCGAGACAATGGTAGCGGAGAGCTACATACAAGGCTTCTGCGACTGCACCGAGCTTATCATAGATGTGATGATCGGCAGTAGCGAGAACTTGAAATAGTATAATAACACAAACGACTAAGGGTACGGTGAACGCCGTACCCACTACTTTTAGCAAAGGAATGATGAAAATGAACAATTCAAATCACATAGGAAACAGAAATAAGACAAATAGAAGGAGTATGATCGAATGGCAGAAAACAAAACAGAAACTAAAATCGTAATGCTGACCATAAAGGAGGCGGCAGCTCTTGTGGAAGGGCTGACCGAGTACAGAGTCCGTCAGATGTGCATCAATGACCAAGTACCACATATCATGGCAGGCAAGAAATACCTCATCAACAAGGAACTTTTCCTGAGATACCTCCGCGGAGAAACAGCGTGAGCGATTTTATCAGTACAGTAGATTTTTAACACGAACGGCGCATTTCTGATAGACATTTCCGCAGAATTGTGGTATAATGTCGGTGGAGGAAATGCGCCATAGTTTTGAAACGGAGGTTTTTAAATATATGGCGACAATAAGAAAGCGTTCCGAGGGAACGTACCAGATAAGAGTGTCATGCGGCTACGGTGTAGACGGCAAGCAGCGAAATCAGTTCAAGAGCTACAAGCCTGAGCCAGGTATGACACCGAAGCAAATTGAAAAGGAACTCACTCGTCAGGCAGTTCTGTTCGAGGAAGAATGCAAAAGGGGACAGATAACATCGGCTGTCAAGTTCGAGAAATTCGCAGAGCAGTGGTTTGAGGAATATGCCAAAGTCAATCTCAGACCGACCTCATACGCAAGAATGAAACAGCTCACCAAGCGTGTCTATCCTGCCATAGGTCACAAGCGGCTTGATAAGATAACTGCTCGTGATATTCAGAAGTTCGTGACAGATATGCTTGTCAACGGCAAGAATATGAACACAGGTAAGCCGCTGTCGAGGAAAACGGCAGTGCATCACCTGAGCTTTATCAGTGACGTATTCAGCTATGCTATACGCATGGGAATGCTGACGGACAACCCTTGCAGACGAGTATATGTGCCGAAACAGGAACAGGACGAGAAACAGATCTACACCATAGATGAGGTGAAGAAGCTGTATGAGAACCTGAGAGGCGAGCCGATGAAGTATCAGGTCTACCTGCTGCTTGCAATATACAGTGGTTACCGCCGCAGCGAAATGCTTGGCTTGGAATGGAAGGACATCGACTTTGAAAACAACATTATCCACGTCCGCCGAACATCACAGTATACAGCTGAGAAGGGCATTTATACCGACACTACGAAAACAAGAAAGTCAAAGCGAGTGTCCAAGATGCCTGTCTCTATAATGAACTTACTCAGGCAGTTCAAGGCGGAACAGGATACGGAAGCCAAGCAGCTCGGCACCAAGTGGGAGGACCATGACAGGCTGTTCACCAAATGGAACGGAGCTCCGATGAATCCTCAGACTCCGTTTGAATGGCTTAAAGGCTACTGTGTGCGTATCGGAGTGCCGTTCAAGAATATCCATTCACTGCGACATCTCCATGCAAGCCTCCTGATATTTGAGGGCGTTGATGTAGTAGCGGTATCCTCGGATATGGGGCACAGCGTCGTAGGAACTACCTTGAATCTGTATTCTCATATGTTTCAGGAAGCTAAGGCTCGCAACTGCGATGCAATAAGCAATGCACTGAGCTTCACAAACGATATAGGCACAGAGGAAGAAAGTCCTGCCGAAGACGATACCGAAGCTGAACAGCAGGCACTGGCATTATGAGCAAAAAAGTACCGCGGAGCTTTCGCTCTGCGGATACCCAAATCAATAGTTAAAAGATAATAAGTGCCAAACAAGTGCCAATGCCTGATTTTTAGAAAAAAGAAAACCCACAAATGCCGATATATAGGCATTTGTGGGGATGTGGCGTGGTGACCCGTACGGGAATTGAACCCATGATTCCGCCGTGAAAGGGCGATGTCTTAACCTCTTGACCAACGGGCCGATATGGTAGCGGCAGTAGGATTCGAACCAACGACCAATCGGGTATGAACCGAGTACTCTAGCCAACTGAGCTATGCCGCCACATTGAAATCGTAGGACATAACCTGCGACTTAATAATTATATGATAAAAAAAGAAAAAAGTCAATAGAAAGTTGCGAAAAAAAATAAAATCGTAACATGCTACAGAATTTCGAGTTGTGTTATACAAATAATTGTGAAAAAAAACGATATAAATTCCTGCGTTGAGAGAATGAATACTTGACATCTAAAGTGAATGGTAGTATAATTTAGAAAAGAGTGAATCGGGATTTTTCAAAAGAGAGCGGTGATAAATGTTGAAAATTTTAATCGTAGGCGGAACAAGATATTTCGGTATACCGATGACGAAAAGACTTATAGCAAGGGGTCATGAGGTAACGATTGCCACAAGAGGAATAACGTCGGATTCCTTTGGTTTGTCGGTATCAAGGATTATTCTTGACCGCACAGACGAGGCGAGCATATGTACAAGCCTTGCAGGTGCAAAATATGACGTAATAATTGATAAAATTGCATATTCCTCTGATGATGTAAGACGCTTGACCGATAATGTGACGTGCGGAAGATATATACTGATGTCAAGCTCTGCGGTGTACGAAAATGTTCACGCAAATACGGATGAGGAGGCTTTCAATCCGTCCGAGCATCAGCTGAAATGGGGAGAGCGTGCAGATTTCGATTATGCTGAAGGTAAAAGGCAGGCGGAATGTGCTCTGTTTCAGAACTATCATAATCATAACAGAATAGCGGTCCGTTATCCGGTAGTGCTTGGAGAAAACGATTACACGGGAAGACTGCGCTTTTATGCGGACCATATTATAAATGGCATTCCTATGCATATTGACGATATGGATTCAAGAATCAGCTTTATTCACGAATATGAGGCGGCTTTGTTTCTTGCACATCTCGTTGAAGCTGACGTTACAGGTGCAATAAACGGCTGTTCAGGCGGCAGCATTTCTATAGCGGAAATAATCAGATATATTGAGGAAAACAGCGGATGCAGGGCTGTATTGTCCGAAGATGGCGACGAAGCTCCCTTTAACGGATATCCTCAGCAAGCCACACTGAATACTGACAAGGCGGCACGATGCGGATTTATTTTCGGAACAATAGACAGCTGGATATACAGACTTCTTGATGATATTATCAATGCAGTCAAGAAATAGGGAGGCATATGCTGCGAACGATATTGTCCTGATAATTCTGTGGACGCTGGCAAGTATATATGACATCCGGTATGTTTCGATTGTTGTATGCTTTATTGCATTTTTTATAAATGATCTGTATGGTTTTTCGAGCTGGCAGAAAATGAAACAAAGACAGTTGAATAAAGCCTGAGAAATAAATTTTCTCAGGCTTTTTGTGTTGCCTTAATTCTTGTCACGCTGTTTGAATACAATGGCGGCGATAAGCCCTGAAAGGATTGCGGCGGTGATTCCACCTGCGGCAGCGGTCATACCTCCCGTGAATATACCGATAAAACCGTCTTCGGAAACGTACCTGCGTACACCTTCTGCAAGAAGATGACCAAAGCCTGTAAGCGGAACTGTTGCACCTGCACCTGCAAACTCAGCAAGAGGTTTATATAATCCGACGGCAGAAATGATAACGCCTGCGACTACAAAGCCTGTGAGGATTCGTGCCGGTGTGAGCTTTGTGTAGTCGATAAGAAGCTGACCTATTGCGCAGATAGCTCCGCCGACAAGAAACGCTTTTAAAATATCAATAAACATGATTTACCCCTTTCTGATATGGACAAGGTGGGAAATTGACGGTATCGACTCGCCCTGCTGGAGCGACATGGGAGACATAAGCGCACCTGTAGCGGCAAAGAGTATATTTTTTGCCTGGCCGTTTTCAAGCATCGGAAGAAAATAACTGCAAAGCACACTTGCACTGCATCCGCAGCCTGAGCCGCCGCAGTGAGTATCCTGAGTGTCAGCGTCGAAAATCATAACGCCGCAGTCCCTGTGCTGAGCGGAAATGTCAATACCCTGCTTCATGAGGAATTCAACGAGAAGCTTACTGCCGACAATGCCTAAATCTCCTGTTATGATATAGTCGTAATCAGAAGGAGAGCTGTTAGTTGCGGTAAGATAGCGGCGTATGGTCTCAGCGGCAGCAGGAGCCATAGCACTGCCCATGTTGTTGATGTCGGTTACTCCCATATCTGTAATTTTGCCTATACAGCCGCCGACAATCTCTATGGAGCCGTTTTCCTTGGACAATACCGCAGCTCCTGAAGCAGTACAGGTCCACTGTGAGGTCGGGGTACGCTGACCGCCGTAGGAAAGCGGAAAACGGAACTGACGCTCAGCTGTTGAAAAGTGCGATGAGGTCACGGCGACTGTACGGTCAGAGACGTTGTTTTCGGTAAGAATTGACCCGATCAGAAGCCCCTCAGCCATAGTTGAGCAGGCACCGTAAATTCCGAGAAAGGGGATTTCAAGCTCTCTCAGACCATAGGTAGAGCCGATACACTGATTGATAAGGTCGCCTGAACAGATAATGCCGATATCCTCTTTGACAAGTCCGGCTTTTCTGATTGCAAGGCTGACCGCTTCAAGCTGAAACTGACTTTCAGCCTGTTCCCATGTCTGCTTACCGAAATGGCTGTCCTCAATAACCTCGTCGAAATATTTTCCGAGAGGGCCTTTGCCCTCCTTACCGCCTGCAACAGCAGCAAAGCTTTCTATTTTTACGGGAGAATCAAGCCTGAAAACTCCCTGAGCGATATGTTCTGCCATGTTTGCACCTCCGTTTGTGGTATGCGCTTATTATAACTCAATTTCCGGCAGATATGCAGATACAATAATATTTAAGCATATCATTTCTCTTGTCCGCATATTCTGTAAGGACAAACAACCTCCGAAAGGGTGAAAAATATGGGTCTTACAGAAAAGGAAGCAGCGGCGAGGCTGAAAACAGACGGAGAAAATGTACTCGCAGAAAGTAAAAAAAGCGGACCGTTAAAAATTTTCCTCGGACAGTTCAAGGATCTGATGGTGATGATTCTTCTTGGTGCGACGGTCGTTTCAGTGCTGCTCGGAGAAATTTCCGATGCAGTAACGATAATCCTGATAGTTCTCATTAACGCTGTTTTAGGCTTTATTCAGGAATTCCGCACAGAGCATACCCTTGAAGCGCTGAAGTCAATGACCTCTCCGACAACAAGATGCTATCGTGACGGAACGCTTAAAGTGATTGATGCGTCCCTGCTCGTAACCGATGATGTTATCGAGCTTGAAGCAGGTGACCGTATCCCTGCTGACTGCGTTGTGCTGAGAGCTTCGGGCTTCTTTGCGGATGAATCAATTCTTACAGGCGAATCCGAGGCTGTTGCAAAATCGGCAGGTTCTGCAGATGATACGGATAACTCGCTCAATAAGTTTAATATCGTTTATTGCGGAACTTCGGCTACAAAGGGCAGCTGCCGTGCCCGTGTAATTGCAACGGGAAGACATACCCAGATGGGCAGAATTTCAGAAATGCTCACGGATATTGATAAGGAGATGACTCCCCTCCAGAAGCGTCTTGCGGAGCTTGGAAAGGTTGTTGCTGTAATCTGCCTTATAGTCTGTGTGGCTGTTTTCGGAGCAGGCGTGCTGCGTGGCGAGGAGGTTTTCACCATGCTTATGACGGGAATTACTGTGGCAATTGCTGCAATTCCCGAAGGACTTCCTGCAACAGTGACAATTGCACTTGCGCTTGCGGTAAACCGTATGCTCAGACAAAAGGCTCTTGTGAATAAGCTGCACAGTGTTGAGACTCTCGGCTGTGCTTCGGTAATCTGCTCCGATAAGACGGGTACAATCACCGAAAATAAAATGACCGTCACAGAGCTGTGTACGGCAGGTGAAAGCTATTATTTCAGCGGAATGGGTTATCGCATAAGCGGTGAGGTTACTAAGGGTGAGGAGAATATTGCAATCAATCCTCTGAACGAAAAGGCTCTTGCCGAGGCTATGTGCTGTGGAGTAATGTGCTCTACGGCGACAATTTCAACCTCAGGTCAGACCAGAAGCCGCAACAGGGGAGCAGTCTCAGGCAAAGGAGAATGGCAGGTAACAGGTGACCCGACCGAAATTGCGCTGCTTGTTGCAGCTGCCAAGGTGGGCATCACCGGAGCCTCGCTTGAAGCTAACTGCCGCCGCCTTGATGAGTATCCCTTCGACAGCGAAACACGTTTTATGGCGGTTTATTGTGCTGTAAGAAATGAAAAGAGGATTTATTTCAAGGGGGCGGAGGAGGTTATCCTTCCGCGCTGTTCGCAGTATATGGACGAAAAGGGTGAGCTTAAGCCGATGACTGCGGCAGTGCGCAGTGTGATACAGAAAAAGGCGCTTGAAATGTCTGATAAGGCACTGAGAGTTCTTGCGCTTGCCTGCTGTAATTCCGATACCTTTGACCCCGACAGGGGAAATCTTGTTTTTCTGGGGCTTTCAGGTATGATTGACCCTCCACGTGAGGAGGCAAAGGCTGCAATAAGAAAATGCGCCAATGCTTCGGTAAGGACTGTGATGATAACAGGCGACCATAAAAATACCGCCGTGGCAGTTGCCAGAAAGGCAGGTCTGCTTAAGGGCGGCAAGGCTATGACAGGTGCGGAGCTTGACAGGATGTCGGATGAGGAGCTTGACCGTGAAATAGGGAAATATACGGTGTTTGCAAGGGTTGAGCCTGTTCATAAGCTCAGAATTGTCCGCAGTCTCAAGCGTCGTGGAGAGATTGTCACAATGACGGGCGACGGTGTGAACGATGCCCCTGCAATCAAGGAGGCCGATGTCGGAGTTGCAATGGGTGTTACAGGAACAGATGTCACCAAGCAGGCGGCGGATGTTATTCTCCTTGACGACAATCTTGCCACACTTGTCAATGCTGTTGAGCAGGGACGCTGTGTTTATTCCAATATACGCAAGTTTGTGCGCTATCTGCTGTCCTGCAATATCGGAGAGGTGCTTACTATGTTTCTGGGTATTCTTATGGGAATGCCGATAGTGCTTCTTCCTGTGCAGATTCTGCTTGTCAATCTGGTAACGGACGGTCTGCCGGCAATCGCCCTCGGACTTGAACCGCCTGAGAGTGACATAATGAGCAGACCTCCGAGAAAATCCACAGAGGGCTTTTTCTCAGGAGGTCTGATGGCGAAAATAGTGTTCAGGGGAATTTTTATCGGTCTGTCAACTCTTGCTTCTTTCACAATGGTCATGCGCTTAGGCGGAACTCTTGAGGCAGGACGTACTGCGGCGCTTATAACTCTGGTAATGTCTCAGCTGATACACGTATTTGAGTGCAAATCCGAGACAAAATCACTGTTCAGAATTAATCTTTTCAATAACGTCAGACTTTTGTTTGCGGTACTGTTTTCGTTCGGAGTCCTTGCGGCAGCTGTGGCAGTTCCTCAGCTCCAGACCGTATTTGAAACAGTATCACTTACCTCGCAGCAGCTGCTCATTGCAGTCGGTTTCAGCGTGGCAGTACCTGTTGTAAGCGGAATTTTCAAGTGAAAAGCAGGAACACGTCATAAGGGTAATACTCTCACAGAAGTTTTACGTATATTATTGAGGAAAACCCTTTCTTCAGAAAGGTTTCCACCGATAAATATACATATAGACTCTATACGAATAATACCCTTAAAACGTGTCCCTGCTTTACAGCTCCAGACCGAAGCTTATTGACAATGCTGTATTGACCTTGTTCATAGAGCGGAGGTCGAGCTCGCCCATTTTGTCCTTGAGTCGTTTTTTATCGATTGTGCGTATCTGTTCAAGAAGCACTATACTGTCCTTTGCAAGGCCGCATTTTTCAGCCTGCACCTCTATATGTGTCGGCAGGTGTGTTTTGTCACGCTGACTTGTAATTGCGGCGGCTATGACAGTTGGGCTGTGCTTGTTTCCTACGTCATTCTGAACGATAAGTACAGGTCTGATTCCGCCTTGCTCCGAGCCTACAACCGGACTCAGGTCGGCGTAATATATTTCTCCTCTTTTAACCGGCATAATGTTAATCTCCCGAATTTATTAATTAGTGATGCTGCTGTTTATATTATTGCACCTTCGGCTGATTTTATACGGGAATATTTCAGCAATACCGCATAAAGACCGCCTGACGGCTTTGTACATCATCTGCCGCACAAAAATCGTGCGGTACTGCCTTTATTATATGCGATTCGGGAGAAATCGGTTTTTTATTTTATTGATGATTTGCGGTCAAGCTCCGCAAGCAGCTCGGGGAAAATGCCGATGCTGCGTCTTAGTATGCCGTTCATACAGGCGATAGCTATACCATAATTGGTAAATGGTACGTTCTGTTCCTCGGCAGACTTTCTTCGGTATGTCACCTCACGCTCGTTCAGCATACAGCCTCCGCAGTGGATAACAAGGCTGTAGCGTGAAAGGTCATCGGGAAATTCATGTCCGGAGGAAAGCTCGATATTCAGCGATTTTCCTGTAGTTTTTCTAAGGAGTGCAGGCAGCTTTACACTGCCGATATCACCGCATTGACGGTGATGAGTACAACCCTCGGAGATGAGGATTGTGTCTCCGTCGCTGAGCGAGGAAATTGCGGCAGCTCCTTTTACTGCGGTATCGAGGAAGCCTTTGTAGCGTGCCATGAGGATTGAAAATGAGGTCAGGGGAATGTCTTCGGGGACAATTCTGCTGACCATTCCGAAAACCTGACTGTCGGTGATGACTATTTTTGGTTTTGTACCAAGTTTGCTGAGCGTTTCTGCAAGCTCTGATTCCTTTGTCACGACAGCTATTGCTCCGGAGTCGAGAATATCACGGATAGTCTGCTGCTGCGGGAGGATAATCCTGCCTTTCGGAGCAGCCTCGTCAATCGGAGTAACCAGAACTGCAAAATCGCCTTCGGAAAGAAAATCTCCGATTATATGTTTTTCCTCGTTGTTTTTTCTGACAAGCACAGCGAGCTTTTCTTTAAGTTCATTTATGTTGTCGCCGTTTGCTGCGCTGACGGAAATTTCATTTTCGGCGCAGTCAGTTTTTTCTCTGAGGTCTGATTTGTTATATACTATTAAAAAAGGGAGCTTTTTTTCGCTGAAAATTTTCAGCAGCTCATCTTCTGCAGAGCTGAGTCCTGCTGTTGAGTCCACAACAAGAACTGCAATATCAGTCCTGTTGAGTATCTGTCTTGTCTTTTTTACTCTCAGCTCGCCGAGAGCACCCTCGTCGTCGATGCCGGGAGTGTCGATAATTACAACCGGACCAAGCGGCAGCAGCTCCATAGCCTTTGTGACAGGGTCGGTTGTAGTACCTCTGACATCGGAAACAACCGAAAGCTCCTGACCGGTAACAGCGTTGACAAGACTTGACTTGCCGGCATTTCTGCGCCCGAAGAAGCTTATATGCAGACGCTCGCCTGAGGGTGTATCATTCAGGCTCATAGGGGTACCTCCTGATTTATCAGAAATTTATCTGATCTATTACTTCTCTGAGAGCTGCGGCGCTTGCCTGGAGCTTCTTGATTTCCTCGTCGGTGAGCTTCGGAGTAACCTCACGCTCAATACCGTTGCTTCCGAGAACGGCGGGCAGACTGAGACATATGTCATTGATGCCGAATTTGTCGTTTATGAGATATGAAACGGTAATGATATTATTTGCATCACGGAGGATAGAAACGCAGATCTTGTTTACTGCCATACCGATAGCATAGAAGGTAGCGCCCTTGCGCTTGATAACTTCAGAGCCTGCCATACGTACTTCCTCAATGATCTCATCATCGTTGAATTTCTGGTGATTCTGTGACTCCATGTATTCGTCCATTTCAACGCCTGCAATACTTGTCATTGACCATGGAATAAATGAAGAATCTCCATGTTCGCCAAAAACGTATGCATGAATACTGTTGGGGCTGAGCTCAAGATGGTCAGCGAGAACAGCACGGAGACGTGATGTATCGAGTGCTGTACCGGAGCCGATTACCTGTTTTGGTGTAAGGTTGGTGCATTTGAGTGTGACATATGTAAGGATATCAACAGGATTGCTTACGATAATGTAAATTGCGTCAGGTGCAAATCTTGCGATCTGAGGCATAACCTCCTTGATGATATTTACGTTTGTCTGAGCGAGATCGAGACGAGTCTGTCCGGGCTTTCTTCCGACGCCGAGAGTAACGATGACAATGTCAGAATCTGCAGCGTCCTCATAAGTGCCGTCGTAGACCTCGACGTTGTGGCCGAAGGAAACACCCTGACGGATATCCATAGCCTCGCCCTTTGCCTTTTCTTTATTTATATCAATAAGCACTACATCGGAGCAGGTTCCGGCAACAGCCAAGGTATAAGCGATGGTTGCGCCCACGTTGCCGACTCCTAAGATAGTGATTTTTGTACCTTTTTTCTCTCTCATAGTATTACCTCCTGAGTGATCTGTATAGCTCGTAATATTTTTCAAAAGTAAGTTTGCGTAGTTATACAATGTAATTATAGCATTTTTTTAAATCAATTTCAAGGGGAAATCAGCATTTCAGAAAAAATTGTAAGCCTTTACAAATAGAACAGATATTTATTGACGGAAAAACACCGAAAGCGAATAATATTTGTATATTAGTGAATATTTTCTGGAATAATGAATATTTATTCAATACCTCTTGACAATATTTTCAGGGTGTGTATAATTATATTTATAAGTTGAATGAGCAGTCAGAAGGCCTGCTGATTCATCTGTATTATTATGTATTTTCACGCCGCAGCGGCGTCTATTATCAGGAGGTATTTTTATGATTAACAAGAAGGATATCAAAAAGGTAGTTCTTGCATACTCAGGCGGACTTGATACATCTATCATCATTCCGTGGCTCAAGGAAAACTACAACAACTGCGAGGTTATCGCTGTTTCAGGTGACGTAGGACAGGGTACTGAGCTTGACGGTCTTGAGGAAAAGGCTATCAAGACAGGCGCTTCAAAGCTCTATATCGAGGATCTTAAGGAAGAATTCATTCAGGATTACGTATACCCC
>JAGBIH010000086.1 GCA_017935095.1 Ruminococcus sp.
GCCTTATCGAGTGAGAGCTTTGCCTTTGTATATTTACCCCAAGGAAGATCAAGAACTGTATCAAGATAATTCTTGATCACAAATGCTTCCTGAGATGATGGAGGCAGCTTTGTAAGCTTATCAGCTTCCTTTAAGAGCTTCTCCTTACTCTTTTCATCAGTTTTCAGCTCCATAATTTCGTTGATATAACTGAAAACCTCGTCACCGTCATCCTCGCCGAGCTGTTCCTGAATCACTCTCATCTGTTCACGGAGATAATACTCCTTCTGTCCCTTTTCAATACTGTTCTTCGTCTGCTCATTAATAAGATTTTCAAGCTCAAGTATTTCAACCTCAGATGTCAAGCAGGCAAACAGCACTGAAAGCTTATTAAGCACATTCGACTCTTCAAGCAGTGTCTGCTTATCTCTGTAATTAAGATTACAATTAAAAGTCACAGCCTCAAAAAGCTTTATGGGTGATTCCTGAGTCATTACCGAAGCAAGAAGCTCTTTCGGCATTCTCGGAAAAAATGAGGAGTATCGTTCAAAAATGTCCTTGACAGAACGCATGAGCGCTTCAGCTTCAACATCGTCATACTTTGCTCTTGAATATGTAGGCGTACGTTTCACCTCAGCCATAAGAGCCTCGCCGTCATCAATCAGACGTACAAGATTTGCTTTATATACTCCCTCTACCAATACCTTCATTATATTGTCAGGAAGCTTCAGAACCTGCTTTATATCAGCAACTACTCCGACCTTGTAAAGCTCAGATGCTTTCGGATTATCAACATATGTCTCATGCTGTGTTACAAGAAAGAGCTTTCCGCCGTTTTTAAGCGCACGCTCAATTGCCTTTACAGACTTCTCACGTGATACGTCAAAATGCATCACCATTTTCGGAAATGCTACAAGTCCTCTCATAGCAACCGTATACAGAACATTTCCGTTTTCTGTATTTTTATCACTTTTAATGGTTTGTTCCATTTATTTCACCACATTTCCGGTATAATCATAATTATCCTATCCTTACCGCCACTCGTCGGCTTTATCATTATACTATAAACTACGAAAAAATGCAAGTACCAGATTTCATTGTCTGTAGCCGCCGGCTTATATAATCACTCAGCTTATACAAAAGATTATTTAAGCATTAATTTAAGTAGAATTTATTAAGTATACCTACAGTTTTTTGCTATAATTTGTCTGAATCGGCTATTTTTTGCTAAAATTACAAAAAGAACTTTACTTCTTGTTTAATTTGTGGTATGATTTACACTAAGGCTCAGAATATTCATGTTCTATTCACACTTTTTTTATTTTTTAATGTGAAAAGTTCTTTACTTTTGCATTGCAATGTGTTAAAATGTAAAGTATAAAATTGTATATTTTGTGCCTTACGGCAGATTGGAGTTATTACTATGATTGATAAAATTAAATCCGAAAACATGGATCTGCTCTTTGAAGCAATTCTTACACTCGATTCCATTGATGACTGTTATAAGTTTTTTGACGACCTTTGCACAAGTATTGAGCTTAAATCCTTCGCTCAGAGACTTCACGTAGCAAAGCTGCTCGATGAACACAGAGTATATAATAGTATTGTCACTGAAACCGGTGCAAGTACTGCTACAATAAGCAGAGTAAACCGCTCCCTCAAGGACGGTAATGACGGATATAATATCGTTTTTGACAGACTCAAAAAAAAGAATCTGCTTTAATTTTATAAAGAAAAGAGGATTTTAATGAGCAGTAAACACTTTGTCAGACGGCTTATGTCAGCCGGACTCGGCGCAGCTGTTATTGCAGGTATGATGCCTTCGGTTTATGCTGCCGATAAAATTGAGGAAGACGAGGTTATGAAACCTACCTATTCAGAATCCGTTACCGACTCTGAAATCAACTTTGCTAAGGCTCTGCAGCTGTCTATGTATTTCTATGATGCAAACAAATGCGGCTATGGTATCACAGGCGGTAACCTTGAATGGCGCGGCGACTGTCATGTCGAGGATGCTAAAGTTCCGCTTATACCTATGACTGCTGGAAAGAAAGGTACTAATCTTTCTCAGGAATTCATCGATAAACACAAGGATATTCTTGACCCTGACGGCGATGGCACTATCGACGTTGCAGGCGGTATGCATGATGCCGGTGACTGCGTTCAGTTCTGCCTCCCCGGAAGCTATGCCGCTTCAACTCTCGGCTGGGGTTACTATGAATTCCGTGATGCCTATACCGATCTCGGTCTTGACTGGCACATCGAGGATATCCTCCGCTGGTTCAATGATTTCTATCTTAAATGTACTTATTTCGACGAGAACGGCGATATCCTCGCTTTCTGCTATCAGACAGGTGAGGGTAATATCGACCATAACTACTGGCTGACTCCTGAGCTTCAGAATGAAGGTCTGCTCGACTATGCACGTCCTGCTTACTTTGCTACTGTTGAGACTCCGGCTTCCGATATGTGTGCCGGTGTTGCAGCTTCACTTGCTGTAAATTACCTCAATTTCAAGGACAGTGACCCTGAATACGCTCAGCAGTCACTCGATACAGCTTTGAAGCTCTATGATTTTGCTGTAAAGACTCACTCCGAGGGTAAAAAGACTCAGGACCAGATAGACAAGGAGGAAGAGGAAAAGGGCGACGAAAATCCTGACGAAATCAATAAGGATAAGGAAGCACTTGACCTCACTGTTACATCTCTTGGCTACGACGGAGGCTTCTACACCTCAAGCTATGACTATGACGAGCTTGCATGGGCTGCTGTATGGCTCTATGAGTGTACTGAAAACTGGGATTATATTGATGATATTATAAGTGTTGATGAAACTGTTACAGGAGACATGGGTGCTCACCCGTATACAGGATATCTCAAGCGTATTATCAAGGACACAGGAAACTGCTGGCAGAATATCTGGGTTCATTGCTGGGATACAGTCTGGGGCGGCGTTTTCGCTAAGCTCGCTCCTATCACAAACTGCTCACGTGACTGGTATATCTTCCGCTGGAACCTTGAGTACTGGTCAGGTATGACTCCTGAAGATGCTGCCAAGGCTACAGGTCTTCCTGCCGCTGTAACAGGCCATAAGGATTTCGGCACAGACGACTCCGTATGGCAGACAAAAATTACTGCTGAGGAAATTGCTGACCTCCCCGAAAAGGACGGCGCATGGCTTAGAAAGACACCTGCAGGCTTTGCTATGCTGAACGACTATGGCTCTGCACGTTACGATACCGCTGCTCAGCTTGAGGCTCTCGTTTACGCTAAGGAGACAGGCGATTATACATTCGCTGAATGGGCTAAGGGTCAGATGGAATACATCATGGGCAATAATCCGATGGGACGTTCTTACATTGTTGGTTACGACCTTGAAAACGGCGCAAGCCATCCTCATCATCGTGCATCACATGGTTCAAAAACTCTCAGCATGGATGAGCCTGCTGATCAGGTACACGTTCTCTGGGGTGCTCTTGTAGGCGGTCCTGACGCTAACGATTATCACCGTGATATCACCAAAGACTATATTTATAATGAGGTTGCTGTTGACTATAACGCCGGCTTTGTAGGTGCCTGTGCAGGTCTTTACGAATACTACGGCAGAGACGCCGGCGATGAAATCGTTGAAAACTTCCCTCCTACCGAGGAAAGTATGAAGGGCGAAATCAAGGAATATTCTCTTAAAGCAGCTGTAGGTCAGGAAGACAATATGGCAACTCAGGTTCTCATTGAAATCTCCAATGAATCATTCCTACCTCCACGTTATCTTGATAATATCAAGGCTCGCTACTATTTCAATATCGAGGAGCTTATTGCAAACGGCCACACTATCGACGACATTGAGGTTCGTGTTGACTATGACTCAATCAAATCAAATTCCAACGGCGAAAGCGTAGTTACCTACGAGCTCGTACAATACGATGATAAGGGCGGCTGCTATATTGAAATGGCTTGGAAGGATTATCAGTTCTACGGAAGTGAACAGTTCCAGTTTGCTCTTATGGATACAAAGCAGAATGATGAGTTCACTTTCATATGGGATCCTGCTAATGACTACAGCAGAAGCGAACTCAAAACAGCTGATGAACTTGGAGTGTCTCTTAATGTAGCACCTTCTGAGTATGACAAGATTACGATGTACGTTGACGACCAGCTTGTATGGGGTGTCGAACCTGACGGCGCTAAGACAGAACCGTCAACTCCTTCAGGAGACATCCTCTATGGTGATGCAAACTGCGATAAGGCTGTTAATGTTGCTGACGCTGTTCTGATTATGCAGTCCGTTTCAAATCCTGATAAGTACGGAATCAACGGTACAGCTAAGGGACATATAACTGCTCAGGGACAAATCAACGGTGACGTATACGGCGACGGAGATGGTATCACTGTCAAAGACGCTCTTGAAATCCAGCGTTATAAGCTTATGCTGAACGAAAAGCTTCCAGTTGCATAAATAATATTAGCAAAAAATACCGGAAAGGGTCTACCCTCTCCGGTATTTTTATCAATGGTGAACGTAATAAAAAGGCAATATCGCACAGCCATGGACTTATGGCTTTGTTCGATATTGCCTTAATTCTTATTCTATTATCATGTGAAGCGGCATACCATTCTTAATGACAGGTGGAAGATCTCCCTGAATAAGCGGCATAAAATAGTCAAGCGCCTCAGGTCTAACATCATTTCCATCATCGGATATCCACTCGCTCGGGAACAGCTTTTCATTATTTGCAGATTCCGAAGCCGGCATTGTCTCGATTCTGTATGAATACGGCTTATCAGACTCTCTTACAAAGGTCATCATGCAGCCTGTTTTTCCACTGAGTGCTGCTTCAACTGCTGCTGCACCGATAGCTTCCGCTGACTGTATGTCCTCAAGCGAAGCAGTGTGCGAGCTACATCGCTGCATTACGTTAAGTTCAATAGAACGCACCTTGCAGCCTATATCAGCAGCTACAAGCTTTTCAAGGAACTTTCCTATGCCGGAAAGATAACTGTGACCAAAAACGTCCTTCTGTCCAGACTGGAATTCCTCAGCAGCAAATTTACCCTCAGCAGTTTTTACACCCTCGGAAACAACTGCAATTACGGCTTTATGCTTTTTCATCTGTTCCTTTACATCTTCAAGGAACTTTTCAATGCTGAATGTCGTCTCAGGAAGATAAATAAGATGAGGCGCACTTTCACCATTTACCCTTATACAGCTGGATGAAGCAGCGAGCCATCCTGCGTGGCGTCCCATAGCTTCAATAATTGTAACCGACGGTGTATTGTAAACATTACTGTCTCTTGTAATTTCCTGAACAGTCATGCAAACATACTTTGCCGCTGAACCAAATCCGGGAGAATGGTCTGTACCGCAAAGGTCATTGTCAATAGTTTTCGGGATTCCGATAATTTTTATATCTTCGATTGACTGCTCTGATAAATATGCAGAATATTTTGCTACAGTATCCATAGAATCATTTCCACCTATGTAGAAGAACATTCCTATGTCATTGCGACGCAGAACATCTGTAATTTTGTCATATACACTACTGTCCTCATTATAATCCGGCAGCTTTCTTCTGCATGAACCAAGTACTGCAGATGGAGTCCTCAGCAAAAGCTGGTATTTTTCGTCATCAGTAATATACTCAGATAAATCGACAAGTCTCTCCTCAATAATA
>JAGBIH010000087.1 GCA_017935095.1 Ruminococcus sp.
CAACACTCGGCTGGCCTGAAAAAACACCGGATTATGATTATTTCTACCCCACAAGTACTCTTGTAACAGGCTATGATATCATTTTCTTCTGGGTTATCAGAATGATGTTCAGCGGTCTTGAAAATATGGGCAAGGTGCCTTTCGATACAGTACTCATTCACGGTCTTGTACGTGACTCTCAGGGTCGCAAGATGTCAAAATCACTCGGCAACGGCATTGACCCTCTTGAGGTTATCAGCGAATACGGTGCCGATGCTCTCCGCTTTATGCTCGCAACCGGAAATTCTCCCGGAAACGATATGCGTTATATCGACGACAAGGTAAAGGCTGCACGTAACTTCGCAAACAAGCTCTGGAATGCTTCACGCTTCATCATGATGAACCTCCCTGAGGACTTTGAATTCAACGGTCTTCCCGATGAGCTTGAGCTTGAAGACAAATGGCTTGTTAACAAGTTCAATCAGCTTGCTAAGGAAGTAAACGATAATCTCGACAAGTATGAGCTTGGCGTTGCATCACAGAAAATCTATGACTTTATCTGGGACGTTTACTGCGACTGGTATATAGAGCTTACAAAGCCAAGAATTCAGGCCGGCGGCGAGACTATGGCAAAGGCTCAGGCTGTCCTCGTATGGGCAATGCAGGGTATGCTCAAGCTTCTCCACCCCTTCATGCCGTTTATAACAGAGGAAATCTGGCAGGTTCTTACAAATGAAAAGTCCATGATTATCCTTGAAGCTTATCCCACATACGACAGCTCTATCGATTACTCCGCCGAGGAAAAGGGCTTTGAAAAGGTTATCTCAGCTATCAAGGCTGTCCGCAATACACGTACCGAAATGAACGTACCTCCGTCGGTTAAGGCTAAGCTCTTTATCGAAACTGCCGACGCAGAGCTTTTCAGCAGCTGTACTGTTTTCTTTGAAAAGCTTGCATCTGCTTCTGCTGTTGAAATCGGTGAGAAATTCGAGCTGACCGACTGTGCAAACGCCGTTACAGATTCAGCAAGAATATTCATCCCTATGGACGAGCTTGTTGATAAGGAAAAGGAAATTGCACGTCTTGAAAAGGAAAAGGCAAAGGTTCAGAAGGATATCGACTTCCTCAGCGGAAAGCTCAATAATCCGGGATTCGTTGCAAAGGCTCCTGCCCAGCTCATAGAGGCTGAAAAGGCCAAGCTTGCAAAGGCTGAGGAGAAAATGGCTAAGATTGAGCAGTCAATTGCTGCATTCAAGGCATAATATGGCTGTCAGCAGAGAAGAAATCTTCCGATATGTAAAGGAAAAATACAATACCTCCCCCGATTTCCCATGGGAGAGGGATTTCACCTCCGCTGTGCTGAGAAAAGCAAATAAAAATTGGTACGGACTGGTCATGAACGTCCGCAAAAGCATTATTGACGGTAAAAGCGAGGGCTGCACTGATATTCTCAATGTCAAATGCAGTTTCCTCGTCCGTGAAGTGCTTATCAGTGAGGGGAAAGCCATACCTGCCTATCATATGAA
>JAGBIH010000088.1 GCA_017935095.1 Ruminococcus sp.
AATGTTGTACAATATATAAGATTGAAGGGTTTATATTACGGACGAGGTGATACGAAAGTGCTGTATAATCCCGATGCAAAAAAGAAATACCTCAAAGAGCACCTTTCGGCAAAGCGATATAATCATTCGCTGAATGTTGCTGCGGAATGCAGAAAGCTTGCTGTTAAATACGGAGAAGATCCGGATAAGGCTTATTTTGCAGGGCTTCTTCATGATGTCTGCAAGGAGCTTCCGGATGAAAAACAAAAGGAGCTTGTGCTGCATAGCGGTTTTACAGTCTGCAGAGAGGAGCTTGAAACACGTTCACTCTGGCATGCTGTTGCAGGTGCATATTTTATTAAAACTGAGTTCGGAGTAGAGGATATTGATATTCTCAATTCCATAAGATTCCATACTGTCGGAAGAGCAGGAATGACAAGGCTTGAGGAAATAGTCTACCTCGGTGACCTTATTTCTGCCGACAGGGACTATAAGGATGTTGACAGAATGAGAAAAATTGCTTACAGCAGTCTTAACGAGGCAATGCTTGAAGCATTTTCATTTGCTTTGAAATCGGTGGTGAAAAAAGGCGGTCTTGTACCGGTCTGCACTGCCGAAGGATATAATTTCTATACACGACTATACAGAGAAGAGAAAAATAATTAGAACTATTTGAAAAGAGGGCTCAAATGAACGAGAAAGACATTAATGAGGTGATTAACGAACAACCGTTATCACCGGAGCCGAAGCCTCTGCGTAAGCTTGTGAGAGTCAATCCGAGCAAAAGCACAGCCGGTAACGGTTTGCAGAAAGTCAGTCATAATGCTCACGAAACTGCTCCTGAGCAGGAATATCATGGAAAATATGAAGCGGAACCTTCCGGTGTCTACCATGGAAGATACGAGGCAGAACAGCCTGATCCGTCTCATGCGGATAATGAAGCTGACACACAGCAATCAGGATCTGATATTCCCGAAAATAATGCAGATTCAAAAAATCAGGACAAGCAAAAGAAGTTTTCATGGAAGGATTTCCTTGTAAAAACAGGCGCAATAGTGATGAGTCTTGTGATTATCGGTGCTCTTGTGCTGAATCTCCCGATTCTTCGCTACAAGAAAAAAGGACAGCCCGATGAAAAGGTTTCGATTATAACTTATCTGAAGCGCTGGCAGCCTCTTGTTGAGATTGAAGGAGAAATTGATAAAACAATTGTTGAGCCTCAGGTTGATTATGATGTTCTGCCTGAGGATTTCAACGACGGTCTGGACCTGCCGCAGCTTGTTGAGGGACAGTATACCGTGCTTTTCCTCGGCTTCGATGAGGAACTTATGAATACCGATGTTATCTGGGTGTGTCAGTTTGATATTGCTGCTGCAAAGCTGAATATCCTCCAGATTCCACGTGACACCTGTTTTCCTGATTATACAAGCTCTTCAAGCGGAAAGTTCAACAGTATCTACCAGCTTGGTGACAGCTCAGTTTCTCCTATTCAGCGAGTTGTAAATGCTGTTCAGGAAAACTTCGGAATCCCGATTGACGCTTATATCACAACTGCCTGCTACGATATTGTTGACATGGTTGATCTTGTAGGTGGAATTCCGATTACACTTGATGAGGAAATCCTCTATGAGGCAGGAAAGCTTATTCCCGCCGGTGAAACAACACTCAGCGGTGAACAGGCTGAATGGTTTGTACGTTACCGTCATGAATGGCTTGAGGGCGATATCGGCAGAATGAAGAACCAGCGAAGATTCATGGCTGCTGCAATGAACAAGCTTTTTGATATTGTAAAAAACGAGGGTAATCTCAAATTGTATTCATATCTGAAGGAGATATACACGAACAAATGGATTGCAACCGATATGAGTGTTGATGACCTGAGCAAGCTTGCTGATTTTGCGGCTACACTTTCAATGGAGAATGTCATGGTAAATATGGTACCCGGAGAAGGTACTCCTGTAGAAGCACCATATATTGCTCCTGACGGCAATGCGTATTCGATTTATTCGGTGCATAAACAGCAGACCATTGATATGCTCAATAAATATTACAGACCATACCAGAAAAAGATGACTATATATGAATCATCAATTGTTGAATACTATAAAGTTCATAACTACAGCGTATACGACGATACAGGAGCAACATTATCCGAGCTTGAAAACGCTACTGAACCGCCGAGAGGCTGATTTGAAAGAAAGGTGAAAACTATGAATGAAAAGGAAAAGCTTGAGCTTATTATAAAGACTCTTGACAGTAAAAGAGCTGAGGATATTCAGGCTATCGGGATTTCTGACCTGACAATCCTTGCCGATTATTTTGTAATCGCAAACGGTACAAGCAATACTCATACAAGAACACTTGCCGATGAGGTTGAGTTTGTTATGTCACAGAAGGGAACAGAGCCCCTCAGACGTGAAGCCGATACAGGAAATACGTGGATTATTCTTGATTACGGCGATATTATCGTTCATGTGTTCTATAAGGAAGCACGTAATTTCTATAAGCTTGAAAGTCTGTGGGCAGACGGTGAACTGCTTGACATAAGTGAATTGATTACGGAGGAATAAATGAATACGAATAATGAAAGCGGACGAAGAATGAGCGTAGGCATAGGTGCATATCTCATTATTAAGTGCGTTCTGAATATGATAATCGGCGGAGGACTTGATATAAGCGGTCTCCTGATTGCCGCAGCTCTCTGCTGTGCACTATGGAGTGGCATAAAGTATACCAATTATGTCGTGGCAGGAATACTTGCAATTATAGTGCTTGTTAATCTGCCGGCAAATATTTCAGATATAAGCAGCCACCTTATATACCTCATCGAGGCAGTTATAGATATCGTCTGTGCGGTGCTGCTCTGTACAAACAGCAGTATCAGGGAGCACTTCACAAATAAGTTCAGCATAAATAATTGATTAAAGGAATGATACAAATGAGCAGATACGATTTTTCCGCTATCGAAAAGAAATGGCAGAAATACTGGGAAGAAAATGAAACATTCAAAACTGATGTTTGGGACTTCAGCAAGCCTAAGTTCTATGCACTTGATATGTTTCCGTATCCGTCAGGAGTAGGCCTTCATGCAGGTCATCCAGAAGGATATACAGCTACCGACATCGTTTCACGTATGAAGCGTATGCAGGGATACAACGTACTTCACCCGATGGGCTATGACTCATTCGGACTTCCGGCAGAGCAGTATGCCGTGACAACAGGAAATCATCCGAACGGCTTTACCCAGGAAAATATCAAGACATTTTCAAAGCAGCTCAAGGAGCTCGGCTTTGATTACGACTGGTCAAAGATGATTGCAACCTCTGATCCCGGCTTTTATAAGTGGACTCAGTGGATATTCAAGCAGCTTTATGAGGACGGCTATGCAAAATATATCGATATGCCTGTAAACTGGTGCGAGGAGCTTGGAACTGTACTTTCAAATGACGAGGTCATTGACGGTAAGTCAGAAAGAGGTGGCTTCCCCGTTGTCCGCAAAAATATGAAGCAGTGGGTAATCGACCAGCCTGCATTTGCAGAAAAGCTTCTTGAAGGACTTGAAGAAATAGACTGGCCTGAATCAACAAAGGCAATCCAGCGTAACTGGATCGGAAAGTCAACCGGAGTTGAGGTTGAATTTGATATAGTAGGCGGAGGAAAATTCTCCATATTTACTACTTGTATCGAGACAATTTATGGTATAACATTTATGGTACTTGCTCCCGACGGTGCAATAACAGAAAGCCTTCTTGACAGAGTTGAAAACCTTGAAGAGGTAAAGGCGTATATCGAAGAAACAAAGAAGAAAAACGATATGGACCGTACTGAGCTCAATAAGACAAAGTCCGGCTGCGAGCTCAAGGGTGTAACCTGTATAAATCCTGTAAACGGAAAAGAAGTAAGAATGTTTATCGGTGACTTTGTACTTGCAAGCTATGGTACAGGTGCAGTTATGGCTGTACCGAGTCACGACCAGAGAGACTTTGAATATGCAATTGCTCACAATATTGATATGATACAGGTAATCGATGGTGACGATAAGCTCGGTCACGTTGACGTTTCTGAGGCTGCCTTTGAAAAGCAGGGCTATCTCGGAAAGGGCTATAAGCTTATTAATTCAAAAGAATTCACAGGTCTTACCGTAGAGGAAGCCAAGGAGGCTATTACAAAGAAGCTTGAGGAAATGGGCAGAGCAAAGCGTACTGTCAACTATCATTTCCGTGAATGGATATTTGCACGTCAGCGTTACTGGGGAGAGCCTGTTCCTGTAGTACACGGTGAGGACGGTCAGATCCACTCTCTCGACGACAGCGAGCTCCCGCTTATTCTTCCTGAGCTTGATGACTACAAGGGCAAAAACGGAAAGGCACCTCTTGAAAATGCAGCTGACTGGAAGCAGTATAATCAGAACGGCATAAAGGGCCTTCGTGAGACTTCAACAATGCCCGGAAGTGCAGGCTCAAGCTGGTATTATTTCAGATATATCGACCCCGATAACGATAAGGAATTTGCAGATCAGGAGCTTCTGAAGCACTGGATGCCTGTTGACCTCTACATAGGCGGACCTGAACACGCAGTAGGTCACCTTATGTATTCACGTATATGGAACAGATATCTTTACGACAAGGGTCTTGCTCCGACAAAGGAGCCTTTCCAAAAGCTTGTACATCAGGGTATGATTCTCGGTGAAAACGGCATTAAAATGGGTAAGAGATTCCCTGAATTCGTAGTAAATCCGTCAGATATCGTAAGAGACTACGGTGCAGATACACTCCGCCTTTACGAAATGTTCATGGGACCTCTTGAGGTAAGCAAGCCATGGAGCCAGAATGGTGTAGAGGGTGCAAGAAAGTTCATCAACAGAGTATGGAGCTTCTTTACCGAAGCTGAAAATCTTACAGCTGATAATGACGGTAGTCTCACTAAGGTTTATCATCAGACAGTAAAGAAGGTAACCGATGACTATGAAGCCCTTGCATTCAATACAGCAATCAGTCAGATGATGATTTTTGTAAATGCTGTTTATAAGAAGGGTAGCTGTCCCAAGGAATATGCTGAGGGACTTATAAAGATGCTTTCATGTATTACACCTCATATCGGTGAAGAAATCTGGAGCATTCTCGGTCACGACGATACAATTGCATTTGAGAGCTGGCCTGTATATGATGAAGCAGAGCTTGTAGAGGATACTGTTGAAATCGTTGTACAGGTAAACGGAAAGCTCAAGGCAAAGCTGAACATCGCTGTGGACGCTGATAAGGACTCAGTAATTGCAATGGCTATGGATGATGAAAAGGTCAAAGAGGCTATTGACGGAAAAAATATTGTTAAACAGATATATGTACCAAATAAGCTTGTTAATATTGTAGCAAAATAACGAATTTTTAAACTGACAAAAAAATGCTTGACAATATTAGAAAAATATGATAAACTATTATTATATTATTTTTGTGTATCTGCTGTTTTTTCAGGGTATGCGCTGACTGACACTCGCATTGAGTGATTAGTATAGATGCACCGGAGTTCTTGCTTCGGGCAACCTCTGAACAAGGGAGGGAAAGATAAGTGGCAGAAGTTCGTGTTGGCAAAAACGAGTCTTTAGATACAGCTCTTAAAAGATTTAAGAGATCATGTGCAAAGGATGGCGTCATTGCTGAGGTTCGTAAGAGAGAGCACTACGAAAAGCCTTCGGTAAAGCGTAAGAAGAAGTCTGAGGCAGCTCGTAAGCGTAAGTATTAATCTTGCGGGAAATGATTATTGTTGATAAAAGCGGGCTGATTAAGTCCGCTTTTTCATTTGTTTTTACCGGATTCGACAATGTTCGCATCAGCTTTGTGTTATAATATGATTACGGAGGGGATTTATGCTGTTCACTATAACCGCTGCTTTCAGACGAGTTACCGGCATTACGCCTGAAATACTTGCCAGAATGGGAATAAAGGGTCTTATACTTGACCTTGATAATACACTTACAACCCACGATAATCCGGTTCCCGGTGATGGAGTTTTCGAATGGCTTGACTGTATGAAGAAAAACAACATCAGACTTATGATTGTTTCAAATAATCATGCGCCAAGAGTCAGACCGTTTGCAGAAATGCTCGGACTTGAATTTGTCAGTGAAGGAAAAAAGCCCCTGACAAAAGGCTTCAGTGAAGCTGTGAAAAGAATGGGACTTCCGAAAAAGTCAGTTGCTGCGGTTGGTGATCAGATTTATACGGATGTTCTCGGAGCTAATCTGTTTGGCATAAAAATGCTGTTTGTTACCCCGATTGAACATGAAACGACAACATTTTTCAAAATAAAAAGAAAGCTTGAAATACCGTTTCTTCCGAAGAAATTCATCGAAAACAAAAAGTAAAAAAAGGAGTCGTAATTATGATAAAGAAAATTCTTGTGATTCATGGTCCGAATCTTAACCTTCTTGGCGAGCGTGAACCGGGTGTCTATGGTAATACAACAATTGATGTTCTCAACCGTAATATTATTGACCGTGCAAAGGAACAGGGACTGCAGTGTGAGATTTTTCAGTCCAATCACGAAGGAGCAATCATTGATAAGCTCCATAGTGCAAGAAATTCTTTTGATGGTGTTATCATAAATGCAGGTGCATATACCCACTACAGCTATGCAATCAGAGATGCTATTTCAGCAATAAAAATCCCATGTATAGAGGTACATATCAGCAATATTTTCGCAAGGGATGAATTCCGCTCAAATTCAGTAATTGCACCTGTATGCAAGGGAAGTATATGCGGTTTTGGCTTCGGCAGCTATTATCTCGCTGTTCAGGCTCTCTCCGAGCTTTAAGGAGGACGCTTTGACCAGACTTGAAAGACTTTTTGAGCATTTTTCCGGAGCTGATTGCGCTCTTATCACATCCGATGTCAACAGGAGATATTTTACAGGTATGAAGTCATCGGCAGGCTGCGTGCTTGCTTTTCCGGACAAGGCATATATGCTGATAGATTTCCGCTATATAGAAAAGGCAAGAGCAACAGTTACGTCCGCCGAGGTTATTGAACTGAAAAAAATCTATCCTCAGCTTACGGAGCTGCTCAATCGTCATCATGCAAAATCAATTGCGATTGAATCCGAGAATATGACCGTCAAGGAACTGAACAGCTATCGTCATTTTTTAAAAGATATTATGATTGACGATTCAGATTCCCTCAGTAATTCGATAAATACCATGCGCATGACCAAGGATGACGATGAAATTGCGTGTATAAAAAAGGCACAGCAGATTGCTGAGGACGCTTTTGCCGAGCTTCTGAAATTTATCAGAATCGGTGTTACAGAGCGTGAAATTGCACTTGAGCTTAATCGTCTCATGTTCAGGTATGGTGCTGAGGATTTGTCATTCGAGACAATTGTACTGTCGGGAGCGAATACCTCAATGCCGCATGGGGTTCCGTCCGATAAAAAAATTCAGGATGGTGAATTTGTTCTGCTTGATTTCGGTGCAGTCTGGAATGGCTATCACAGCGATATGACAAGAACAATCTGCATCGGAGAGCCGACAGATGAAATGAAAAAAGTCTATAATATTGTCCTTGAGGCTCAGCTTGCCGGACTCAGTGCAGCACGTGCAGGAATTACAGGAAGTGAACTTGATAAGGTTTCAAGAGATGTAATAGAAAAAGCAGGCTACGGAGAATTTTTCGGTCATTCGCTTGGTCATGGTGTAGGACTTGAAATTCATGAAAAACCAAATGCCTCGCCTAATTACAGGCTCCCGCTTAATAAAGGTACTGTTATTACAATAGAACCGGGAATTTATATTGCCGGAAAATTTGGCGTGCGTATTGAAGATTTTGTCATTTTAACTGAAAATGGATGCGATAATCTGACAAAATGTGCAAAAAATATAATATCTTTGTAATAATATCGCATAAGGTATTGCCAAAAAGAGGAAAATGTGGTAAAATAAATTATATTCTAAATAGATTTTACGGAGGTATTTATAATGATTTCAGCAGGAGATTTCAGAAACGGCGTTACTTTTGAGCTTGACGGTCAGGTTGTGCAGGTTGTTGAGTTCCAGCACGTTAAGCCAGGTAAAGGAGCTGCTTTTGTAAGAACAAAATACAAGAATGTTATCACAGGTTCTGTTGTTGAAACTTCTTTTAACCCTACAGCAAAGTTCCCGACTGCTTTTGTTGAGAGAAAGGACATGCAGTACAGCTACAACGACGGTGACCTTTATTACTTCATGGATATGGAAACTTATGAACAGATTCCGATTAGTGAGGAC
>JAGBIH010000089.1 GCA_017935095.1 Ruminococcus sp.
AACTGCTACGGCGAATTTGTTGAAGAACGTGAGCCCTCTGCTGTCGGAGCTGATATCATTATCGGTTCACTTATCAAAAATGCAGGCGGAGGAATTGCCCGTACAGGCGGATATATCGCCGGAAGATCTGACCTTGTGGAGCTTTGCTCCTACAGACTTACCTGTGTCGGTATGGGTAAGGAGGTCGGCTGCACACTCGGAATGAACCGTGAAATGCTGCTTGGTCTTTTCTTCGCACCTGATGTTGTCGGCAATGCAATACGCACCTCTGCATTTGCAAGTGAACTGTTTACGCTGCTTGGTTTTGAATGCTCTCCACGCAAGGATGACCCCAGAGGCGATATCATCACCGCAGTAAAGCTCGGCGACGAGGAACACCTTACAGCCTTCTGCCGTGGTATCCAGAAGGGTGCGCCTGTTGACTCATTTGTTGTACCGGAGGCATGGGATATGCCGGGCTATTCCAGTAAGGTAATCATGGCTGCCGGCGCATTTACCAACGGTGCATCTATAGAGCTTTCAGCCGACGCTCCTATACGTGAACCGTTTGCCGTATGGATGCAGGGAGGAATTACCTATACAAGCGGAAAGCTCGGAGTTATGCTTGCCGCTCAGGAAATGCTTGACAGCGGACTTATCAATCTGTGATATCAATATTGCCGCAATTTTCAATAAGTCCGCAATATATGACTGAAATTATTACAGTTATTCACATTTTCGTAATAAAGTTATTACAGAAATAATACAAATTCAGACGATTCCGTAATAACACACGGTTAAAGGTTGACATTTGCAGTAAATGCTGATAAAATATTGTTGATACCTGTCTGAGGTATCATTATGTTGTGATTATGCGGCTTCTGCTGATTCATCAGCATATCTGCCATAATCAACTTACTAACTTTAAAAGGAGGAGTTGCTTTGGGAGAGCGTAAATTCTGCTATAAGTGCATGGAAAAATATGACTCTGCTCTTAATGTATGTCCGTCATGCGGATACGCAGAGAATACTTCTCATAATCCTATGTTTATTACCCCGGGTACAGTACTCCACGACAGATATCTTGTCGGTATTCTTCTTGAATATAACGGTGAGGGCGCTACCTATGTAGGCCACGATATTTCCACAGGCTGCAGAGTCCTTCTCAGAGAATATATGCCGGTCAACCTCTGCACCCGTGTCAAGAATAAAGCAACAATCAGTGTAAATTATAATAATCTCGCTAAATATAAAGCCTTTATGGCTGAATATACTGAGCTGAACAAGTCTCTTGCCAGACTCAGAAACGATTCAAATATCAATCCCGTTCTTGATATGTTCGCCGAAAATAATACTACATATACTGTTTTCGAATATATCAACGGCGTTAAGATGCTCGATTACCTGAAGGAAAATGCCGGCGAAATCAGCTGGGAACAGGTTTCAAAGCTTTTCCCTCCGCTGTTCACCACAATCGGCAGACTCCATAATGCAGGTATCATCCACCGTGCTATCAGCCCTGATACCGTCTATATCACTGATAAAGGTGAGCTGAGACTCTCGGGCTTCTGTATTTCTGCTGTAAGAACTGCCAATGCAGGTCTTGAATATGAGCTTTTCAAAGGTTATGCCGCTCCGGAGCAGCACTCCGCAAGCAGCAGCAGCCGTCAGGGTTCATGGACCGACGTTTACGGTGTCTGCGCTCTTATCTACAGAGCTCTTACTGGCTGTATGCCTGTTGACTCTGTAAGCCGTCTCAATCACGACGACCTCTGCGAGCCCTATATGCTTAATATGAAAATCCCTCAGCACGTTTCACGTGTGATTATGGAGGGAATGAACTTATCCGGCAGAGACCGTATCCAGACTATAACCGAGCTTGTTACAAGACTTTTTGAACAGCCTGCAACACTTAAAAATACTGCCGCAAGCACTGTTCCTGTTCCGGATAATTTCCGCAATGACTACAATGCTACGGACAAAAACAACGTCGGCTATCAGCAGCCGATTCAGCCGCAGCCTGTACCATATCCTGCCGAGAACTATAATACTCAGCCTCAGAATTACGGAGGCTACAATGATAGTTACAACAATATTCCCAATAACGGCTACTATAACGACTATGACGACGACGACAGCTACCGCTATGAAAAGGTCAATACCGTTGACAGAATCAAGGTTCCGATTATTATAGGTATTCTGCTTCTGGCAATTCTTATGATTATTGCTGTTGTCATTTTCAAGGTTATTTCCGGCGATGATAACAACGATACCTCAGATTCCGGAATACATACATCAACTGTCACGGATAACGTCGTTTCAGGAACTGTGGAAAATACTACCGAGTCGGTAACAAAGGCTCTTGATACAGAGGTTCCTGATCTCGTAGGAAAGTTCTATGAGCCTTCCAAGCAGAAATGGCAGGATTACCTGACTCTTGATCCGACATATGAATATAATGATGACTACGACAGCGATATGATTATCGAACAGGATATCGAAAAGGGCACAATGGTCGCTCAGGGTTCTGTTATAAAGGTTAAGGTCAGCAAGGGGAAGGAATCTGCAATCATCCCTGATTATAACGGCTATACCGTTTCGCAGTACAAGAGCCGCCTTGAACAGGCAGGAATTTCCGATTTCAACTATCAGTTCCTCCCCTCAACATCTGTATATGGTATTCCGAATACAATTACAGAGCTTCAGGTTGACGGAAAACGTGTTGAAGCCGGTACCTATTTCAGCAATAAGGAAGGCAAGAAGCTGACAGTCTACTATATTCCTCAGGATGCGGTTATGACAACAACAGCAACTACTACTGTCCCCGCTACTACAGAGGTAATTCAGACTACTACCGAAACTCAGCCTACTGAACCGCCTCAGACTACTACTGTTCCGGTTACAGAACCGCCTGTTACTACTCTGCCTCCTGTTATAACCGATCCCCCTGTTGTAACTGACCCGCCCGTTGTGGAAGATCCTAATCAGAATCCGCAATACGGTCAGTGGTAAACCTCAACACGATCTATACACCGTCGAACAGTACAAATCCCACTCCTTAAACGGTGATAGGCAAAGGAATTATTTCTATGTACCAAAAGGCTGCGTAGCAAAATGCTATGCAGCCTTTATATTTTGTATTGCGTGTTTTATTATTTAATACTTGCTTTTTAGTCAAATCTGGTATATAATAGTATTGATCGTTAGGAGGTACGGATATATGAATTTAGAAAGCAGAATCGGATTTGATAATGAAAAATATCTTAAAACCCAGTCCGAACATATAAGAAAGCGCATTGCTCAGTTCGGTGGCAAGCTCTATCTGGAATTCGGAGGTAAGCTCTTTGATGATTTTCATGCCTCAAGAGTTCTCCCCGGCTTCAAGCCCGACAGTAAGCTTCAGATGCTTCTCCAGCTCAAGGATGAGGCCGAGGTTGTTATCGTCATCAATTCAGACGACATCGAAAAAAATAAAGTCAGAGGAGATCTCGGCATCACTTATGACGCTGACGTTATACGCCTTCTGAATGTCTTCAACAGAATCGGGCTCTACGTAAGCAGTGTGGTTCTTACTCGTTACGACAGTCAGCCGACTGTAGACGCCTTCCAGAACAGACTTGAGGCTCTCGGAATCAAGGTTTATCATCACTATAACATAAAAGGCTATCCATCAAACCTGAAGTTTATTATCAGTGACGACGGATACGGCAAAAATGAATATATCGAAACATCACGCAAGCTCGTAATTGTTACTGCACCCGGACCCGGAAGCGGTAAAATGGCTACCTGTCTCTCTCAGCTCTATCACGAGCATAAGAACGGAGTCAATGCAGGATACGCCAAGTTCGAAACCTTCCCAATCTGGAATATTCCCCTGCGGCATCCTGTAAATCTTGCCTACGAGGCAGCTACATCCGACCTTAACGACGTTAATATGATCGACCCCTTCCACCTTGAAGCCTACGGCGAAACAACCGTAAACTATAACCGTGACGTCGAAATTTTCCCCGTACTTAATGCAATGTTCGAGAAAATTCTCGGCGAATCACCGTATAAATCCCCTACGGATATGGGCGTAAATATGGCAGGCAACTGCATTATTGATAACGAAGTTGTCTGCAAGGCAGCAAAGGATGAAATCATCCGCCGTTACTACGCTGCAATGTGCGACCACAGAAAAGGTCTTATTTCCGAGGATGAAGTGTACAAGCTTGAGCTGCTCATGAAACAGGCTAATGTTACAGCCGATGACAGAAGGGTTGTTGCCGCAGCTCTTGCAAGGGAGACTGAAACCGAAGCACCTGCTGCTGCAATGGAGCTTTGCGACGGAACTATAATCACAGGTAAAACCTCTAATCTTCTCGGTGCCTCCTCTGCGCTGCTGCTGAACGCACTGAAATATTTTGCAGGTCTTGCAGATGATATTCTGCTTATGTCGCCTCATGTTATTGAGCCGATTCAGAATCTCAAGGTTCAGCATCTGGGAAATAATAACCCGCGACTTCACACAGATGAAACTCTGCTTGCGCTTTCTATCTGTGCAAATACAGACGAAAATGCAAGACGTGCAATGGAGCAGATTTCAAATCTCAGAGGCTGTGAGGTGCATTCAACAGTAATTCTCTCTCCTGTTGACGAAAGAATCTTCAAGAGACTCGGTGTAAATCTCACCTGTGAACCCAAATATCAGGCGTAATATATAAGGGCGGACTTCTAAAAGTCCGCCCTTATATCTATCAGAACTCAAGCTCATTGCCGCTTTTTTCGCCTTTTGAATAGGCAATAAGATTATCAACAGTAGTCTCCGCAATATTGCCGAGTGCCTCTCTTGTAAGAAAAGCCTGATGTGAGGTAACAATAACATTCGGCATTGAAATAAGTCTTGCCAGAACGTCGTCGTCAATGATATGATCGGAGAAATCCTGAAAGAACACATCGGCCTCCTCCTCATATACATCAAGGCAGGCTGCTCCTATCTTTCTTTCCTTTATACCCTCAAGGAGCGCTTCAGCGTCAATAAGGGCACCTCTTGACGTATTGATAATGACTACGCCCTTTTTAAGACGGTCAATAGTTTCTTCGCTTATCATATGATAAGTATCCTCTGTCAGAGGACAGTGGAACGAAATAATGTCACTTTGCTCAAAAAGCTCATCAAGCTCCACATAATTTATACCGCTTCCCTCAGCAGGAAACTTATCATAAGCAATTACGTTCATTCCGAAGCCCAGACATATATCAATAAATACACGTCCGATTTTACCTGTTCCGACTACTCCTACAGTTTTACCGTGAAGGTCAAAGCCTGTCAGACCGTTCAGCGAGAAGTTGAAATCCCTTGTACGGATATAGCTTTTGTGAACACGGCGTACCGAGGTCAGAAGCAGTGCCATTGTGTGCTCTGCAACTGCATACGGTGAATACGCAGGTACTCTTGCAACAGTTATCTTATCCTTTGCATATTTGATATCAACATTATTATAGCCTGCACATCTGAGGGCAATAATCCCTACTCCAAGCTCGCAAAGGCGGTCAATCACCTCAGCGTTTACGGTGTCATTGACAAATATACACACACCGTCACAGCCCTTTGCAAGAGCAACTGTATCCTCGTTAAGCTTTGTTTCATAGAATTTGAATTTAATATTCTTTTCTTCTCCAAGCTTCTCAAAATATGGAATGTCATACTGCTTTGTATCAAAAAATGCTATTTTCATAACTTCCTGCCTTTCACTTACAGATTTTCACTTTCATCAAAAAACGTTCTGATTCTGCTCAGTATCACGTTTGCGGCATCAAATTTTGACATAATTTCAAGCTCCTCGGTATTATCGGGAGTTATAACAGTTATAATATTGGTATCAGTACCGAAGCCTGCCCCCGCACTTCTGAGAGAATTCGCACAGATCATATCGACCTTCTTGGAGCTGAGCTTTTTACGTGAATTTTCAACCACATTATCAGTCTCCATTGAAAATCCGCAGACAACCTGATTTTTACGTTTATTTTCCCCGATATATTTCAGAATATCCGTTGTTCTTTTCAGAGGAATACTCATATCGCCGTCTGATTTCTTGATTTTACTGTCTGCAACGGTTACGGGAGTATAGTCCGCCACAGCAGCAGCCTTTATGATTATATCACATTCCTCATACCGCTCCTTAACAGCGTTGAACATATCCTCAGCAGTTTTTACAGGTACCACGTCCACAAACATCGGAGGCTCAACATCCGTATGAGCTGCAACCACCGTAACATCAGCGCCTCTAAGCATTGCTGCCCTTGCAAGAGCAAAGCCCATTTTTCCGCTTGAATGATTTGTGATAAAACGTACAGGGTCAATACTCTCACGGGTTGCACCGGCTGTTACCAGAACTTTCTTTCCCGCAAGGTCCTTTTCAAAGGCTGCTTCACGGATTATATATTCAAGAAGAGTTTCCTCGTCCGGAAGCTTTCCGTCGCCGATATCACGATTTGCAAGCATTCCCCTGACCGGCTCTACTATCTCATATCCGAAGCTTTTCAGCTTTCTGATATTATCCTGAACAATCGGATTATGAAGCATATTGTGATTCATCGCCGGAGCTATTATTTTCCTGCACGGACACGCCATAACTGTAGTGGTCAGCATATCATCTGCAATTCCGTTTGCAATTTTACCGATAACATTGGCTGAAGCCGGAGCTATCATCACAACATTCGCCTTTTTTGCGATTGAAACGTGCTCAACACTGTATTCAAAATTACGGTCAAATGTATCAATAAGACATTTATGCTGAGTGAGCGTCTCAAAGGTCAGCGGATGGACAAAATTAGTTGAATTCGGAGTCATCGCCACGTGTACCTCACACCCGAGCTTTGTAAGCATTCTTGCAAGATTGCAGATTTTATATACGGCAATAGAGCCTGTAACTCCCAATAATACTGTTTTTCCTTTAAGCATAGCAAACCTCCGTTATATTAATTACGCAGTATAACTGTATGTGTGAAATTCCGCAAATACACGTCTTCCCTGTATGATGCACATACATCATTTACATTATACCACAATTTTTCCCGAAAAGATATAGATTTTTCAAAAATAATGTGATATAATGAATATAAAACCAAGGAGGTAATTTATATGCTTTTAGCTGTTGATATCGGAAATACAAATATAGTTTTCGGCTGCGTCAACGATATGGACGAGGTTGTACTTTTTGAAAGAATATCCACCAATCATTACGCCACTGCCGCTGAATATGCCTCACTGATAAAAGGAATATTTGAAATGAACGGCTTCAGTACGGGTGAAATTGACGACGCTATTATGTCATCGGTTGTACCTTCGGTAACAAATACTGTAAAGGAAGCTATAAAAAAGCTTTTTCATACCGAGGTTATGATTGCAGGTCCGGGAGTAAAAACAGGTCTGAATATTCTGATTGATAATCCCGCTCAGCTCGGAAGCGATCAGGCTGTTGACGCTGTTGCCGCTATAAATCAGTACCCTGTCCCACAGATAATTATTGACATGGGCACTGCGACTACAGTTTCAGTAGTCAACAAAAATAAAAGCTACATCGGCGGTCTTATTATAACGGGTATGGCTGTCGCAACCGACGCTCTTATCGCACGTACCGCTCAGCTTCCGAAAATTAATTTTGAAGCTCCTGAGCATATTATCGGCACAAATACCATCGACTGTATGAAAAGCGGTATGCTCTACTCTACTGCCTGCTCTCTTGACGGAATTATTGAGAGAATTGAGGAGGAGCTCGGAGAAAAATGCACGGTAATCGCAACCGGAGGTCTTTCAGAGCTTATTGTACCGCTGTGTAAAAGAGAAATTATCCTCGACAGCGATCTGCTTATCAAAGGTCTCACTATTATCTACCGCAAAAACAAAAAGAAATAATTTTATTTCCCGAAACTATCAAGGGGACGTCCTCGTTATTGCAGGACGTCCCCTTATAATTTAGCTGCATCATTATCAGCGACTATGCTTATTGTTTCTCAAGAGCCTCCTTGAATTCACGGTACATATACAACGAACCGAGAGCAATAAGCGGTATATTCTTTTCCTTTGCATAGCTGTACGCCTCATGTACTCCGCAGGCAAGCTCCTTAAAGGCACGTGCCGGAATTCCGCTGTGTGAAAACGCTTCCGCTAATACACTGCTGTCAAGAGCACGTGGATTGTCAGGCGTTACTGCAAACACACAGTCAATCAGACCGTCAAGCATATCCGCATACAGTCCGTAATTCTTATCAGCCATGACTCCTATAATAAGGGCAACCTTTGTATCTCCGAAATAACGCCTGATACTGTCTGCCGCACAGCGTATCCCCTCCGGATTATGAGAGCCGTCGAAGATCACATAGGGGTTGGTTCGGAGGACTTCAAAGCGTCCGTGCCACTTTGTACGTGAAAGGCCCTCACAGACAGACGAATAGGATATATCAAGACCATTTTTCCTCAGAATTTCAATACAGTTCAGCACATTGACCGCATTTGTATACTGATATGTACCAAGCAGAGGAAGCTCGATTTTCATGCCCTTATAGGAAAATGTAATGCCCGAAGCACCGTAATACGACTCCCACGAATAAAGAATGTCCGAATAATCCGCAGTAAAAAGCTCAGCGGATTTTTCTTCTGCTATTTTTCTGATCATCTCATACGCCTCACCGCTGATTTCACCGAAGAAAACAGGTCTCCCCTGCTTTATGATTCCCGATTTATGCTCAGCTATTTCAGCAATTGTGCTGCCGAGAAAAGAGCAGTGGTCAAGCTGGACGTTGGTAATAACCGAAAGAAGCGGCGACTCAATAACATTTGTAGAGTCAAGCTCTCCTCCCATTCCGCACTCAACTACGGCTACATCGCAGGAATTGCGCACAAACATACTGAAAGCCGCTGCTGTCAGTATTTCAAATTCAGTCGGCTTATCGTCCATGGATTCGCATACCGGTGCAATATCTCCGATTATATCCGCAAATGCCTCAGTGGAAATTTCCTCGCAGTCAATACGGAAGCTGTCAGTAACCGAGGTTATTGCCGGTGACGAAAAGCCTCCGACCTTATATCCGGCACTTTTCAGAACAGAAGTCAGCATTGCTCCGAATGAGCCTTTTCCGTTAGTTCCCGCAACATGAATTATCCTTGTTTTATTCTGCGGATTGTCCATACGGCCAAGCAGCTCAGTAATTCGTGAAAGGCCGGGACGGCTGCCTCTTTCCGCAGCCTTTTTCAGATAGTCAAGCGCATTTTCGTACGTCATCATTTTCTGCACACTCTTTCAAGCTGTTCCGAAAAAGCCTTGTTTTTCAGGAGGAGATAAAGTATATATCCCTCAACTATGCCTATGCCGATATAAAGTGGCACTCTCATGATAAGCACCTCAAACGGTGTATGGAAATACAGGTAAAGACCGATTGACTTTATGAGCATTGAACCCGTAATATGAGCTGCCGCAACTGAACCTGCAATACGGACTATCTGCTTTCTGCCTGACAGGATAATTGCAGCAAGTCCTGAAAAAAAGCCGATACAAGCCGCTCCGAGCGTTATAATAGGATTGATTGCATAGCCGACGATAAGACAGCCTATAAGGTCCGCTCCTATTCCGACTGCTGCACCAACAAGCGGACCGAAGAAAACGCCTGCCATAAGCAGCGGAAGATTTTCAAAGCTAACCCTTATACTGCTGCCGATATTGAATGCAAGCAGCTTTCCGAGTACGATACTCATAGCGATGAAAAGGGCTGAAACAACGAGCACCTTTGTATTGCCGAAGAGTCTTATATTACCCATAGCGGCAGTGTTTTTTCTGTTTCCAGACATAAAAAATACCTCCTTTTCCTCACTCATACGACAAGAAAAGAAGGTATAGAATTCTTTAGTGTCCTATGAAGCGGGATGCAAAATACGAACCGCAAGTACATTGTACTTTTCGTCTGACCGGCAACTCCCCGTCCCGTCAACACTTAACGAACGTATTTTTACTCTTCAATGATTTTAGTCAACGGTAAATCTTACCGCTGCCATAATACATTATACAGCTGCTGCAGCTTATTGTCAATAGCTTTATCATAGAACTTCACCTGTTCACCACGATAAAAACTATATAAAAAGACAAGAGCGGCTGTTCCACACAGCCGCTCTTGTCTTTAGAAAAACATAATTTTGGGACGTCGAGGACGCCGTCCCCTACAAATATGCTACGTAGAACAGGCAAATTGTAGGGACGATCATCAGCTGTTCACGTATCAATTATGAAATTTTCAGCTCAGCTACAAGTCCGAGCTTATATTTCTGGATTTCAAGAGCATCCATGTTGGTTACTCCATTGCCGCTGCCCTGAACGTCAGCGTTGATCATACCCTGATGAGTAATTCTTGCACTGTCTGAACCGTCCACACCATATTTGTCCGGATTTGCAAGTGACTGCATGATAAGTATTGCATCAGCCATATTTACAGCACCGTCACAATTTGAATCTCCTGCGAGAGCTTCAGGGTCTGAAGAAACATCCTCTGATTTTTCCTGAATAAATACTGCATAGTTCATACATGAAGCACTCTGTCCGTTAGTTCCGAGGGTAATACTGTCCCCTGAGTTGAATTCCTTTGAATAAATCACAAAAGCCGTATCATTGGCAGTAAGTGAATCTCCGGTATCAGTCCAGCCTGAAAGCCATGACGGAAGAGCTGCAACCCTGTTATCCATAGCTACATAGACAGTGATATCTTTACCTGCTGTGAACGAGGCAAGCTCCGAATCAGTATTTTTTGAGTCGCACGCAGTTATTATACGTTCTGCGCCGTTTAATGCTGACGGAAGTTCGGAGATTGTAAAGTCACGGTCACCGAACATAAGGTCGCCGTTCTTTGCGCCCTGTGAAATTGACCAGTCACTGCCGTTTTCGCTGTCTGAAACCACAAGATTTCTGACAAGCTTACCGTTTATCGGGAGCTTTGCAGGCTCAGGAATCCAGTCCTGACAATTTACACCGTTATTTTCCCACTGCTGAACATTTGCACCTGAATTCTTTTCAGCACCCACAACCTCAACTGTGGATTTATCACCTGAAATCTTTGTGAGGATTTTGTACGAACCGTCGGAATTCCTCATAAACTTAAACTGCTGATTGTCTGCACCGTTGAACTGATAAATTGCAATGTTAGTGCCGTTATCCGCCTTCTTTCCGGCAACATCAAGAACGTAGGTATTTCCGTCACCGAGAGCAGAATAAATGTAGTAATACCCATTACCGGCAGAAACAAGCTTCCATGTATTATGAGGCTGATCGGAGTCCTTACCCCACTGCTGAACATTGCTGCTGTTTGCAGCTGTTCCGCCCTCAACCTCCATATACAGACCGCTGTTTACGTTTTTAAAGGTAAACAGTGAACCATCGGTAAACTCAGCTGCCGGAGGGGTTGCCGGTCCGTCTGAGGGATTTCCTGCGTTATACGCCTTATTCTGCATTCTTCCTGCGTAGTTCTCTACCTCTGTTTTTGCAGCCTCAGGAGTCTGGGCGGTATATGAGTAAATCTTTGACGAATCAAGGTCAAAGTTATCGTAAGCCTCTCCGCCGCTCTTGGCATTACTGATTGCTGCCTGTTCGTTTCTGGAGCTGACTGTTTTATAAGCCATTCCGCTTCCCATATTGCAGTTATCGAACTTATCGTTATAGGATTTGATAGTACCGCTGTAAGCGTCGCTGCCCATAGCCTCGGCTGCAAGCGGATGGTATGTGCCGCTGAAATAGTTCGCCTCAGAGAAAACCTTTGAGTTATATGAAGCTCCGATACCATACTGCTTATTATTCACGAAATAGTTGTTATAGCTATGGATATGGGCCTCTCTTGCTCTCGGATTACGTGATTCCGTACCGTTGAACCAGTTATGGTGGTAGGTAATCCAGTCCTGAAGCTGTCCGACACCGCCTCCGACGAGCGAGGTCTTATGACAGCCGTCGTAGCAGTTATACGAAACTGTAACGTAATGTGTATACTTGATATCGGTTGAACCGTCGCCGTCAGCCTTATCGGCATCAACAGTACCATTGCCTGCGTAAGCATTATAGCCGCTCAGGATAGTATTATTGTGAATCCAGATATGCTGTGAAAGCTGGTCCTTTCCGCCTGTTACGGAGATACCGTCATCGGGATACTGAGCAAGATAGAGATTTCTCACCTCAACCGATTCTGAACGCTTTATCTCAAAGCCCCATTTGTTAAGGCTTGCATTATAACCGATACCCTCTACGGTAACATTTTCAGCATACTGAAGATAAAGCATACTTGAACCGTCATTCTGCTTACCGTCGTTAGCCTTTGCACCTGCAGGAACGTCAATATCTCCGATAAATCTGAAGACAACATTTTTCGGCTTTGCGCTGCTGAAGATATTGTAAAGACCTGTTTTTCCTCCGTATGTGATTGTATCCTTGTTGGAGTTGGTAACGTAAATTACTTCGGCACCTGATTTCAGTGTACCGTCGTTGTTATATGCGCCCACACCTGAGCTGTAATTCCAGTGAGCATAACCGCTTCTGTCGAAAGCCATTGTCTTTACTGTGCACACCGCTGAACCGGCTGAGCCTTCAATCTTTATATCATATGAAGTATTACCCTTGAGTCCGGGAATATCAACTCTTGAACCTCTGATAAGCTCAGCATCAACAGCAGTAAAGGCAGAGCTGCCTGACTGAGCGTAGGAAACTTTTACATTGCTGCCGATTTCTGAGCTGTCCCACTCGGCAAACGCCTCCTCAAACCAGCCTCCGCAGAGCTTTATTGCGCCGGAGGTGTTATCCGGATTTGTTGTTCCCTGTGACGGCGAGGCGTTCAAATATGTCGGCGTCCAGTTTTTCATGTAGCTTGTAAGCTTGATTCCGGCAGCGTCTGAATCTGAAAGCTTATTTCCTTTTCTTGATGAAAGGTCGGCAGCCGTGCCGTCAGGAAGCTTTGTTCCGTATTCTTTAAAGCCTGAAACTGTTTCCGGCTGAACTCCGCTCATGGAGGTCCAGCCTGTCTTGTCAATCAAGCCTGCATCAGTGAGCGTGGTATTGACAAACATGACCTTTGCAGTATCTCTCCACGGACGTCCGAGATAACCTGTTTTAACAGTAAGTGAGGGATTCTTTGTGATTGTACAATTACTGAAAAGATATCCTGTATCGTCGTTGTCATCATCTCTTGCTGCTGTGATATATCCGCCCACTGAGCCTGAGCTGTAGCCGTAGAAGCTCAGCTCACACGAATCAAAGACAACGCTTCCGTCACCGAAGATATAATCGGTATTGCCCTCAATATGGCAGTTCTTGTAGTATTCGGGAGAACCGCCGGTATAGAGCGTATCCTGACTGCTGAGGAAGGAGCAGTTAAGAAACTCACAATATGCGGCGTCTGCTGAGAGTGCAGCTGCACGCTCGGTATAGGCTTTTGACCTGACATCCGCACCTGAGGTTCTTGCAACGGTAAGGGTCTCACCTGTAGCCTCAACTCCGTCAGCGATTTCCTCATCTGTAATATAACGGTTGAATGAATTTTCAAAAGTAATGTTCTCTGCCTTGAAGTACTGCGCCTTCGGCCATAGCTGAACAGTTGCGCCCCAGCGGTAATTTGCGATATTCTTCGCAGATTTCGACTGAGCTGCCGAGGCGTCATAATACCCCTTGGCATTCGCACTGTAATACTTATAACCGATGCCGTAATACCATGTCAGAAGCACCTCGCCCTTTGAGGGTTCTTCGTTTACAAAAGAAACGTATGGTGTCTGAACGACAATCTGCTCACGGTAGGTTCCGGGAGCAATGTGAATTGTAACACGTTCCGATTCACTTGAGGGATTGATGCTTGCCGCCTTATTAACGGCTTCCTGCACTGTTGAAAAGTTATTGCTTTTGCCTGAGTAGCCGACGTAGAGGTCCGTAACGGCTGCATATGCCTTATGCGGCAGGTGCATAGCCTGACACATAAGCATAACGGCAACAAGAATAACTGAAACAACCTGCAGAGAGATTTTTCTTTTTCTGCTAAGCATAGTTTCAAACTCCTTTATAAAAATTTCCGGCAACTGCTCTGCCTATAAGCAGTTTATCCTACGTTACATTATACCACAAGCTGTCAGATAAGTAAATACAAACTATTAAGCAACACTATTTTTTGTACACATATACAATATCGCAGCGTAATAATTGGCAATATCGTTCGTTATCAGCTTCCACAGAAAAGCAAGAAGGACGCTGACAGAACTTTTCGGTCAGCGTCCTTTTATTTTTTATAATGAGTCGTTTTTAACGCTTCGAGGCAAGCTCCTTTTCAAGCTCATCAGCTCTCTGAAGCGCAGTGTCAATATGGTCGCAGAAATTCTCCTCGCCGACAAGCTCTGTCAGACCGGCTCTGCGCATTACACCCATAGGCTGCTCGTTGACATGAGAGAAAATTACGTTCACCTTATGACGGCGGCATCTCTTTACAATTTCCATAAGCACCTCAACTCCGGCAGCGTCAATTGCAGGTACATTTCTCATACGTATGCAAAGGATATCAATTTTCTTATCGTCAAGCACGTATCTGTACTTGTCAGAAGCTGCAAAGAACATCGGTCCGTTAATCTCATAAACCCTTGTCCTCGGCGGAATCTTTTTAAGAAGGATATTGTCAGGGTCGGTATCCTCATCATCAACATCAACCCACGCATGAGCCTCGGTTACATCAGCCATTCTCTTCATAAACAGCATTGCCGCAAGAATAAGACCTGCTGCGATTGCAACCACGAGGTCAAATACAACAGTCAGAATCAGCGTTACAAACAATACAGCTATATCGCTCTTCGGAGCTGTTTTAATTGTGTTGCGGATACTTCTCCAGCCGCACATATTATAAGCAACAATGAAAAGTATCGCTGCAATGGTCGGCATAGGAATCAGTGAGGCATATGGCATAAGAAGAATCAATATAACCAGAACAACAACTGAATGAACCATTCCTGCAATCGGAGTACGTCCGCCGTTCTTTACATTAGCGGCAGTTCTTGCAATAGCTCCCGTAGCGGGAATACCTCCGAAAAATGCAGAGCCTATATTTGCAGCTCCCTGAGCCACAAGCTCCATGTTTGAGCGATGCTTCGAGCCTATCATACCGTCGGCAACCACGCATGACAAAAGCGACTCAACCGCAGCAAGTACAGCTATTGTAAAAGCATTCGGAAGAAGTGCCTTTATTCTTCCGAAGGAAAAATCGGGAACGGTAAACTTCGGCGGATCAGAGGAAATAGTATAGAGATCACCGATTGTATTTACGTCCATTCCGCTGAGCTTGACTATTGCCGAACAGAGAATAACCGCAATCAGCGATGCAGGTATCTTTTCAAGCTTTTTCGGCCAGAGAATAAGCACTGCAAGCGAAATCAGTCCGATCAGCAGAGCGTAACCATTGAACGTATCAATGCAGCGGATGGTTTCCTCAACCTTTTCCACAGTCTCAATCGGCGATTCACTGAAGGTCAATCCGAGAAAATCCTTTATCTGACCAATTACGATAGTGACAGCAATTCCGAATGTAAAACCTGAGGTAATAGTCCCGGGAATATATTTTATAAGTGCTCCGAAGCGGAAAAGTCCCATTACAATCAGAATAATACCCGCAAGTACAGTTGATATTACAAGACCATCCATTCCCTCCGAGGCAACAATACCTGCAACAATAGTAGCAAATGCCGCAGTCGGTCCGGCAATCTGCACTCGGCTTCCACCGAGGAAGGATACGATAAAGCCTGCAACAATAGCGGTATAGAGTCCCTGTTCAGGATTTACTCCCGAAGCAAGCGCAAGCGCTATAGAAAGCGGCAGGGCTATAATCGCAACGATAATACCCGCAACTACGTCCTTGGCAAGCTGCTCACCAGAGTAATTCTTCATCACTGAAAAAAGCTTCGGTTTAAGCTTCTCCTCACTCTTTTTTCTGACCTTTTCTTCCATTTTCAACAACCTTCTTTTTCTGTATTTTTAAGGCAATACCGCACAGAGCCTTCTTACGGGCTTTATACGGCGTTACCATGAAGCTTTTCCATTATACTACCAAAATACGGTCATTTCAAGCACTTTGACAGATTATGTAAAATTTTGTCGGTTTTGATATATTATAGCCCTGAGGTTGAAAAAAATGCAGTTAACAGCGCACAAAATCCGCATATCAGCCGCAGCTGACGCTATGAATAATAATTGCCTTTTTCACTAAAGCGGAATATAAAAATTTGTGCAATCAGCAATAGCATTTTTTAGTGACAAATAACAAAAAATGTGGTATAATCTTTATAATAGTATTAATATTGTACCTCAGGCTGAAATCCGATAATTAATCTTTTTCCGCATCACAGCTGCAGCCTGCAAAGGAGAGAAAACAAATGCCGAACATAAAAAAGCTTGTCGTTGGCTATCTGCGTAAAATGACGCTGTTTATCGTTCTGATATTACTTATAGTATCTGTTCTGTTTCAGATATTGACCGAACAAAGCAAGGCTCGTGACCGCTCTGAGGAAATCTTCACTCAGGTTGAACAGATTCTGGAAGAAAACCAGCACGAACTCACCGAAATCAAAGAAGAATACAGCCGGAGCTGTCTTAACAACGCCGAAACCATCGCATATTTTATCCAGCAGAATCCAGAGCTTATCGGAAACATAGAAGAACTGAAAAAGCTCGCTTACATGACCGAGGTTGACGAAATCCATATCTTCGACAAAACCGGACGCATTTTTTCAGGAACTCACCCTGAATATTATAATTTCACCTTTGATTCAGGTGAACAGATCGGTTATTTCAAGCCCATGCTTGAGGATAAATCCCTGAAACTCTGTCAAGAAATCGTTCCGAATACTGCCGAAAATAAAATGATGCAGTATTCTGCCCTCTGGAGCGATAATGGTGAATTTATTGTACAGATTGGCATGGAGCCTCTCAACGTTATGAAGGTTACCGAAAAAAATCAGCTTTCATATATTTTTTCGCTTCTCAGAGCAGATTCTGGAGTTGAATTATATGCCATAAATAAGGAAAACGAAGAAATTATCGGTTCAACAAAGGCCGCAGTTGTAGGGAAAAAAATAAGCGACATCGGCTTTGACATGGAAATATTCAAAAACAAGCCCAATGGCTTTCATACCGGAGTCAGCGGTGTTGACTCCTACTGTATATTCACTGAAACTGACGGCAATATCATTATGCGTGCCGTATCAAATGATACGCTCTATAAGAATATTCCGTTAAGAATAATCGAGCTTGCAGCTTGTATTGCTACTATTGCAATAATACTTGCCATAACCGCATCACGCTATATGAACAAATTCGTCATAAACGGTATTTATGACGTAAATGACAAGCTCCGTTTGATTACAGAGGGCAACCTTGATGAAAAGGTCGATGTCCACAGCAGTCTTGAATTTTCAGAGCTGAGCAATCATATCAACGATATGATTAAAAGCCTCCTTCTGAGTACCGATAAGATGTCATATGTACTTAATAAGACAAATCTTCATATCGGAGTTTATGAGTATAATGAAAAAATGAAGAATGTCCGCTTCACTGAGTATGTCCCTAAGGTACTTGCTCTTAATACTGAAAAATCTAAAATGCTTTCATCCGATTACAGACTGTTCAGGGAATTTCTGAGCAAGCTCCGTGACAATCCTGTACCTGAAGAAGCTGATATTTTCCGTCTTGATACTGAGTCGGAACATTACGTAAAGCTCGACGAAATATCAAGAGGAAACGATATTCTCGGTATTGTCATGGATGTTACCTCCGATATATTAAAACGAAGAGAAATAGAAGCCGAAAGAGATATCGACGCTCTGACCGGCCTTTATAACAGAGGCAGACTTAAAAGAAAGCTCTCCGCTCTGTTCGGGGCTCCTGAAAAACTCAGGCATGGCGCGCTGATTATGATTGACGCAGATGGCTTAAAGCTTATCAATGATAAATACGGTCACGAAAAAGGCGACATCTATCTGAAGAAAATTTCCGAAGTTATCAGCTCTTTCGGAAGAAACAGCGGTATCTGCTCACGTCTTGGCGGAGATGAATTCGTAGTTTTCCTCTACAACTATTCAACCGAAAAGGAACTCCTTGACACTATCGATACCCTGACATACATACAGAATAACAGTACCGCTTATCTGAGCAGCGATTTAAGCGTACCATTGAGATTTTCATTCGGCTATTGTCTCACAAAAGGACAGACAGATTATACCGAACTCCTTAAACAGGCGGATAAAAAAATGTATGAAAGCAAAATCGAAAGAAAAAAACAGCTTGTATAATAAAGCCGCAGAAATTTCTGACAGCCTGTATTTCCGGTAAAAAAATGATGCAAATTACAGTCAATATCTAAAATCGTTACATTCTTCAACAGGACGCCCTGATTTACAGGACGTCCTATCTTTATAAACAATCTGCCTCACTTTAACCTCCGCTGTCTGACCTTTTTGCCGTTTTTGCAACAGTTTTTTTGCACCCTGACTGTTGACTTTTCTATGTTTATAGTGTATAATTTTTTTGTCGGATGAGCTTCAACACTCTTCCGCAGTATTCTATCGATCGGAGTTGAAATTATGCGCTCTAAGGGGACTAAAACTATCGCCGAAAACAGAAAGGCACGTCACGATTATTTTGTCCTTGAAACCTATGAAGCCGGTATCGAGCTTGTCGGCACTGAGGTAAAATCTATCCGCCAGGGAGCTGTCAATCTCAAGGATTCGTGGTGTTCTGTTGATAAAGGTGAGCTTTTCGTCAGGGGTATGCACATATATCCGTATGAAAAAGGCAATATCTTTAACCGTGACCCCCTCAGAGTCCGCAAGCTGCTTATGCACCGAAGAGAAATTAATAAGCTCTATGGTACAGTTAAACAGGATGGTCTTTCACTTATTCCGCTCAGTATCTATTTCAAGGATTCAAGAGTTAAAATGCAGCTTGGTCTGTGTAAGGGCAAAAAACTCTATGATAAGCGTGATGACGCCGCAAGACGTGACGCAAAACGTGAAATCGACAGAAATATAAAATCACGCAATCAGTGAAGAATCACGAGATATAAGGATATAAACAGACTCCTCTTATTAATCGTCAACCTGCTTTCTGACAAAAAATACAGCTCTTCTCATTATTTGCCTATTGACTTTTCTGTACTTTTAAGGTATAATTTATTTGCTGAAGTCCCCCTCTTAGTTATGGGGGCGTAAAGGTTTCGACGGGGACTTTGAAGTGTGATAAGCGAGCGGAGCTGCGGCGTAATCTCCTTAAACTGCGCCACGTTTAAATATAAACGCAAGAAATAACATTACAGTTTCTAGAAATAGCGAACTGGTAGCTGCTTAAGTCAGCTACTGTCCTGTGATTGAGTACCGTGGCTTTCACATGGGCATCGACTAACGGTGAACGATTTACAGGAGTGTCCGTGCCTGTAAATTGTACTCGGACTACCTGTGGTTTCAGCCCGTTTATCGGCGGTTATCACCGGGAATTATAATAGGTAAAATACGCTCGTAGAAAGTTGCATGAATGAGTTTTCGGACAGGGGTTCAATTCCCCTCGCCTCCACCATAAAATCTCACGCTTTTGTCCTTTGTGGCAAAGGCGTGTCTTTTTTTTACCCTGAATTTTGCAAGGATAGTATGTATTTCGCAAGCCTCACTGTTGTCAGTGAGACCTGCGTCAGTTCTGGATTTCAGGTTGCTTGGTATGTTGTGAAGCTCGATTCGTACATACTCGCTGTACACCACAACACGCTTCACATAAAGGTTTATCAGCTGTTTTCGCTGTGGGAGTGTGCCCTCAACGAACATCTGCTGCGCCTTTCGGTATGCTTCAATCACTTGCCTGCGGTCGATATTCTTGTATCCGCATGACTGCTCGTGAGCTTCGATTTTCTCGTTTATCCCTGCAAGCTCTGCTTCAAGTCTGTCAAGCGTTGTCAGAAGCGTGGGACTTCCCGACTGAGCTATGACTGATATAATGTTGTCGATTTTCTGCTGAGTTGACTGCTGCTGCTCTCTCAGAATATTCATTGCTGAATCCGTCTGCAGATTAAGGCTTGCTATTGACTCCTCATAGCCTTCGAGGATTTCGGGGATTCGCTCCTCTGAAAATATAATTTCGCTTATCTGCTCGACCACAAATTGTTCAAGATAATCACGATTCACGTCCTTGACGTCACAGCGAAGCTCTCCACGTTTCGATTTCGCACCACATTTGTAAGTGACTCTCTTACGCTTGTTGCTGCCCGAGTAAGAGCAATTTCCTGTGAAGGCACTGCCGCAGTGACCGCACACGACCTTTCCAGTCAGTAAATAGGTTTCTTTTGCTGTTAGGTTTGCGGCTCTGTGACTGCGGTTTTTGATGATTCTGCTAACCTTAAAGAACGTCTCGTCGTCAACTATTCTCGGCATTCCACCCTCAATGCGAATCATTTCGTCCTCGTGCTTACTGAGGTGATTGTTGCGTGTGCCTGTCGCAGATCGTGCGGCGGCTCTGTTGAAAATATACACTCCACGATATTTCTCATTGCGGAGCATCTCGGTGATGCTATTCTTCACAAAGGGCCTGCCTGCCTTGTTGCGATAACCTAAGTAGTTAAGCCTGTCGATGATTTCGGCATAGCCAAGACCGTCACATACTCCCTGAAAAATCATTCTCACCGCTTCCGCTTCACGCTCCTCAATCTCAAAGCGATAGGTTTCTTTGTTCACCTTAAAGCCGTAAGGCACATGACCTCCCGTGTAGCGGCATTGTCGTGCGCTCTCTTTCATCCCCTTCATGACCTCTCGTCCGAGATTTTTTGAATAATATTCGCTCATACCTTCAAGCACCGATTCGAGAATTATGCTCTCAGGTGAGTCGTCAAGATTTTCAAGCACGCTTATCAGAGTCACACCATTTTTCTTAAGCTCTCGCTTGTAGTAGGCTGAGTCATAGCGGTTTCGTGAAAATCTGTCCAGCTTATGGACAAGTACGATATCGAACTTCCCCTCTCTCGATGCGGCTATCATGTTCAGAAATTCGGGACGGTCATCTGTGGTTGCCGAGCGTGCACGGTCGCAGAACTCCTCAACGATTGCTGCACCATTGCGTGCACAGTATTCATGCATAGCTCTCAGCTGAGCTTCGATTGACTCCTCACGCTGATTGTCGGACGAAAATCTTGCGTAGAGTGCGGCTCTGGGAATCCTTCCCCTGCTTTTGATTCTTTCGATTGCTGTCATTTACATTCCCCCTTCATTGTGCTGCAGAGCATTTCAAAGAAAACATTGTCTGTGACGGTTTCGCCTGTGCTGTCCTGAGATTTTGACTTGATTTCATAAGGCTTTTTCTCAAAGGACCTGCGCAGCTGCTTCTTTTCGATTTCAATAATCGTCATCTGTTCACCTCAATTCTACTCTGTTTTTTCGGAAATTGTAATCACCAAACTCAACGACAATTTGTCGTCGAGTTTGTGCATGACCAATAAAAACGGTTATTCTCTCGGCATTTCTTCTCCCCTGATTGCTTTTTCAACTTCTTTTTTTAGAAGAAGCTCGGTGAATTTCTTGTGATTTTCAACTGTGAGCTTGGATGCAATGGTATCGCCCATCTGCTTGTCCTGTGTGTTCTTAATATTTTTTACAGTGTTATTCATATTTTTATCCTCCTGAAATTCATGCTGATGTCAGTCTGACTTACATCAGCTTTTACATAACATCGAGGCAGTCAGCTTCAAAAGGGGTACGGGGTCTCCCGATTCTGTGCATGTGGATAGCCACATGCTATGCTTGCCGTGCATTTTCATGCCCGAGTTCGTGACACCTGCCTGAAACCTCGAAGATTCGGGAAATAATCCCTGAATTTTCTTTTTGAGACACCCACACTTGACCGTTTTTCGGGAATTGACGCCTTTACTCGAGTAGCCACAAACCTCGCAGAATCGGCGAGCTTTGCTCGTCGAAGTGGTCGGATAGGCGGCTTCAGACGCCTATCCTTTAACCAGCAAACCAGCGGAGAGCCTCCGCTGGCGATTTTTTTGCTCAAATCCATGCTTTTCTCGCATCTTCCGGACTCGCCTGCAAAGCCCTGAAATTTTGCTTGACGGCTCATGGGTATCATTTCCCGACTGCACCTTCGCAAATGCCACACAAGCGATTCTGGAGCAAACTGTGCGATTGTTATCGACGTTTGAAACTCTCAACCAAAGTCTTGGTCATACAATACCTTTCTTGTTTCAGAGATTGTTCTGCTCCGATAACCTTCTTAGGTTTCAGCATCATTTTCGCATATCATCTTTATCATTAATCTGCAGAGAAGAAAAGGCGGCACCTCTATCTTTTCTTCTTTCTGCAGATAAATATTTATCCTTTCGTCTTATTTCATTCTTATTGTTAGGGTGCATCTGACAACACAAGCCATGTCGTTATTTACACTACGTCAGATTAATTTCATAACTGTTGCTTCTCATAACTTGTCTGCGGTAGTTGTGCGTCACGCTGATAATGTCTTTCTCCTTCAACTGTTTCACAGCTTTCACAACTGAACTGCGTGAGATGTGACACTCATTTGCAATTCTGTTGTAGCTCGGAAAGCATTTGCCTGTGACAGAGTTTCTGCACTTTAAAAGATAGCAGAGTACATAGAACTCTATCGGCGTGAGCTTCAACTCAAAGACTTCATACGGCAGTTTAACAAAGCTCATATTTTTCCATTTCCTCAAGGTACAGTCTGCTTTCTCTGTAGCTGTAGCTGCGGTAAATCAATTCATAGGAGTTTTCACACTGACGTCCGCTTGATGCGTAGTTGTGTCTGATACGAATCAGATCCTTGTCAGCAAGCCTTTTGAGAAGCTTCTCAGTGTAGCGCTTTGACAATCCACACTCCATTGCAACATCATCTACTGCAAGCGTTGCACATTTCTGCTTGTCATCATACCAGGTATAAAGACAAAGCATTACCTTGAACTCTGCGGGAGAGGTGTCATCAAAAATTGCAGAAGGGAAATTGGGTTCAAGCTTAGGCATTGTACAAATTGTTCTGTTCATAGAATTTCTCCTTTAATTTTGAATTGATTGTTCCGGAATCAATCTATGACTTGATTATAATACACGGTTGACAGAATTTCAAGTGTTTTGTATAATATTATTTGTAGTGATGTTAATTTTCCAAAAACGTACAAATCTTGATTTTCCAAAAAGTGAGGGCTGTTATGAAAAAGGATTATTCAGAATATACTCCGACTGATTATGAGAAATACAAGTTTATCCGCTATGCAAGGAATGATGTAAAGCTTGACCTATTTCACAACTATGCAACGGTCTCGCCTGCAGAAAAATGTATTCGACTTGAAGTCGACGGCGGTTATGAAGAGCTTACTATGAAATCTGAGCTTGACGAGTTTGCCGAATTTGAAAAGCAGAAGTTTCATGTGCGTGATCACGTTCCTTCTCCCAAAGAAGAAAAGGAAAGTGAAGAATTCCGTTTAAGTCACATTGAAGATAATGAGGCTTATTTATCAATGCTGAAAAATAAATACGACATTGACTCGTCACGTTACTATGGCTTTCTTTATAGTGCTTATGAGGATTACAAAATTGAAAAAGAAATACCGCTCAACAATGTGCTGAGCGGTGCTGTAATAAAAATCCGTTACGGCGAGGGTATACTCGATTTCATTTATGCTGACTTTGAAACTCCATTCAGACAGGCAATAAAAATGCCTCTTGCGATTGAAGCCTTTGCAGAGCAGTATCGCAAGGATAATCCCGATAAGGTAAACAGAGATCCTGCTCCTGAGAAGATTTACAATCAGAATCAGGAAATCGTCCAGAACTATTTAGCATACACAAATACTCTCATTTACACAAGGGATATTTTCTACTCGTCGCTTTATACTGCGATTTGTCCGCCGATGTTTCGTCAGTGTAATAGAGCCTCTCGTCCATTGAAGCAATATTACAGCTATCTGAAAGCCTTACAGGAGGAGTATCTTGAACTCATCGAGTTCTGTTTTGATGATGAGTTTTATCCCTCTGTACTCGGACATCTTATGCCCTCTGAACGCTTTTGCCTTTACAAGAGACTTCATAATCATCCGTTTAATATCGGCAGATATGAAATTTTCCGTTTGCGCATGAACTCTATGGGCGGAAGTAAGATGCCATTCGGTATGAGCGGTGAGGAGCTTACAAAAAGATTCTCATTAGATATTAAAGAAACCGACGAGCACAGAGCTTTTGCTGAGCGTTACGGACTTGATGTTTCAGACCTTATAACCCAAACAACGCTTCCCACTTTTATCAATGTCAGCTATGAGTTTGGTACTGTTCTTGAGATACTTGAACTTGAGCTTACAAAAATGCTTGAAATTGATATGCGATTCAGAAAGTGTAAACGCTGTGGGAAGTATTTCATTATGAAGGGAAACTATGATACCAAATACTGCGACCGTATAGCTGACGGTGAAACCAGAAGCTGTCAGGAGCTTGCTGCACAGGAAAACTACAAACAAAAAGTCGCCGATAACGCTGCTTTGCCGATTTACAACAAATATTACAAGCGTTATGCGGCGAGAGTTAAGGTCCGTCAGATTAAAGAGGACGAATTTAAAAAGTGGAAGTACGCAGCAATCATCAAGCGTGATGAATGTACCAACGGGATTATCTCTGTCGATGAGTTTGTGGAATGGCTTGAACAGTGTTTTCCGAATAGAATAAAATCTACTAAGAAACAGTAAAATTACCGTTCTCGGCAAGCATACCGATAGTATAGTTGATATCTTCCTGCATTGCATACAGAGTGAATTTCTCATCCTCTGTCCAGCTGTCATCTAGTTCAAAATCGTATGATTCAATGTTGATCTGTACAGCTTCTCCGGTTTCAGTTGTAAGCGTGCCAAGGTTGTATCCCTCAGTTCCGTTGAAGCTCAGATCAAAAAGATGCTGTTCTGTCTTGCCCTCTACTGTACCATAGAATTCAACCTTGTATACATCGCTGTCAACTATCTTAGTACGGAGATTGCTCTCCCACTCCTTAGGATAGAGAAGTGTACCATACTTCGTAACAATTTCAATTGCTTCTCTGCTGTCATCAGGTGAGCCGATTGTAAGTGAACTGTTTTCCGTTGAAGCCGATGTTTCACTCTGCATACTTGTATCTGATACAGCCGATTTATTATCACTGGATTTTTTATCATCGGATTTCTTCAACAACAAACACAGCAGAACGATTATCACGATCAGACATACTGCGATGACTGAGCTTAATATAATAATTATCGTTTTTGAATTATTTGTGTTTGGAGTATTGTTTGTCTTTTTTGCATTCTTTTCCTTGTTATCCATTTTGATCTCCTTTATTCTGTCAGAATTGCTTTTGCTTTACTATATTTCATATCCCAGTAATCAAGCTTTTCAGCTGATACAGCGGATTTATCC
>JAGBIH010000090.1 GCA_017935095.1 Ruminococcus sp.
CATTATACAGCTCATTGAAGAAGCAGCTGTACTCGCCTGTGTGACAGGCAACTCCTGTCTGCTCGACATTAACAAGAAGTGTATCATTGTCACAGTCACCGTAGATTGATACTACCTTCTGCAGATGTCCCGATGTAGCGCCTTTGTTCCAGTACTCCTGACGTGAACGACTCCAGAACCATGTATAGCCCGTTTCAAGAGTCTTTTTCAGGCTCTCCTTGTTCATATACGCAAGCATAAGAACAGTCTTTGTGTTGACCTCGTAGCAGATTGCAGGAATAAGCTCTCCCTTTTCAAAGAATTTATCGAGGTCGTTTAAATCAATTTTTATCATATAATTCTCCTTTATGTCCAAAGCGATGTTATAAACATCGGCGAAGATACATCTGATTTTTTGAAGCCGCAATTTTCGTAAAAATTCATCTCGCTATCATATGCAATTACAATAAGACGCAGATAATCTTTATATTTCTCCTTCACCATTTCCACAAGCTTACGACCTATTTCCTGTCCCTGATATTCAGGATGTACAAGAAGATAGTGTACATATGCAGTCATAATACCGTCATCCATTGCACATATCATTCCTACAAGCCTGTCACCGTCTCATGCGGAATATACGGTACTGAAATTCCTCATGGCAACCACGAGTTTATCCGGATAATGCCCCGATGACCAGCCTACTGACAGAAAAAGCTCCTCAAGCTGTTTATGTGTAAAGCCATGAATATCTCTGTATTTAATCATATTATCACCCAATCCACCATTCAGGAGTAAGTTCTCCGAGAGTAGCAATTCTGCCTGTTTTATAATCAAGCATTATTTCTATGTCTTTATACCTGTCAGGCATTAGCTGTACCATAAGTTCACGGCATGCTCCGCATGGTGCACCTTTTCCTTCAACAGGAGGAATACACAGAACCTTGTCTATCTCATGTTCGCCGTTCGTTATCATATTGAAAATCGCATTTCTTTCAGCACATATTCCAAGTGTGGAACAGGTATCTATACATACTCCGGTATAGATTTTTCCTGATTTACTGAGAATTGCTGCTGATACTTCGCCGGCAGTAACAAATTCAGAAATTCTTCTCGGATTCAATACAGCCTTTGCCGCTTCATACATCTGAGTCCATACTTTATCGTCGTTTAAGTCAATTTTTATCATTTTTACCCCTTTTCTTTTGGTCTGCCGTTTTCATCAAATTTACTGCAGAGTCTATTGTTGACAACATTGACTGCACCGCTTGTTCCAACACATATCACGGCAGGGGTAATTACAGCAAAAATTCTTCCCCAGTCATCACCCACAAAAGCATAAACAAGCAATGAAATTATACTCAATGCCAATCCTATACCTCCGAATATAAGACAATATCTGCCGCAGGTACGGTTTGCATACTCCCATGCCTCCTGACTCGCTTTGGCACGTTCAGTACGAAGCCCCATTTTCATCTGTTCATCCTTCGGTGCATGATATTTCATATAATATCCTGCAATCAGTATAGCAAATGAAAGAATTATACTTAAAATAAGAAGTATTTCCATATCTTATCTCACAATTACTCCCTTGTTGCGGCAATAATCCTTGACCTCGCCAACGGTAAGCTCTCTGAAATGGAACAGTGAAGCCGCAAGAGCAGCTGTTGCTCCCGTTTTCTCGAACACCTCATAGAAATCATTGATTTTTCCCGCACCGCCGCTTGCAATTACAGGAATTGTGCAGGCTCCGCATACTGCCTTCAGCATTTCAATGTCAAAGCCTTCCTTTGTACCGTCAGCGTCGATTGAATTGAGACATATTTCCCCTGCACCAAGCTGTTCAATTTCCTTTACCCAGTCACTGAGGTCTATTCCCATGTCAACACGTCCGCCGTTTATGTAAACCGTCCATTTATGGTCGGCAATTTTTTTGGCATCAATTCCCACGCATATGCACTGACTTCCGAATATGTCAGCGCCGTCCTTGATAAGCTGCGGATTCTTGACTGCCTGTGAATTTACTGATACCTTGTCTGCTCCTGCACGAAGTGTATCACGTATATCGTCAACGGTCTTTATTCCTCCTCCGACTGTAAGAGGTACAAACACCTTCTTCGCTGTCTCACTTACTACATCGAGAAATACGCCTCTGCCCTCGTAGGACGCTGTTATATCGTAGAAAACTATCTCGTCCGCACCCTGTCTGTTATACTCCTCGGCACACTCCACAGGGTCTCCTACATCACGGATTCCCTCAAAATTTACTCCCTTTACCACCTTGCCGTTACGGACGTCAAGACAGGGAATTATTCTTTTTGCAAGCATTTTAGGCCTCCTTTATTGTATCATTATTTGTAGCATTACTTTCGACAAGAAATCCGAAAATATAATAAGAATACTCATAGTTCCTTGTATCAGTCAATCTTTTATAAATTTCGAACTTGTATCCTAAACCGCTATGTTCATATTTATCATTTATACAGAATATAGGTAATCTATCGTTTAAAACAAGCAGATAATCGGTAAGTCCTATGGCAAACCATGCACAAATGACTGAAAGAAAAAATATTAAAAGTCTTTTTTTAGACTTTGGCATATCTGATAGCCTCATTTAAATCCAATGTACCCTTATAAATAGACTTTCCACAGATAGTGCCGTAAAGTCCCATTTCCTTGCAGGCAATGATGTCAGCCATTGTATGTACACCGCCGCTTGCAACGATATTTGCACGTCCTTCGGTTGCGTCAGCAAGAGCCTTTAACTGCTCAACATTTACGCCGCTGAGTGTACCGTCCTTGGAAATATCGGTGAAAATGAAGTACTTCACACCAACTTCAATCATCTTGTCTGCAAGGTCAATATAGTTTACGTCGGAGCTTTCAAGCCACCCCTCTGTAGCAACCATTCCGTTCATTGCATCAATTCCTACAACGATTTTTTCACTGCCGAACTTTTCAACCGCATCGCTTACAAGCTTCGGATTTTTCAGCGCAACTGAGCCGAGAATTACTCTTGAAATTCCCATTTTCAGGTATTCGTCTATTGTTTCAAGACTACGAATTCCGCCGCCGAGCTCTACTTTCAGATTAGTCTTTTCAGCTACGTCGGTGTAAATTTTTGTGTTTACAGGACGTCCCTCCTTTGCGCCGTCGAGGTCAACCATGTGAATCCACTCACTGCCTGCCGCTTCAAAGCCTTTCGCTGTTTCAAGGTAGTCGCTTGCCACCTTTTCAACTGTAGAAAAATCCCCCTTGAACAGTCTGACGCAGTTTCCGTCCTTTATGTCAATTGCAGGTAAAATAATCATATATATCCTCCGTTATCTCTCATCAAAGCTTGCAAAAACCTTCATGCATTCGTCACAATACCAGCCTTCGCCGTAAAGCTTCAGCGATACAGCACCTTTTTTGAGCAGCTTTCCTTTGCTTTCATCCGGAAACCACCCAAGAGTCGTCCCAAATTCTGTGAGAGTACCTCCCGATGCTTTTATCTCGCCTTTTTTCATTTCTTTATTGCATTCAGGACATTTCATATATTTCCTCCGA
>JAGBIH010000091.1 GCA_017935095.1 Ruminococcus sp.
ATATGGTGAGGTATCAAGCCTCGGCTCCTTATCAAAGCGAGTCCTCGGCGCCACATAAACCTCACATCCGATAACAGGCTTGATTCCGGCTTTTTTTGCCTCGTTCCAGAATTCAACCGCACCATACATATTTCCATGGTCAGTAATGGCAACAGCAGTCTGTCCAAGCTCCCTGACCCGGTTTACAAGATTCCTGATACGGCAGGCACCATCAAGCAGGCTGTATTCTGTATGAACGTGAAGATTTACAAAATCATCAGCTCTCATTATTTATTCTCCCACTTCTGATTTCTTCGGCTATTTTTGCAATTTTTTTGAACCTGTGATTCACTCCGGAGCGGCTTATCTGTACTGAAAGAGATTCCCCTATCTCCTGAAGGCTCATATCAATATTGTCAAGACGCAGCTCGGCAACTTCACGCAGTTCATCTGTAAGACTATCAAGACCTGCAGTACTTTCGATCAGTCTGATATCTTCGATCTGCTTCATTGCAGCATTTACAACCTTATCTATATTTGCAGCGTCACAGTTGGCAATTCTGTTGGCTTTATTTCGTACATCCTTATAAATCTTTACATTCATGAGCTCCAGCGTACATTGCTGTGCTCCGATAAATGTAAGCGTATCCTCAATACATTCGCTTCCCTTGATATAAACGATATATTGACCTCTGCGGAGAACTGTCCTTGCATTTACGCCTATGTCTCCGAGCAGAACCTCAAGCTCTCCGGCAAGACCTTTATCAGGAACGGAAAATTCAAGATGATATTCCTTTGAAGGGTCATTGACGCTTCCGCAGGCAAGAAAGACTCCGGCTGCAAAAACTCCGAGACTATTTGTTGCAATAATCTCGGAATTTATAGTTCTCACATTATCAGAAAATCTGTATTTGCTGAAAGTCTCATTTATTGTAGCTTCATCATCAATATCATAAGAATACAGAACCGTACCGTTTCTGCGAATATTTTCCTGACGCTTCAGTTCTTTTTTGAATATCGACCTGAAAAGTGTTCCGAAAAGCTCTGCAGCAATACAGCTCTCACTCTGGAAGCATATATGTCCGGATGTTAGTGTACGGCTGAAGAGCAGCATACCGTACAGGCACGCAAAACGCTTATCCTTGTCATTTACTGATGTACTTATTTCCTTTCTTACATCATGTGAAAATGATATTTCAACTCACTCCTATCCGAGTTTTTTATCTTTAGTAATGTCACGGTGATATTTCTGCACCCTGTATTCGTTTTCTTTAAGATGCTTAGCCATAAGCTCTGCAAAGGTTACGGAGCGATGTTTGCCTCCTGTACAGCCGAAAGCTATTACAAGCTGACTTTTCCCCTCATGTACATAAAGCGGAATAAGATAGTCAATCAGATCAGTAAGCTTTCCAAAAAGCTCCTGAGACTGCTCAAAGCTCATTACATAGTCCCTTACGCAGCTTTCACAGCCAGTATGATTACGAAGCTCCTCAATATAGTATGGGTTTGGCAGACATCTTACATCAAATACAAGATCTGATTCAGTTGAAACACCATACTTGAATCCGAATGACATAAGCTTGATTATAAGCGAATCTGAGCTTCTGTTCAGAAACAGCTCCTTTACCTGCTCTTTGAGCTGTGCAGCACTGAGGTTTGATGTTTCTATGTAATAATCAGCAATTTCTCTCAGCTGAGATAACTGCCGCCATTCATAGCTGATAGCCTCATGCATATTGCCATTGAATTTTTCGTCAAGAGGATGCTTGCGGCGTGTTTCTTTATATCGCTTTATAAGCACCTCGTCACTTGCTTCAATGAAAAGCACTTTGACGTCAACGTCATCTTCATGTCTCAGAGACTGCCATGAACGGAAAATTTCTGCAAACATATCACCAGTTCTTATATCTACCGCAACAGCAATTTTGGTTATAGTACTTTCCGATTTGCGGCAAAGGTCAACAAATCTCGAAATCAGCTTTGGCGGAATATTGTCAATGCAGTAATAGCCTATATCCTCCATAACGTCCATAACGCTGGATTTACCGGCACCCGACATTCCTGTTACAATCAGAAGCTGCATAAAAAACCTCCCCTGTTATTCAGAATAAATATTGCTCGCTTTTATTTAAGAATTACCGGTTCAAGTTCAAGTATATATCCGGTTTTTTCTTTAACTATATCTTTTACCTTATCACAGAGCTCAAGAACATCTGCGCACGTAGCGTAACCTTTATTAATTACGAAGCCGCTATGCTTTTCGCTTACCATAGCGCCTCCGCAGGTCATTCCTTTTAGCCCGCACTGCTCTATAAGAAGCGAAGCATAACTGCCTTGCGGACGCTTGAAGGTGCTGCCGGCACTCGGATATTCAAGCGGTTGTTTTGAGCTTCTTTTTGCCATGCATTCGTTCATAGCTGCTTTTATTTCATCAGCATTTCCCTCTGAAAGCGCCATTGTGACTGATGTAATAACACACGAAGAATCTGAAAAAATACTGTGTCTGTAGGAAAGCTGCATATCTTCTTTTTTAATTGTGCAGATATTGCAGTCCTCGTCGATATACTCAGCAGAGACTACAATGTCTGACATTTCACTTCCATAGGCTCCGGCGTTCATGTAAAGCGCTCCGCCGACCGTACCTGGAATACCGAAAAGATTTTCCATGCCGCTGAGTGAAGAATGCTGAGCGTGAACGCAGGCTGATGCAAGAAGTGCACCGGCATCGCATCTGATAGTTGTACCATTTATTTCTATTCCGGCAAAATCACTGCCCAAAAGAAGAATAACACCATCAAAGCCTTCGTCAGAGACAATAATATTGCTCCCTCTGCCGATGACTCCATAACGGATTGAATTCTTTTTCATGTATTTTATCAGTTCGCAGGCTGAATGTGCAGAATTAACGCTTATAAGCGCTCTGCATGGTCCGCCGAAACGGAATGTAACATACTCACTTAAAGAGCATTCAGGCGTGATACGGCAGCCAAGGCTGTCGCAGAGCTGAGATAATTCGCCTATATTTATCATTATTTTCCCCCTGAGATTATTGTGATGTGACAATTTATTATTACAGGCTGCTAATCAATATTATTAAGAAACTGTACTCTATTATTACTTAAAGCAGTATCAGATTAAAATACTTCATAATCACGTACGATTTCCTTTGAATCAGACTCCATTCCAAGTCTGTTAAGAAGCTCCTGTGCCGCATTATAGCCCATTTTCTTCTGTCTGTTATTCATAGCGGCAACCTCAAGAATAACTGCAAGATTTCGTCCGGGTTTAACCGGAATTGTGAGAGATGGAAGCTTTACGCCGAGAATTGTTACATATTCTGTATCTACACCCATTCTATCGTATATCTTTTCAGAATTCCACTGTTCAAGCTCAATAACAAGGTCTATCTTTTCAGTCATCTTTACAGCACCAATACCGAAAAGACGACGTGCGTTGATTATACCGATACCTCTCAGCTCAAGGAAATGACGTATGTTGTCAGGTGAGCTTCCTACAAGGCTGATATTGGAAACCTTACGGATTTCAACAGCGTCATCAGCAACAAGTCTGTGACCTCTTTTTACAAGCTCAATTGCAGTCTCACTCTTACCTACACCGCTCTCACCTGTGATAAAAACACCCTCACCATAAATTTCAATAAGTACACCGTGACGGGTTATTCTTGGTGCAAGCTTCAGATTCAGGAACGCAATAAGTCCTGATATAAAGTTCGAGGTGCTTTCCTTGCATCTGAGAAGAGGAACATCATATTCTTTTGCTAGCTCAAGCATTTCAGGGAAATACGGCAGCTCTCTTGTGATTATAAGTGCCGGTATCTTCTGTGAGAAAAGAAGCTGCAATCTTTCTCTTCTTGTTTTTTCGTCAATAGTAGAAAGGTATGCAAATTCCATTTTTCCGATAATCTGAATCCGCTCAGGATTAAAGTACTCATAAAATCCCATGAGCTGAAGTCCCGGTCTGTTTACATCGTTTTCATCAATCATAAGTTCGTTAGCATCTTTATGAATATAGATGATTTCGAGCTTGAATTCATCCACTATTTTCTGAAGTGAAACCTTAAATACTTCTGCCATATTTTATCTCCGTTCTCCGAAAATTCGGTTTATTATTAATTTTTATCCTAATATAAAGGATTTGTATCCTTCTTCTTCTATTGTGTCCTTTGCCTCAATAAGCTCTGCTTTTGTAAGGGATGAACCAGAAACACGTACTGCAATATTGAAGTCTGTAAGCTTGTTTTCAACGAGTCCAAGCATCTTCTGCGTTTTTTCTGCAGGTGTTCCTGTAAATTCATAAACCGTTCCGTTTGTATATACACCATAGCTGATTTCATCCATATTGATATTCAGTATGATATTCTTTACATTAAGAAGCATAGGCTGCGAAATAATATCGTCATTGCCTTGAAGGAGCTCTGCGGCAGAGACCTCAATAAGCATAGTTGAACCATTTGAGAGTATACAGTCATAAAGCATATTTGCTGCTGAGGTCATTGCTATGTATCTGTCGTTGCTGCCAAGTTTTGGGTCAAGGAGTACAAGGTCACTTTCTCTGAAATGCGGGAAAATAAAATCTGAACATACGATTTTATCAAATCCTGCAGAGGAAATCTCATCAGCTATATCAGTGACATAGCTGAGTGCCGACTGTGAATATGGTGTAGTCCAGGGTTTTCCTCCGGCTGAATAATCATTGTCAATCCATTGTTCTCCTGTATTATATGTGACATATCCGGTATCGGGAAAGGTAGCAGGGACAATATTGTCATTAAATACACTCATTACCGCAACCGGTTTCAGACCATAGGATTTCACTATAGAGCTAATCTCATTCAGGTCAGCCTGAAGCTGTATTGCCCCTGAATTTACTGCAGGGTATACTGAGCTGTTATAGAAGATTTCTCCTC
>JAGBIH010000092.1 GCA_017935095.1 Ruminococcus sp.
GCTGATACAGCTGATCCTGATACTCTGTCAACAACAACTGCTGCACCTGCACGTACTATTATGACAACTACTACTGCATCGGCCACTACAACAGCTCCCACTACCGTTTTAACAACTACAACGGAAAAACGTGCCTGTGAAGGGTGCAGAAAGGAAATCTATCGCTCTGAAGGCGTTGTCACTCCCCTCGGTATGTTCCTCTGTATCGATTGCAGAAAAACAGGAATGGGCGGAACTACTACCGCTCCCCACGGCTCTTCAATAACAACAACGGTTTACACTACCGTATTGACAGGTACAACAACTCGCCCCACAACAGTAACAGGTACCACTACCGTACTGACAGGCACAACACCTCCGACTACTGTTTTAACTACTACAGCTGCTCCGCTTGATTATTGTGAGGGCTGCGGTAAGCACCTTGAATCAGGTGAAGGAATAAGAACTCCCCTCGGTATGTTCTTATGCCGTTCATGCGTGAATATGGGAATGGGCGGAACTACTGCACCTCCGCATAGTGATTCAGACACATCAACAACTACCGCATTGACAGGCACAACACCTCCGACTACTGTCTTAACAACGACAACAGAAAAACGTATCTGTGAAGGATGCGGAAAGGAAATCTATCGCTCAGAGGGCGTTGTCACTCCACTCGGTATATTCCTTTGCACCGATTGCAGAGCAACCGGAATGGGCGGAACTACGGTTCCTCCATACACAGGCACAACTACTACACGACCAACAGCAGCAGCATCAACAACTACTACACGTCCGGCATGGGAAATGATGCTTAACCCTCCTGCTAAGACAACCTATGCTGTAGGTGAAGAACTTGATTTTTCAGGAGCGGACGCCTCTGTTTACGGTTACTCGACCGGTTGGGAAGCAATATATTATAAAATTTCATCCAGTCCTATTACAAGCAGCGATTTTGTCATTGATTCATCGGAATTCAATTCATTTGTTCCCGGAACTTATCGTATATACGTTTACCATTACCTGAGTGAAGCTGAATACGTTTCTGCTTATTTCGAGGTTACTGTTTCAAATCCATCGACAACACCGGAAACAAATCCCTCTGAGGGCACAGCAGCAAGCGGTGATGCAAACAACGACGGTATGATTAATATGGCAGACGCAGTAAGAATAATGCAATCGATTGCAAATCCTGATAAATATGAATTGTCCGAACAAGGTGCACTCAATGCAGATATTTTCAATAACGGCGACGGAGTTACTGTAAAGGACGCTCAGTTCCTGCAATCAAAACTTCTTGGTCTTGCATAAGACGTTATCCGTTCTCTATAGAATCAGGGGATTAATATAAAAAAGCTATATGCACAAGTTAAGATTTCTCTTACTGTGCATATAGCTTTTATTTTTTATTCCGGAAGTGCCTGAAGAAGTCCGAGCTTATATTTCTGAATAGCAAGTGCATCCTTGTTTGTTATACCGTCCTTATCACCTGAACAGTCTGCATTTGCAGAACCTTCATCTGTGAGAGTATACTTATCGGGATTTGCAAGGGACTGCATAATCAGAACTGCGTCCGCCATATTTACCTCGTCATCACAGTTAGCATCGCCATAAACAACATCATTATCGTCTGTTGTAGGATCAGTAGTAACAGTTGGTGTCGTCGGATTTGTTGACGGTGAACCTGAATAATATTCACTCAGTGAAATGCCGTTGCCGCTCTGTCCGAGCGGAATCTTATGGTCAAGACCGATATATTTACCGTTATCATCCTGCCACAGTGATACCTCTACAAATTCATACTTTTCAGTATCCCAATCCTGGAAATCATTTGTGAGAAGTCCGCCTGTATCACCGGAGTTTTCATTGAAGCACCAGAATGTATGGTGAATACGTTTTTCAATCATGTAGTCACGAAGAAGAGTCATCCACTTTCTGTTATCGCCTGTTGAATCGTGTTCTTCATCAAGGAAGCCTCCCCATTCACCCATGAGAAGAGGTGAGATTTTTTCTTCTATAAGGAATGCCCATGTATCATACCAGTAATCCTCAAGCAGGGTTTCTCTTGTAAAGTCCTTCTTGAACCATTCCTGTTCCCATACAAGCGGGCCGTAGTCGTGCGGAGAATAAACAAGCTGACTCTGATATTCACCAAGGTCTATCGGGTAATCTCTTACGCCCCTGAAATTACCGCCCCACCATGCTCCATGGAACGGAGGATTATCGTAATTTGCATAGTCAACGGCAGGAGAATTCCAGTCATGTCCTTCCTCAAATTTCGGGTATACTTCAATACCCTCAACCATAATCAGCAGGTTAGGATTCTGCTCAAGACAAGCAGCTGCACCTCTTTCGGCAGCGTATTTCCAGTTATTTATAGCTGTTGAATCGTCCCAGATAGCCATTCCCTGACCGTCATTTTTACCATGAGGCTCGTTTTTAAGGTCAATTGCAATAACAGTATCATCGTCCTTGTAATACTCAGCGAACCATGATAATGCCTCAAGCCAGTCATCTGTACTGTAATTGCTGTCATACCAGAGCGGCATCTGATGTCCGTTTGAAGCGGTTGTAGCGCAGTGGATATCCATCATAATCTTGATACCGTTTTCTCTGCACCATGCAACAGCCTGATTCCAGATATCAAAGCTGTATTTCGGCTTACCGCCCTGAACGCCCTCAACTGTAAGCTCAGGATTCTTCCATTCATTGATTTTGACCATGTATGGGTCAGGCTCATTATTCTTCCACTGAAGAAGAATCTGAGTTGACATCGGAACTCTCAATAAGTTGAATCCGTGGTCAGCCATTTCATTGAGCATTTCATGCATATTTCGTGACCATACACCATCAAAGCACTGTGTTGTAACATTGTAGCCGAACCAGTTACAGCCTGTCAGCCACACGGGATTTCCGTACATATCAACAATTTCAGCATTCTCATTTACGTGAAGCCAGTCATCGTGATATTCATCCGGAGCAGCAGGTGATGCGACAGCCTTTGGTAAAGTACCTGTAACAGGAACAAAAACTACAGATGCTGCAATTGCTGCTATAATCTTTTTAAAAAATGAATTTGCCATACCAAACCCTCTCCTCATATAAAATATAGCAATTTTATTATATAACGCTTTTCACAATTTGTCAATGAATTATAGAAAATTATGCAATATTTGGTGAAAAAAACTGTACAAACGCCTATTAAAATTTATCCGTATCCATAAATCATGCTTTTTTTCTGTATTTTGACGGAGTTACTCCGACAATTTTTTTAAACTGTCTCATAAAATGCTCCTCGTTGTCATATCCGCACATCACGGCTACCTGTGAAACCGTACACGAGGTCTCACTTAGTATTTCCTTTGCCTTTTCAATTTTACCGCTTATAACGTCAGCAATACATGATACGCCGAAAACCTCACGGTAAATATGCTGAAAATATGAGCGTGACATATTCACGTCCGCCGCCATAGTATCCACATTCCATTTAAGCTGAGGATTACGGTAGATTTTTGCACGAAGGTCGATAAGTGCACTGTAATGCGGTTCAACAGTCTGCTGAGCATTGTCTCGGCGTTCCCCTGTTTCACTGACCTTGAGAAGCAGTGTTCTCATCAATGTATCCAGCATTTTTGAACGCCGGGAATTGAGTGAATAATATTCCGAAGCAATATTTCTTATAAGAATGCCTATAAATTCTGTATCCGAAAAGCGTATCGGTCGATTCATCATTATTTCAAGTGAATTTACGAATTCCTTGTCATTTTCTTCGTCAAAACAAATCCAGCTGCAGATAAAAGCTCCTCCGTCAGCTGAATACTCCTGAACACAGCTGTCATCAAAAAGAACAAGAGTGCCCGAAGCAGTTTTTACGGATATACCGTCAATTATAAACTGAGCAGGGCTATTGGTCAGAATAAGCATATATACACCGTTTTCAGGCTCACGCCTTACACTGTAGCTGCTGTCATAAACCGAATTGAAGCCGATACTGCGGATATTCACAAAATCACTCTCCGTCTGCGATAAATCGCCATTCTATGTTTTTCCAGTATCCTCCCGCATAGTCTATACCTACTCTTGGTGCAGTCCTGATTTTCGGTCTGAAGCCATCATCCTCAATCCATACAGTATCATTTCCGAAGATTTTCTGACCGTTGAAGCTGCCGTCAATATGGAGATACTTAGTAAGCTTTGCCGGACCGCTGTGATTGACTCCGGCACGCAGCAGCACTCCCTGAGGCTGCTCCTTTTTGCCTGTAATAACATTCATCAGCCAGTGCATTCCATAGCAAAGATACACATAAATCACACCGCTTTCGCCGTAGAGAAGCTCCGTTCGCTTTGTCCGCCCCTTTGAGGCATGACAGGCTTTGTCGTCCTCACCGCCATACGCCTCGGTTTCGGCAATTCTCTCACGTATAAGCGTACCATCCTCAAGCCGTCGGACGAGGATTTTCCCGACAAGCTCCGGAGCAACTTCAACAGCATCACGATTAAAAAATTCCTCGGTCAGTTTCATGCCCATAATTATACCCTCAGCTGTTGTTCAAGCTCTGCATCCGGCTTGACAAACGCAGTCTGATAATTTGTAAAAATAACCTTTCCTGGCTTTGCTCCCGACGGCTTTTTTACAAATTTTGCAAGGCAGTAATCAACAGGAACAAGAGTTGAATTTCGTCCACGACTGTTTACCGCAGCTATTATTGCCGCCTCCTCAATTGTACGGTCAGGCGGAGTTTCACCGTCGGTAAGAATAAGAACATGCGAACCTGTAATTGACTGCGTATGCAGCCAAAGGTCTGATTTTTCGGCAAATTTAAGCGATAGCTGGTCATTCTGATGATTGTTGCGTCCGACAAGAATTGTAAATCCATCACTTGATTTATACTCAATCGGCGGAAGAGCTTTCGGAGGCTTGACCTTGCCTGTACCTGACCTGATATAGCCCTGTTCGCTCAGTTCAAGACGGAGCTGTATTATATCATTTTCAGAGGCAGCTCTTGTAAGTGCATCGAAAACGCTGTCAAGGTACTGAAGTTCCTCCTTACCCTTCTCAATCTGCACAGCAAGCTTTTCCTCGGCAGTTACAGCCTTTTTATACTCATTATAGTAATACTGTGCATTCTGGGACGGCGTTTTTCTGACGTCAAGCTTAATTTCTACAGTCGGACAGTCCTCTTCGTAGAAATTCTCCAAAGTTGCCATACTGTCACCCTTTTGAATCCGATACATATTTGCCGAAATAAGGTCTCCGCAAAGCTTGAAATATCCCTTATCCTTACAGGCTGCAAGTTCCTCATGCTGAGCTGCAATTCGTCTTGTTGTACGCTCTGTCAGATTTACAAGAAGCTTGAAAAGGTCATTTGCACGCTGTTTAGTACGGGCAGCACGGTCACGCTCAAAGTAGAAATAGTCCAGCAGCTCTGAAGCGGAGGTCAGCTCCTTAGTATACATCAGCGTACCAAACTGCGATAAACGTATAAACGAAAAATCCTTGAGCTGTCCTTCCTTGTCGCTGGCAGCTGAAAAGCAGCACTCACCATTCAGAAGCTGTTCACGTGTTCGCTTGATGATAAATAGCAGACGGTCAAGCTGGTCACCATCAATCTTATCAGATTCAATATGTGTTCCCCTGCCGGCAAAAAACGTCCATTCACGGGCAAGAATCGGTGATATACCTTCAAAAACACGTATCAAGGCTTTTGAAAGCTCCGCAGGAGCAGCACCATGGATTGCTGCAATTATCTCATCATGCTCAGCAGTCAGGAAATTCAGACGGCTGTCTCTCGGAGGAAGTGTATAGCGCATTCCCGGCAGCACCATTCGTTCACGTGACATTTCCTCGTCTACACGCTTGATACTGTCAATAACCTTACCATCCTGATTAATGATTATCAGATTTGAACAGCGCCCCATGATTTCACAGGCAAGTGTCACCGTAACCACATCACCAAGCTCATTTACACATTCAAAATCAATGAAAAGTATACGCTCAAGACCATCCTGACGTATATTTATCAGTTTTCCGCTTCCCAGATGCTTTCTCAGAAGCATACAGAACATAGGCGGGGTCTGAGGGTTATCCACGGATTTTTCAGTCACATGTACTCTTGCACTGCCCGCATTTGCTGATATATAGAGCTTTTTTCCACCTCCTCTTGTACGCATGGAGATTACAATTTCCTCACGTGAAGGCTGGTGAATTTTTTCAACACGTCCTCCAATAAGTGCTGAAAGCTCGTTTTTTACTGCATAGAGAAATGCTCCGTCAAGAGCCATAAAATCAATCCTTTGCTAATTATTTATTAGTCACTCCATAGCCGACCATTATCTGCGGTCAACCTGATATGTCAGCAATTCAAAATCTACCGTTGTATCAAGTCTTTCAAGAGCTGCAAGCCGCTCCTGCTGCTCACGTCCTGTACGGTAATAGTAGGGAGTCATTGAAAAAAGCGCCTGTATATCGTCCTGAGCCTCAAGGGAAATCGTATATTTTATACGTTTTTTTCCAATTAGTCTGAAGCCCTCAAGCTTATACGGCTTGACCTCATTTTTATATGGCGTATCGTATATCGCCTGCTTCATTTCCCACAAATGAAGTTCTGAAGGAATAACCATAATCATTATACCCTTGTCACGCAGAATTCTACAGAACTCCTGACCGCAGTAAGGCGCAAAAAGCGTTACAAGCATATCGCAGGAGTTATCCTGAACAGGAATGTGAAATACACTTGCCGCAGCAAAGGTTATATCCTTTTTTCTTTTAGCAGCCATTTCTACCGCAATTTTTGATATATCAACACCGTAGATATCCGCCGAAGTTTTCGATTCACAGAGCTTATCATTAATTGCGGCTGTATAGTACCCTTCACCGCAGCCTGCATCAACCAGTACTCCGCCGTGAAAATTCTTCGCAACCGTATCACAAAGAGCTTTTTTCAGATTACCATAATAGCCTTTTTCAAGAAAATCATGACGTGCCTGTACCATAAGCTTGTTGTCTCCGTGTACTGTTTTTCCCATATGCTTTGACAGAAGCAGATTCACATATCCGCTCCTTGCCACATCAAAGCTGTGATTTTTCGGGCACACATATGATTTTTCCGTTTTTTCAAGCTTTTCACCGCATACAGGACAAATCAGAATGCTCATTTTTTCACCTTCTTATATGTAATTGCAAGGGTCTGTGGAGTTTTCAGCTATTATAACCTCAAGCTGCGGAAATTCCTTCTCAATTGCATTTCTGAGCTGCTTCAGCACAATATTTTCCGTATGGAAATGTCCGCAGTCAAATAATGCAATATTACTGTTATTTGCGTCAATCCACACATCATGCTTAACGTCACCGGTAATATAAGCGTCACAGCCCTTTTCCAGAGCAAGGTCAAGCATAGATCCGCCTGAACCTGAACAAAACGCCACACGACTTATAATACCGCAATTATTCTTATTCATTCTCACATACTCACAGCCGAATATTTTTTTCAGAACACTTCCAAATTCTCCTGCCGGTACAGCCTCCTTCAGCGTGACGATATATCCCAATGAGTTATCTGCACCACATTCCTCAAACGGCTCTATTGTATCCTCAAGTTCAAAGCTTTCCGAAAGCTTTCTGAGAATTGTACTGTTAGTGCCTCCATTAGCAATGTCCAGGTTTGTATGCATACAGATTGCACCTATATTATGACGGATAAGCTCCATAACAGGAGAAAATTCAGTAACCCTTTTCAGTGGCTTGAAAATGACAGGATGATGAGAAATAATAACATCTGCGCCACTCAGTATAGCTTCCTCAATTACACTTATATCTATATCCAATGTCAGAAGAACCGTCGAGACAGGCTTATAGTTTTCTATGAGAAAGCCTGAATTATCCCAGCTTTCCTGTAATGAAAACGGATAAAGTCGGTCAAGATAATCGTAAAGCGACGCAATTGAGACCTTTTCTCTCTCATGAAGAAGATTTGCAGCCATGATTTGATTATGAAGCGCATCTTCTGACTTACCTGCTTTTTCAAGAGCATCAGCCTTTTTCTTTAAAGCGTCCGACTGCATTTTCAGATACTTATATCCCACAGTATCGTTAATATCAATAAAGCCTCGCATATTTTTGAATTCCGAAACCTCAAAGCCAATCCCATTGTAAGACGCATATAATATGATATAAATACGTTCTCCTTCTCCAACAGCATACTCACCTTTTATCCTGAATCCATTTTCTCCGAGAAATGCACGAAGCTCCTCAGCCTTAGTCATCGGCTGCAGTATAAGATTTATATTCTCATCAGCAAGATATGGACAAGCCTGAAGAATCTCTGCGATTGTTTCTCCGCCCATACCTGCAATTACAATGTCAGTAACATCATCAAGCGGAACATTTTCCAGTCCATCCGAAAGAATCAATTCAACCTTATCGGCAACACCGTATTTTTCAACGGTTCGTTCAGCTGATTCAAGAGGCCCCTCATTAACATCCGAGGCTATAACCTTTTCACACTTACCGCTGCGAATCAGCTCTGCCGCAAGATAGGCATGGTCTGTTCCGACGTCAACGGCAACTCCCTTTCCGCTGACCAATTCTGCGCACTTTTTTAATCTGTTATCAAGCATTTCCGCACTCCATTCAAATATAAAAATTCAGGCGTGCCAATAGTGACACGCCGCAATATTGCTTATACGATTAATTTTTCTCAGCAAAATAAGCGTTAAGCTTTTCTACGAGAGCGTCGGCATCTGTACCATGAACAGCACAAGCCTCCTCGATAGATTCACCTCTTGAAGCCGGACAGCCAAGGCAGTGCATACCGATTTCAAGAAAAAACGGTGCAACATTGAAATCAGCGTCAAGAATATCTCCGATGATTGTTTGTTTAGTAACCTGCATTGTAATTCATCCTTTCATAATGCAAATAGGTTTAATTTTATAAAAAATCCAAGCACAGCCGATAAACAGCTGTGCTATCAGATTTATTGACAATTAAGCCTCATTCATTTTTGCGAAACACTCGCTGCAGTAAACAGCTCTGCCTTCCTTAGGCTCGAAAGGAACCTTAGCCTCGCCGCCGCATGAAGCGCAAGTAGCAGTATACATAACTCTTTCTGCTCTGCCTGCATTCTTTCTTGCGTCACGGCAAGCCTTACATCTCTGTGGCTCATTTACAAAGCCTTTTTCAGCATAAAATTCCTGTTCGCCTGCGGAGAAAACGAATTCGTTTCCGCACTCCTTGCAGACTAATGTCTTGTCTTCGTACATTTTACAATACCTCGCTTAAAATATTTGGACCACGGCCGGACTTTCACCGGCACCTTTGCTATAAACAACGCTCTTGAGTTAAGCTACCCGGTCATTTTCAATTTGATTATAAGCGTACGGATTTTTCTTCTCGCACGCTGCATGGCATTATCAATGGATTTCTCTGTTGTGCCAAGCATTTCGGCAGCGCTTTTATAGCTGATTCCCTGCATACACAGATTAAACGCTTTAAGCTCTGCTGTTGATAAAACGGAGCTGATTCCGCTCCATAATTCAGAAATAAACTCTTTATACAAATAAATGCTTTCGGGGGTCTCAGTAACTGACAGTGCATCTGATTGCTTTGCATCCTCAAGGCTTTCACGATTCAGGGGCAAATTCTTCGACCTTCTTATAACTGTTCGCATACGGTTTTCTATACATACCTCTGCAAAAGTAGAGAACATCACACCTCTTTCGGGGTTAAACGAAGCAACAGCCCTCATAAGACTCAAAAGACCTTCCTGCTGCAAATCATCGCTGTCGGTATCATAATTTGCGTAAATTCCCGATTTAATAAAAACAAGTTTTGAGTATCGTGACATAAGAACAGCTGCGGCAGACTTATCGTTTTTTGCAATAACTGCCAGTTCCTCATCCGTTTTACCACATAATTCATTCAAATTGAAATCCAAATCAAGCAAGATATCCACCAACATTCTGAATGTTGCTGCACAGATGGCATTTTCAACATAATCAGTTTTGTAAAGAGCATCAGGTTTTTGTTGCTGCACCGGATTTATTCCGATACAGCAACAACCTGTAATTCTTAAGCTTCTGTTTCCTTTGCAGCTTCTTCCTCAGCTGCTTTCAAAAGCTCTGCCATGTCAAAGTTAAAGTTTGCACTCTTCTTGACAGGCTGCTTTGGCTGCTGATTCTGCTGATGTACAGGAGCAGCAGGCTTATTATATGTATTTGTGTTGTTATAATTACCATTATTATATCCGGAATTTCCGTTTGCATACTGAGTTGAAACAGCTTTTGCAAAAGGATCATCCTGATTTACTGAAGCAGGCTTTGATGCTGAAGAAGCATTTCCTGAAAGTGATGCAACAGGAGCTTCAGTCGGCTTAAAATCAGCCTTCGGAGCTTCAGCCTTCTTCACCTTGCTTTCTTCTTCTGAACCTAAAGCCTTACGGGCCTCGCCGATAATAAGCTGAGCCTCGCTCATACGGTCATTAGCCTGACCTGAGAGGCGATTGAGAACTGAAGTAATATCTGCGAATTTTGTATTAACGCTTTCAATTTCATTGAGAAGCATATTGCGTACAGTTGATGACATTTCATTAATTTTGTCTGCATGACTGTTAGCATCATCAACGGTAGACTTAGCACGGATATTAGCGTCCTTGATGCAGGTTTCAGCAGTAATATTAGCATCTTTGATAGTCTTTGCTGCTTCAGAATTAGCCTCCTGAAGGATCTTTTCAGCCTTTTCGGTAGCTTCCTTAGTAACCTTTTCAGCGTCATTACGAGCCTGCTGGGTGAGCTGATTAACAGTTTTCTGAGCCTCTGCAAAGAGTGAACCCATCATGAGAGTAGGATTATTTGCAGCGTCTTTAAGTTCTGCAACCTGCTTATTAAGAGCAGAAATTTCCTCATCCTTTTTAGCAGCAGCAGCCTCACCGTCCTTAGCGAGCTGGCTTATCTTATTGTTAAGCTCATCTGCCTCCTTAGTCTTGGCAGCGAGCTCATCTGTCTTGGAGCGAAGCTCTCCTGTAATTTTAGCAATTTCCTGCTTAGCCCTTGCAAGCTCTTCAGCATTCGCACTGTTAGCAGCTGGAGCAGCATTTGCAGAAGCAGCTGCCTTCTGTTCAGCAGCCTTAAGCTGGTTCCGGAGATTATCTATTTCCTTTTTAGCAGCTTCAAGAGCAGCAGCAGCCTGTGCATCTCCAATTGGTTTTTGAGCTGTATTCTTGAGCTGATTTCTGAGATTATCAATTTCTTTCTTAGCAGCCTCAAGAGCAGCGGCACTCTGAGCGTTAGCCTGAGCATTTACAGCCGCAGCTGCACCTGCACCACCGGCTTTAAGCTGTGCAATAAGCTTCTGATCAGCCTCATGCTGTTTCTTGGCATCATCAAGCTCCTTCTTGGCAGCTCTCAGTGCATTATTTGATGTATTTAATTTTTCCTGCAGGCTGTCAACCTGATTACGGTATTTAACAAGCTCCTGAGGGTCAGCAGGTCCGGTTTCCTGAGCTTTTTTCAGTTCATCTTCAAGAGAAACGATTTTAGAATTAAGCTCATCGAGATATGTCATTACATCCTCTTTGACAAAACCGCCGCCGATTTTGGTGGTTCTTAACACTGTTGGTTCGTCCATAATACACTCCATTTCCCCGCAGTAACCTACGCTGCGGCAAGAATAAATTCAAGGAAATAATACTAATCCCGCAACAACAACAGACAGAATATCGGCATAAATCCTGACTATCAACGCTTGGGCATTAGCACAAACAAATAAACCTTATGTAAATTATAACACAAATTTTAATATATTTCAACTATTTAAATGTAGAAATTTTAAGTTGATTTTAGTGCATTTTACTACAAAAATCGTTTATAGCCTGATTATATTGGGGCGAATTTGTAAATATTTAAAACAAGAGCGGTCTCTCACACCAAGAAACCGCTCATATTTTTTATAATTAATTGCCGAGCATCTTAAATATATCATCAAGATCGTAATCCTGATTTGAAACAGAAGACTTTGAAGAAGCTCCACCAAGTCCGAGTCCGTCAATAAGCGGATTATCAATCTGGATTATATCTTCTTCAACAGAATCAGCAGGTTCTTCAACAGGAGCTGCACTTTCATCGTCAAAACCTGCAGCGATAACTGTAATTGTCATCTCATCCTGCATATCCTCCTTGAAGGCAGTACCGAAGATAAATTCTACTCCCTCAGCAGCAGTATCTGTAATCATCTTTGTAGCTGCATCAACATCAGAAGAAAGAATATCCTCAGACATTGCGATATTGATAAGAAGTCTCTTAGCACCGGAAATAGATGTTTCAAGCAGCGGGCTGGAAATAACTGCATTTGCAGCATCTCTTGCCTTGTCCTTACCTGAACCGTGACCGATAGCCATGTGAGCATAGCCCGCACCCTTCATGATTGTAGAAACGTCAGCAAAATCGAGGTTTATGTAGCCTTCCTCAACGATAAGGTCAGAAATGCTCTTTACACCGGTTTTGAGAACGTCATCGGAAAGAGCGAACGACTGCATCATTGTGAGAGGTTTATCAAGACCTACAAGAAGTCTTTCGTTAGGTATAACAATGAGGGAATCAACATATTTTTTCAGCTCTGCGATACCTTTTTCAGCCTGAGCCATTTTCTGTTCTCTTTCAAAAAGGAAAGGCTTGGTAACAACTGCAACGGTCAGGATATCCATTTCCTTTGCAATCTTTGCAACAACAGGAGCTGCACCTGTACCTGTACCGCCGCCCATACCGGCAGTAATGAAAATCATATCCGCACCCTTAAGATGTGTTTCGATCTCATCACGGTTTTCTTCAGCTGAACGCTGACCGATTTCAGGCTTATTTCCTGCGCCTCTTCCCTTTGTGAGCTTAGCTCCGATCGGGATTCTTGTAGTAGCCTTTGACTTATTAAGAGCCTTGGCATCAGTATTGACTGCGATATATTCTATATTATTCACACCCGACTCTACCATACAATTCACGGCATTTCCGCCGCCGCCACCTACACCTATGACCTTTATATTTACATCGGGTTCAAGTGCTTCTTCGTAATTGAAATCTGACATTATAAACTCCTCCTATTGTATTTCCTGTATTTTAACCAGACATGATTACACACTATAAATACACTTTATATTTTACCACAACACAAGCTTTTTTTCAAGTCTCAAAAAATATTTTTTAAATTTCTGCAAATCCAATATCATCAAACCGTATTTACAGTAGGTTTTTGTGCATAATTGACACGAAACTATTTATATAAAGGTGCCGTGCATAATATCTTTTGACTATTTATTCTAACCTATATAGTTTCCGTAAGCATCATAATTGTTTTCATCATCATAGCCGCCGTAGTTGTTACCGTCATCGTATCCACCGTAACCGTTGCTGTCATCATAACCGTTTCCGTTGTCATAGTCTTGATTTCCGGCTGTATCATCCGTCTGCTGATCTTCGTTACGGTTATTGAATTCGTCAAATATAGCCTCATGCTCAGGATTCAATTCGACCTGAACATCGCCTCCGACAGGATTTCCGTCCGCATCTGTTGCAGAAGGTCTTGTAGGTTCTGTAACACCCGGAATCTCTGCAGGTTCATCAGATGTTCTGAATCCGCATTGATTTGTACCGATCATTGTAATATAGCCTTTTTTGCCTTTTACAGTATCATAGTTCATAACTGTTTCAGCAAGCTTGAGCTTATACTCAACATCGCTCCAGTTTCCCATTTTAAAAACCATGCCATTTGAGTAGTTTACGAGTATCGACAGTTCATCACTCATATCGACAGTTGCTATATTTTTTTCCTCAGAGGCATTGATGCTTGCTATCAGCTCTGTAAACGCCTCGTTTTTATGCTCATTTTCTGAAGATATCATTACTCCCGCAGTTGTTACGGACGGCTCATAGCCATAAATAACAGGCAGACCTTCAGTTATAAAGCCGTTGTCTGACAGAATCTTTCCGTTTTTACTGACAAGCAGCGTTCCCTGATCATAATTCACATTGAATGCCGGGATACAGCGTGTTACCTTTATTTCAAGAGACGATGGAAAATCTCTCTTCACTGTTGCAGTTTCAACATAAAGAAGCTCATCAAGTATTCTCTGTTCACTTTTTTTCGGATCGAGTCTCAGCAGATTATCTCCCTCATGTATTCCCGACGCCAGAACAATTTCCTCTGCCGTGTACATATCAGATTCTCCCGAGACCCGTATCTCGTCAATATTGAATAAAAACGTATAGCTTATAGCAACTCCCGCAGTAATAACAAGAAGTGCAACTACAAGTCCGTAAACATTCATCATTCGCTTGCGCCGTCTTATACGTTTACGGCTGTTTTGTCTTTCGACATTTGTTTTTTCAACGTCTTTCATATTATCTCCAAATCCTGATCAGCCTCTCTGCATATCACCGCCGAGCTTTCTGACCGTCTCTTCCATTTTTTCGTAACCTCTGTCAATATGTGATATTCTGTCAATCTCAGTTGTTCCCTCCGCAGCAAGTGCCGCAAGCACCATAGCTGCACCTCCACGCAGGTCAGTAGCCTCTACCGCTGCGCCGTGCAGTCTTGGAGTACCCTTGATAATCGCCACCTTTCCAAGCACCTGTATATCCGCTCCCATTTTCACAAGAGCATCGGTATGGCGATAACGGCAATCAAAAATATTTTCCTCAAAAACGCTTGTTCCGTCAGAAACTGTAAGTGCTGCCATTAAAACAGCCTGTGCGTCTGTAGGAAATCCCGGATGCGGCATAGTGCGGATTCTGTCCTTTACTGCTTTGAGTCTTGCACCGCTCCGCAGATATATCTTATTTTCATTTGTATATACACTGCACCCTGTCTGTTCAAGAACCGAAAGAAACGGTTCCATTTCAGGTACGCAGGCATTGGTAAGTATAATTTCTCCCCTTGACGCAGCGGTCATTGAGAGATAGGTTGCACCGACAATCCTGTCAGCCATTATTGTGTACTCACAGCCGTGAAGCTTTCCGGCTCCTTTTATAATGATTTTGCTTTCGCCGTCTCCTTTGATATTTGCACCGCAGGCACGCAGAAAGCCGCACAAATCCCGTATTTCTGGCTCTCTTGCAGCATTGTTTATAACTGTCTCACCCTCGGCAGTAACGGCACAGAGAATGATATTCTCTGTAGCTCCGACAGACGGAAATGCAAGAGAAATCCTTGCGCCGTGAGCCTTTCCTGATGGAGCACGGCATATTATTCTGCCATAGCTCTCACGTATATCGACACCCATTTTCCGCATTGCGGCAAGGTGCATATCAATCGGACGAGGACCAAGCTCACAGCCTCCCGGAACACTCACCGTACACTCTCCCGTCCTGCCCAGCATTGCGCCCATAAAAATAATCGACGAGCGCATTTCACGCATAAGCTCTTCGGAAATCACTGTTTCATTCACAACTGATGAATCAACAACAGCGGTGTTTTCTGAAAATGTACACCGACAGCCTACACAATTCAGAATTCTTGAAGCTGAATATATATCAGTAAGCCTCGGACAGTTATTCAGTCTGCATTCCCCTCCGCAAAGGAGCGTTGCCGCCATTATCGGAAGAGCGCTGTTTTTGCTTCCCTGCAGGGCAAGCTCACCTCTCAGCCGCCTGCCGCCTTTTACTATGAATTTCTGCATTATACCACCTCACAGCATTTTTGTATATTATGCCATGAAATGGGTTTGTGTTACCACAGTCTGCTACGCCTTTACTTTTTCTTTGATTTTGCAATCAGCTTTTCAATAACTGCAAGGATTCTTGCATTAGTATCGCTGAGGTGAAGGTCAGCTGCACTCTGAGACATGACCGCTACACGGTCAGGGTCGTTATACAGCGACTCTATTTCTGAAATTATCTTCTCATTTGTGACGTTTTTCTGTTCAATTACAATTGCCGCCCCTGCCTTACCAAGCACCATTGCATTATGATACTGATGATTACCTGCGACAATAGGTGACGGAATGAGAATTGAAGCCTTTCCTGCCGCCTCAAGCTCAGCAAGGGTCGAGGCACCCGAACGGCAGATTACAAGATCTGCAGCCGCAAGACAGACGTCCATATCGTTTATGTACTCTGTAATTCTCAGCCGGTTGCTTTTCAGCGGAATTCCTGCTGCTGACATTGCCTGAGGGAATGAATCCTTTCCCATACCGCCGTAGCCGTGTATATGGTTGATTTTCAGTCCCTTTCCGACGTGCCATCTGATAGTTTCCGCCATTGTTTCATTTATACAGCCCGCACCGAGACTTCCGCCGAAGGAAAGAATGGTGAAGCTGTCGTCAAAGCCAAGTTTTTTTCTCGCCTCGGACTTACTTATATTGCTGATACTGCTTCTTACGGGAAGTCCGGTAACACTGTATTCAAACTTATCCTTATCCATAAAATCAAGCGCTTCAATAACCGTGAGCATTACGTAATCAACCTCTTTTGCAAGAAGCTTGTTTGTAACTCCCGGATAAGCATTCTGTTCATGGATTGCAGCGGGGACTCCCATTCGTGCAGCCTTGCGGATTACAGGACCTGCTGCATATCCGCCCGTACCGATAGCAATGTCTGGTTTGAAATCCGAGACAATCTCCTTCGCACGCTTACCTGAGGTAGCAAGATAGGTCAGTGCCTTGATATTGCGTCCGATATTTTCCAGTGAAATTTTACGCTGAAATCCCGCAACCTTGATTGTTTCAAGCTTATATCCGGCTGCCGGAACAAGCTTTGCCTCCATACCATTCGGAGTTCCGGCAAAAAGGAATTGTGCATCCGGATATTTTGATTTTATAATATCTGCAATTGCGAGGCCGGGGTTAATATGACCGCCGGTTCCTCCGCAGGCAATAAGTACCTTCATAAGTCAACTCCTTTACGCATTTTTAAGCTCCTCAAAGGATTCTTCAGCAGGCTGTTTTTTTCTTTTTCTTGAAGCAGGCTTTTCGTCGCTGTAATATTTCTGCTGCGATATATTCAGCATGATTCCCATTTCAGCCAGCTGCATAATCAGCGCCGTACCTCCGTAGCTGAAAAACGGAAGGCTGATACCTGTATTCGGAATCAGGTTGCTTACTACGGCAAGGTTGAGAATTGTCTGTATGCCGATCTGAGTTGTAATTCCTACTGCAATCAGCATACCGAAGCGGTCCTTGCAGCGGACTGCAATTGAAAAGCCCTCTACAACAAGAAGGAAGAAGACTATAATTATTGCTAAAGCTCCGACAAAGCCAAGCTCTTCACAGACAATCGGAAAAACGAAATCGTTTTTAGTTTCGGGAAGATAAAGGTATTTCTGACGTGAATTTCCGAGTCCGAGACCGAAAAGTCCGCCCGAACCGATAGCAATAATCGAATTGGCAGTCTGCCATGTATCATTAAGCACATCGGCAAAAGGATCCTTCCATGATTTGATACGCACAGCAACATAGCTGCCTTCAACATTTGCCTGCCACGCAATTATTACAACAGCTATTGCAAGAGCAGCTGCACCAAGCAGAACAAACTGCTTTCTGTTTGCACCGCCGCAAAGCACCATAGCTATAGCAATAGTTACAATAAGGATAAGTCCTGAAAGATGCGGCTCCTTATACAGCAAAAATGCGTAAACACCCATGAGCGCCGCATATTTGAGAATTCCGGTTTTGAAATCATTCATTTTCTTGCCATCTCTTTCCATACTGTAGGCAAAGAATATGATAATCGCAAGCTTTGCAACCTCAGAAGGCTGGAAGTTAATCGGTCCGAGAGTAAGCCAGCGCTTTGCTCCCATGGTACCGCCTTCGTCATTACCGATAGCAAGAACGAGTATAAGCAATATGCCGCCGATAAAGTAAAGGAGACCTGCTATATTGAATTTTTTAAGAACCGGAATTTTTATATTCTTAAGATTATGATAATCCATTTTCATAAAGAAAATCAGGGCAATAAATCCGATTACCGCATTTTTTGCCTGACTCTTTGCATAATAGAGACCGTCACCGTCATGCTCGCTGTATGCCCACGCATAGCTTGCGGAGGACATCATTACAAGTCCGACTACAAGAAGTATCATAACGTATGCAAAAAATGACAGACTTATGTCACCGTTTCTTCCGTCGCCTATAAAAGCCTTCCAGAGCTTCGAGGCAGAAAATTTTCCGCTTTTTTTATTGGTCGCCATTTTCTCCTCCTTTACGGCATTTGTTAAGAAAAACGCCGCACTAAATATATACTCAGAATTTCAACAGTGTAATTATTCCCAGAACACCAAAAATAATGCCGGTCAGAGAAAATGTTATCACTATTTTGTACTCACTGAAGCCGCTCATTTCAAAATGATGATGAATAGGAGTCATCTTGAAGATACGCTTGCCCTCGCCTGTCTTTCTCTTTGTGTACTTGAAATAGAAAACCTGAATCACAACGGAAAGAGCCTCCAGAACATATACAAGTGAAGAAAGCAACATGAGAAGGTGATTGTGGAGAACGAGTCCCACACCTGTTACAGCTGCTCCGAGAAACATCGAACCGGTATCACCCATGAAGCATTTTGCCGGATTAAGATTCCACAGAAGGAAACCAAGACAGCCTCCGGCAAGAGCCATCGTAAAATAAGAAAGCTCATTTTCGCCGAGAATTGCGCAGCTTACGGTAAATACGAGCATTGCAACATATGTAACCGAGCCGCAGAGTCCGTCCACACCGTCAGTAAGATTTACCGCATTTGTCAGATATATTATCACGGGAATCATTATGATGTAGTAGAAGATTCCAAGTGATGGAGTTTCCCAGAAGCCTAAATCAATGGTTGTTGAACCGTCACCGAATTTTGAAAGCGCATAAAGGAAACCGATTGAAAAAACAAGCTGCAGAGCCATTTTCTGTTTCGGACTAAGCCCGTCATTATTTTTTCTTGCAACCTTTGTATAGTCGTCGATAAAGCCTATGAGTCCGAACAGAGCTGAGAAGACGATACAGCTCAGCATACGGTAAAAGGCATTCATAGTCTCCTTATCGGTCAGGTCAATTCCGCCTCTCCACCTGTAAATCCAGTAGCCGGCAATCGAGGTGAGAATAGTGGATATGATAAACATGAAGCCGCCCATTGTAGGGGTTCCCTGTTTCTTTGCGTGCCACTGCGGACCGTCCTCGGTCTTGATAGGCTGACCGAATTTTATTCTATGGAGAAACGGAACAAGAAAGATTCCCGAAACTCCCGCAATTACAAATGATAATAACGATACTGATAAATTGATTATCCAGAATGACATTTAACCAAACAACTCCTGATTATTATAATTTCCGAAGACACTCCTCACAGAAGCTTAAGACCCTCGGCTACGATCTCACGCTCATCGAAATGAATCTTAACGCCGTCCGCAAGAACCTGATAATCCTCATGTCCTTTTCCGGCAAGAACTATTATATCACCTTTCTGAGCAATTTTCAAGGCATGATATACAGCTTCTCTGCGGTCAATGACAACATCATATTTTATCTTACTGTCCGCAAGTCCTGCGAGGATATCATTGATTATATCCTCAGGCTGCTCATCTCTCGGGTTATCAGAGGTAACAATAAGCACATCCGCATATTTTGCAGCTGCCTGAGCCATTTTCGGTCTCTTTGCGGCATCACGGTTTCCTCCGCAGCCGAACAGACAGATAAGACGATTTTCCGTGTATTCCTTAACGCTGCACAGAACATTTTCCACAGCATCGGGGGTATGGGCATAATCACATATAACGGTAAAATCCCTGCCTGTAGGTATAATCTCACAGCGTCCCTTTACACCGTTGTAATTTTCTACTGCGGAGATAATACTTTCAATCGGCACACCGACCTCAAGACAGACTGCAATTGCCGCAGTTATATTTGAAACATTGAAAAGTCCGGGAATTCTTGTCTTTATGAGATGAGATTTACTCTCATTACAGAACCAGAAGCTTGAACCCGAAGCTTTTATCTTGATTCCGTCAGCATAAAAGGATGCACATTCCTTCACGCTGAATGAAAGCTTACTGCAGCTTATTTCGTCATAAAGACGTCTGCCGTATTCGTCATCGGTATTGCAGATTGCTGTGCCGCACACGTCAAACAGCATTTTCTTAGCCTGATAATAGTTCTCCATATCTTTGTGGTAATCGAGGTGATCCTGAGTCAGATTCGTAAACACTGCAACGTCAAAATATGATGACCCGATTCTGTTCTGAACCAGTCCGAATGAGGAAACCTCCATAACCACATACTCACAGTCTGCTCTGACCATTCTGTCAAGCAGTTCCATAAACTCATAAGCCATAGGAGTTGTGTTTCCCGTATGAAAAATCTCAGTACCGATTTCGTTCCGGATAGTACCCACAAGTCCGGTCTTATGACCGCTGCTCATAAGTATATGCTTTATTACATTTGTGATTGTAGTCTTACCGTTGGTTCCGGTAACACCTATAATTTTCAGCTTCTTTTCCGGATGATCAAACCACCTTGCGCAGAGCTTTCCATACAGACGGCGTGAATTATCCGTCAGAATCTGCCTGTCGCCAAGTCCGAGATCACGCTCGCATACAACTGCTGCCGCTCCCTTTTCAAGCATTTCCGCCGCCGCAGTATGACCGTCAAAGCTTCCGCCCTTGACGCAAACAAAGAGGCTTCCCTCTGTCACCTTTCTCGTATCGTCGGTCAGGGAGCTTATTTCTGTATCGCCGATTGAAGTTACGGCATTATTTTCAAGTAATTCATATAATTTCATTACCGTACACCTCCTGTAAAACGTCGGGAATTACCGCACAGAAATAAGCCATCAGGCATTTCTGCACGCTTTTTCAAATCCTTGCGGAAAATCAACTTGAATGTTTTTCTTACAAATGGCTGAATAAAGAAAAGCTGTGAGAAAAATGCAAACGGGAAGTTATAGCAAATAAGCTCAAGCCAGTTAGCAAGTA
>JAGBIH010000093.1 GCA_017935095.1 Ruminococcus sp.
AATGTTATATATTTCAACCGTTTCATAGCTTACAGTCTCTTTCAGATTGCCGTCCTTGTCACTGTCTGAACAGCCTGAAAATGCACAGACTGTCATAGATAAAGCCAAAAATACAGATAAAATCCTTTTTTTCATAGTAATAAATCTCCCTTATATCATAAATCTTTATATGCACTAACCCCTTTTATTAAGTGCATAACAATAACGTTTATCAGTGTTTTTATTTTATTTTGATTCTGCTTATGAGTTCGTTAACGGCATCGTCCATTGAATCATCGCCTTTGTTTTTCCGTATTTCAACCGAATAGACTACGCCGTTCTTTTCAAACCAGTACGTCTTCTGTCCGAAAGCAACTCCGGAACCCGGGAATGTACTCGTAAACGAGAGCGTTTCCGCTGAAAATCCGAGGATTTCTTCCTGACTGCGTTCGACGTCATCAAAGACGATTTTGTCGTTTTCCTTACTTTCGATATTATTGAGTTTGAGGTCCGCAACGATACGTGGACTGCGGTCATTTTTCGGAATTTCGGCTTCAAAAGTGACCTGTATATATTCCTCGGCAAGGCAGTCGGCTTCGGCGATGCTCCATGTAGCCCTGTAGAGTCTTCCGCAGCCGTCCTCGTCAAGAAGAGGCTTGGTATTTTCGCCCATCTGCCACATGGGGTCGTAGTCCGTAACGGTAAGGTAGTCCGATTCAGCGGACTGAGGCGTTGTGGGAAGCCTGTAATCAGAGGTATAGACGGCAGATTTTGCAATGTCCTCAAGAATCGGCAGAGCCTTATCCTTGTTTTCACTGCCGTACTTTGCAACCAGATAAAACTGATTCGTATGAGATGTTATGATGTATTCGCTTCCGCACTCATAGCCTTTTCTGTCCTCTGAAAGCTTTTTGTAGTGGACCGCACCTATACGGAAATTATCCGTCGGGATAATCTCGTAGGTGACGTCCGAATAAGCTTCGGTATCGTCGCAGATGTCCTTATAGGAAGCCTCCGCAAGATAGCCGCCCTCGGTATAGCACGTGTTGTGAGCCTTGATTTCCAGCATTGAAATGATGTCGGATGAAAATACAAACTCCGTCTTCAGCGATTCCTTATCGTTCTCACTGAAGTTATCGGGTGACTCAAGCAGAAAATCATCGCTCAGCTCCACGCTGTAATTGAGAAGATTATATGTCGTCTTGTCTGAACTTTCATAAACGGGAGCTGATTTATTTATCGGTGAGCCGTCGGATTTTTCTTTGTCATCACGGTATTCAAGGTAGAATCCTGTTGCGACTCCACCGATAAAAACAGCACCTATTGCAGATATAATTATTGTTTTAAGATTCATTCTTACCCCTTATATCATGAATTTTCGAAAAACATTTACGATTAATGGTGGAAAAGTCTGATGCCTGTGAACGCCATAGCGATACCGTACTTGTTGCAGGTTTCGATAACGTTGTCGTCACGGATAGAACCGCCGGGTTCTGCGATATATGAAACGCCCGACTTCTTTGCACGCTCGATATTGTCGCCGAACGGGAAGAATGCGTCAGAACCGAGACATACGTCTGTATTCTTTGCAAGCCATGCCTTCTTTTCCTCGGCAGTGAATACAGCAGGCTTTACCTTGAAGATTCTCTGCCACTCGCCTTCACGGAGAACGTCCTCGTACTCGTCGCCGATATAAACGTCGATAGCGTTGTCACGGTCTGCACGGCGGATGTCGTCAACGAACTGAAGTCCCATAACCTGCGGAGACTGTCTCAGCCACCAGTTGTCAGCCTTCTGACCTGCAAGACGTGTGCAGTGGATTCTCGACTGCTGTCCTGCACCGATTCCGATTGCCTGACCGTCCTTAACGTAGCATACGGAGTTGGACTGTGTATATTTGAGTGTAATGAGTGAAATAAGGAGGTCGTCCTTCTTATCGTCAGGGATGTCCTTATTGTCTGTTACGATATTTGCAAGAAGTTCACGGTTGATGTCAAGCTCATTGCGTCCCTGCTCGAAGGAAACGCCGTAAACCTGCTTTGTCTCGATAGGAGCAGGCTTATAGCTCTCGTCGATTCTGAGTACGCAGTATGTACCCTTTCTCTTTGACTTGAGAATTTCAAGAGCTTCGTCATCATAGTCAGGAGCGATAACGCCGTCGGAAACCTCACGCTGAATCATCTTTGCAGTGCATACGTCAACCTTATCTGAAAGAGCGATGAAATCGCCGTATGAGGACATTCTGTCAGCGCCTCTTGCTCTTGCATAAGCGGAAGCAAGGGGAGTAAGCTCGCCGAGGTCGTCAACCCAGTAAATCTTCTTTAAATCGTCGGAAAGCGGACGTCCGATAGCAGCACCTGCAGGTGAAACGTGCTTGAAGGAAGTAGCGGCGCATACGCCTGTAGCAGCTTTAAGCTCCTTAACGAGCTGCCAGCCGTTGAGGGCGTCAAGGAGGTTGATATAGCCGGGCTTTCCGCAGAGAACCTCGATAGGAAGCTCGCTTCCGTCAGCCATATAAACTCTTGAAGGCTTCTGATTTGGGTTACATCCGTATTTTAACTGCATTTCATTTGACATAGTAATGTCCTCCTTAATTATAAAATTCATATTCGTATTCGGCATATGATAATTCCTCTCCGTCTATGTATTCTGCTTTCCTGATAAGACGGTTATCGGAGTTATATGTGTATTTTGTCAATGATGTTAAATCACTGTCAGGGTACTGCGTTTCAAGACTTGCTACATTGCCGTTTGAGTCATAGGTATAACGCTTGGTGCTGTTTAAGTATTTTTTATCAGAAATATATTTTTCGACTAAGATTCTTCCCTCTGAATCATATTCATATTCATAGGTTGTAACGGAGCTGAGATTTTCATTTTCTAAGTAGGAAATTTCATTCCGTACGGGATTTGAATGTTCATCAAGCTCAGATACCGCAGTACTCCACAATTTTCCGTCACGGTAAAGTGTTTCATCCTTGATTCTTTTATCATCGCTGTACTTAAATTGATAAAGCATCTGAACACCATTAAAGACCATGTTCATTTCTGATACTGTACCGTCATCATTATATTTATAGGAATAGGAAGATTCAATCGCTGTATTCCCTTCCTCTGATTCAGAAAGAACATAAACGCAATCATTGTATTCATTATAATAACCGAGACATACAGCTGTAAGCTCACCTTGAACATAGCTCCGTTCCGTCTGGCAGTAGACTGCATTTTCGGGAATTTCGTAATTATCATTGAAACTTATCTCGTTTTCTTCCGTTGAAGCAGCTTCGGTATTTTCGTCTGAGACATCGGATATTTCGGTTGATGTTGTTTCATGAGTTTCGAAAACGAAAGCGCCTTCATCAGAAGAATTTTTCTCTGCACCTTCTTTGCCGCAAGCAGTCAGGACAGCCATACAGCATATCAGCAGAGGGAGTATATATTTTTTCATATTTTACTTATTCTTGTTAAGAATTCTTGTCTCCTCGGAGCCGTCCTCGATATTCACATAGCGGACGAAAAGGGAAACCTTGTTATCCTCATTGAGATTAGTCCAGAGCATATCAGTGAATTCGTTGATATTTCCGCTGATGCCGACAAGCTTAGGCTCGCCCTCAAAGCTTGGGAGCGGATTACCGTCGCCCATGTAGGTGTGAATGAAGTGACCCTCGCCGTTGAGCGGATTTGTATATGTGAAAGTATGTCTCTGGCATGAATCGGGGTTACCGTTAGCGCTCTTGAGGATAGACATTGCATAGTTGAAGCCGTCGTTCTCAAAACGGAGAATACCTGAAATACGTGGTGTGTAGTTCGGAGCGTCGTCCTCAAATTCACGTGTGCGGAGAGCCTGTTCAAAAGTGAACTGCTTATCCATAAGCTCATAGATTGTATCGGTCTGGTCACCGTTTGTAACGATGAGCTTGTTGCCGAGTACTCTTACGGGAGCGTAGATAATGAGGTGCGGGTCAGTGAGCTTGCTTGGGTCGAAAGCCTGTGTACGGATACCATTGCCGTCCTCAACGAACACACGGTTACGGCTGTTTTCGCTTCTGCCCATGATGAAATAAGCAGTAACAGCGTATTTTCCGTCATCAGACTTACCGATAACGATGCCTCTGCCGGGGTAAGCGTTTGAGCTGAGCTCATTTGCGATATCGAGTTTAATCATAATAATTACTCCTTTCGGTATTAACGGAGAAATTATCTCCGGTCCGGTATTATTTTATAAGAAAAGTGTAAACGCAGTCAATAAGGACTACAGCAGCTGTAATGACTGCAATGATATTGAGAGTTTTCCTGTCTAGCTTTGAAAGGAGCCAGTCGAAAAATGGCTGGACAATGTATAAGAAAAGTGTACCGCCAAGACCGAATCTCAGGGAGGTTGAAAGAGCAATCCTCGCCTGAAAGTTATATTTATAGTCGGCATAGGTCTGCCAAGGCCATGCGCCTGTAAAGAATTCAAGGATATAGCTTGCGGCAAGCTCAATGAGCGTAGCAACAGCCATACACCCGACAAAGATAATAAGCGGCTTTACAATATTCAGCCATTTTACATCCTTTTTCTTCATGAGAGTGTTAAAGCACAGCAGAAAGGAAAGTGCGCCGACTCCGTATACGGGACAATATGGTCCGAATAAGACACCACGATTTGTAAAGCCCCAGCGGTAAATGAAGGTTTCAAGAATAACCTCATAGCACCAGCCGAGCACGGCGTACATCATGAAGCACAGAAAAAATTTCTGCACATATTGCTTTTCTTTGATTGTTGCAATAGTCATAGGCTATTCCTTTATACAAGCGATTCCGTCAACGACTTCGATTCTGTCCTGACAGAAAAGCGAAACGGCTTCGGGGAGGATTTTCCATTCAGCCTGCTCCATAATACGGCGCTGCAGAGTTTCGGGAGTGTCGCCGTTTTCAACCGGGACAGCCTTCTGGAGGATAATCGGGCCTCCGTCGCAGACCTCAGTAACGAAATGGACTGTAGCTCCTGAGAGCTTTACGCCCTTGGCAAGAGCAGCTTCATGAACGTGGAGTCCGTAGAAGCCCTTTCCGCAGAAGGACGGAATCAGCGCAGGATGGACGTTCATCATCTTATAAGGGAAAGCCTTTACAATCTGCTCATCGAGGATAGTCATAAAGCCGGCATAGACCACCAGATCTGCTTTTTCCTCAATAAGAGCTTCGGTTACGGCTTTTGTATAAGCGGCAACATCGGCATATTCACTTCTTGGTATAACTCTTGTGGAGATATTGTTGCTTGCAGCTCTTTCAAGAGCATACACACCCGGTTTTGAAGCGATTACGCAGGTGATTCTGCCTCCCTGAATGATTCCTGATTTTTCAGCATCAATAAGAGCCTGAAGATTTGTGCCGCCTCCTGATACGAGAACGACTATATTTTTCATAAATTCTACCTCCTCATACTGCTTTCTTATATAGTATAATTAAAGAGCAGTTATTTTGTCTGAGCAATAATAAAGAGTAAAGCTGCAATAATTCCTCCGAAAATGATAAACCGGAAATAATCACGGGTCAGCTCGTCCTCACGGTTTGCAAAGTAAAAAAACATCGGGTTATCCGGATCATAGCATATCATTTCCTCATCACCGATTTCGTAGCGCTGTTTTCTTTCTCCGACAGTGTAGACAGAGGTAATTTCCCTACCGGTTTCCGTTTCGTATTTCACAATCGGAAAGGATTCTGTTTTGGTTTCTGAAGCCCTGTATCCGGTAATTGTTCCGTATACCGCTATGCTTCCGGATATACTTCTGCGTATTTTGAATATATGGTAAAGAAAAAGGATAACCATAAGACCGTAAATAAGCAGCAGTCCGTAAATAAGCCGGTCCTTCCGGTAGGATATTCCCACGATGAACATGGAAATGACCGACCATAAAATATCAATTTTTTCAACCTTCATAGTATTATTTCGGGAATTGGACGTGTCCTGGAATAATTTCGTTATCGTCGTAAGACAGCGGGATATTTTCGTCAATAATAACCTGACCGTAAATATCCGTAATACGGAATGTAAACGGACCTGTGCCCATATCCATGCTTTCAAAGTAGTTGTATTGACGGCGTTCTATTTCCTTGAACTGACCGCTTTTATCAAGATATTCAAGTTTTGTTATCGGGTAGCGGTGGTTGCGCACCTGAACTCCGCACCAGAATTCCGTAGTGCCCTCTTTATACTTATATGATACAGGAGCATTTTCGGCTGTGTCGAGAGGGATAATTTTCCAGCTTACGGGAACTCTGCCCTTTTCAACAGGAGCAATAAGCGGAAATGCGTCCACGTATAGGTCAAGGTCGCCCTTTTTTCCCTCAGGGAGCAGGTCTGTCACCAGCATATTTATTGTACCAAGCTCACCCGTTACCTCAAGATATGCGCCGGCGAGCTGAGCGTTATTATAGTCGGCAAGGTTCATTGCAACGATCCAGTAATCACGTGAAACAGGATCGAGCATAGCGCAGCCACCCTCGTAACCGCCTCCGTAATAAGTTCCGTCGCCGGTATGAACAGTACCCTTTGGTTCAAGGATACAGCTTTCGTCAATGGTATAATCATTGTCGGGCGAGGAGGGGAGGGTAACTTTTTTTCCGAGAACAAAGTCCTGAATGCGTATGAGGTCATCAGCGGCAAGTCCGTTTTTGCGGGCAGTTATGACGTCGAAGCAGTTGACAAGTCCGTCAGAATTTTCGTCCATCGGAATGGAATCCGAGGAATAAGCATACAGCGGAGCTGCTGCAAGGACTGCTGCCGTGCCGAGAAGTGAAATAAGTTTATGTAATTTCATTTTCATCACCGTCGCATAAAAAACATGATAAATCAAGATGTGGGCGAACAAAGTCCGCCCTTGAACATCATATTAACAGATAATTACGCCTTCTTCGGACTCAATAAGCTCGCCGAGGATATAAGCGTCCTCGCCGGCAGATCTGAGAGTTTCAACAGCCTTGTCAGCGTCGTTTTTGTCAACAGAGACAATCATGCCGACACCCATGTTGAAGGTATTGAACATATCACGCTCAGGGATATTGCCTGTACGTGCAATAAGGTCAAAGATAGGAAGAACCTGAACAGCATTTCTTTCGATTTTAGCAGAGAGGTTCTTCGGGAGAGAGCGTGGGATATTCTCATAGAAGCCGCCGCCTGTGATATGTGAAACTGATTTTACATTAACTGTTTCAATGAGCTTCATAACAGGCTTAACGTAAATTCTTGTAGGAGTGAGCAGACATTCGCCGAGAGTAGTGCCGAGGTCATCGAAGTGCATAGCAAGGTTATTTTCATTAACATCGAAAACCTTTCTCACGAGTGAGAAGCCGTTTGAATGAACACCGCTTGACTTGATTGCGATAAGAACGTCGCCTGCCTTCTGAGTATCGGGCTGAAGGATTCTGCTCTTGTCAACAACGCCTACCGAGAAGCCTGCGAGGTCGTATTCATCGTCGGGCATAAGGCCGGGATGTTCAGCAGTTTCTCCGCCGATAAGAGCACAGCCTGCCTGAACGCAGCCTTCGGCAACGCCTGAAACGATATTGGCAATTTTTTCGGGAATATTTCTTCCGCAGGCAATATAGTCGAGGAAGAACTGTGGCTTAGCGCCGCAGCAGATGATATCATTCACGCACATTGCAACACAGTCGATGCCGACTGTATCGTGCTTATCGAGGATAAATGCGATTTTGATTTTTGTACCAACGCCATCAGTACCGGAAACGAGAACAGGCTTGCTGATACCTGTCATATCAAGCTCGAAGAGACCGCCGAAGCCGCCGATACCGGAAAGAGCGCCTGAGGTCATAGTTCTTGCAATATGTGATTTCATCAGTTCAACAGCCTTATATCCGGCAGTTACATCAACGCCTGCTTTTTTATAGCTTTCAGAGAAACTGTTATTCATATGGATAAACCTCCGTTAAGTTATAATAATATTTTATGAGTCTGTGATTTATTCACGGCCTGTCCAGCAGTATGTGCAGAGGTCACATTCCGGCTTGCCGATTGCCCTTACAGTACCGCTGAGTGATTGGAATTCAAGAGAAGTAAGCTTAAGTCTCTTACAGATTTCATTTCTGAGTGCTCTGCCTCTTTCTGTATCTGAATCGCAGTATTCCTCGATATAATTTATACCGTTTTCGCCCTCAAACTCATGAATAATCTGTCTTGCGATAAGCTCCAGCTCGGAGGTACTTCTTGAGAAGTTGAGGTATTTACAGCCATACATGATGGGCGGACAGGCAGAGCGCATATGCACTTCCTTGGCGCCGTTTTCGTACAGAAACTCAACTGTTTCTCTCATCTGAGTGCCTCTTACAATACTATCGTCAACGAAGAGAAGCTTTTTTCCTTCGATAAGCTCATGGACGGGAATCAGCTTCATTTTAGCGACATGATTTCTCATTTTCTGATTCTGAGGCATAAAGCTTCTCGGCCATGTTGGAGTATACTTAATGAACGGACGTGCAAAAGGTATGCCGCTCTTATTGGCATAGCCTATGGCATGAGGAATACCGGAATCGGGGACTCCGCATACATAGTCAACATCAGGGAGTCTGCCGTTTTTCATATCGGTTTCTGCCATGATTTCGCCGTTTCTTGTACGCATTACTTCAACATTCACACCCTCGTACACGGCATTCGGGTAGCCATAATAGGTCCACATAAATGAGCATATGCGCATATTTTTGCAGCCCTCGGCAAGTGTTTCGCAGCCTTCAGATGTAATACGGACTATTTCAGCGGGTTTAAGCTCCTTGTAGAGAGTATAGCCGAGCTTCTGGAAGGCAAACGACTCAAGTGAAAGGCAGTATCCGTCATCACGCTTACCTATAATAATAGGAAGTCTGCCATTTTTATCTCTTGCGGCGATAATGGCGTCCTTGGTCAGGATAATCAGCGACATTGTTCCGTTGATTTTTTCCTGAGCATATCTGATACCCTCTGTAAAGGAGTTCTTCTGAGCAATAAGCGCACCGATAAGAGAACCTGAATTGATATTTCCGCTACTCATTGTTTCAAAGTTATCGCAGCCGTCTTCAAGCAGTTCATCAGCAAGCTCGGCTGCATTGTTGATGATACCGATACTGCATATTGCATAAAGACCGAGCTTTGACCTTACGAGTATAGGCTGAGGATCGGTATCACTGATACAGCCGATGCAGAGCTTGCCTGTCATAGCGGCTACATCATTTTCAAACTTTGTTCTGAACGGAGAATTTTCAATGCTGTGGATATGTCTCTGGAAGCCCTGCTCCGGTGAGTAGGAGGTCATACCGCCTCTGCGTGTACCGAGGTGGGAATGGTAGTCTGTTCCGAAGAAAACATCTGTAACACAGTCATTTCTGGAAGCTGCACCAAAAAATCCGCCCATTTTTATTCTCCCATAAGTCTCTGCATAATTTCCTGATAAGCCTCTTCAACACCGCCCATATCTCTGCGGAAGCGGTCCTTATCGAGCTTTTCGTGAGTTGTGCTGTCCCAGAAACGGCAGGTATCGGGAGAAATTTCGTCAGCAAGGATAATCTGGTCGTGGAAGCGTCCGAATTCGATCTTGAAGTCGATGAGGTCGATATTGAGTCCCTTGAAGAAGTTTACCATGAACTCATTTACCTTGAGTGCGTATTCAGAGATTGTGTCGATTTCTTCCTTTGTAGCGAGACCGAGAGCGAGTGCATAATAGTCATTGATGAATGGGTCGCCGAGGTCGTCGTTCTTATAGCTGAATTCAAGAGTAGGCTGGAGAAGCGGAGTACCCTCTTCGATGCCGAGCTTCTTTGAGAAGCTTCCTGCAGCGACATTTCTTACGATAACCTCAAGTGGAACGATAGAAACCTTTTTAACGATGGTTTCACGGTCGCTGATTTCTTCTACGAGGTGAGTAGGAATGCCTTCCTTTTCAAGCATCTTGAACATGAAGTTTGTCATTCTGTTATTGATAACGCCCTTACCGGAGATAGTGCCTTTCTTTTCGCCGTTGAAAGCGGTAGCGTCATCCTTGTAATCCACGATAACGTAATCGGGGTTGTTTGTAGCGTAAACCTTCTTAGCCTTGCCCTCATAGAGCTGTTCCTGTTTAACAATATTTTCCATTTTAAAATTCCTCATTGAGAATTATACTAAAATATCCATTCGGACATTTATGGGTGAATTATAATATCCGCAGCTTCCTGCGGTGTATTAACAATAATATCAGCGCCGTATTCTGTGAATTCCTCTTTGCTGCCGTAGCCCCAAAGGACTGCCATGCACTGTACTGAGCATTTTTTAGCGCCGATTATGTCGTGTTTGCGGTCACCGATCATGAGTACATCATTTCTATCGGTTATTCCTGCACGGCTGAGAACGTACTCGATCAGCTCAGCCTTTTCATTGCGTGAGCCATTTATATCAGCGCCGCCGATAACGTCAAAAAACTGTGCAAGCTTGAATTTTTCGAGTATTCTTACAGCAAATATTTCCGGCTTGCTTGTAGCGATGAGGAGTCTTTTGCCATTATTTTTAAGCTGACAGAGCATTTCGGGAATGCCGTCATAGACACTATTCTCAAATAATCCGGTATCGGCATAGCGGCTGCGGTAGATACGCACTGCTTCCTGTACCTGCTCGCTGTTCATTCCGCAGAATTCCGCAAAGGAATCGAAGAGCGGCGGTCCGACTACACGCATAATATTTTCAGGCTCATTAAAGCCCATAGTATTGAGGGTATATCTGAAGCAGCTGATTATACCCGGAGCAGAATCGGTGAGTGTCCCGTCCAGATCGAACAGAAGCGTGTTATAGGCACTCATCAGATAGCGGCGATTTCTTCCTGAAGCTTGGCGTCCTTTTCTCTTACGCCGTCAGCCATAGCCTTTTTCTCGGCAGCAAGCTTTTCAGCAAGCTCATCATCAGCGACAGCCAGCATCTGAACAGCAAGAACAGCTGCGTTCTTTGCACCGTTGATACCGACAGTTGCAACCGGAACTCCGGGCGGCATCATAACTGTAGCGAGGAGAGCGTCCATACCCTCAAGGGCAGCGGACTTCATAGGGATACCGATAACGGGAAGTGTTGTATGGCCTGCAACAACTCCTGCGAGGTGAGCAGCCATACCTGCGGCGCAGATAATAACTCCGAAGCCGTTATTTTTGGCATTTTCAGCAAAATCTGCTGCTTCTGCCGGAGTTCTGTGAGCGCTCATTACACGGCACTCGAACTCAACGCCATATTTTTTCAGCTCAGAAAGAGCGGATTTTACAACAGGGAAGTCGCTGTCGCTTCCCATGATAACTGCAACTTTTTTTGACATATTAATTCTCCATTCTGCCGCATAAACGGCGCTTGTTATTTTATAATACACTCCTGCTGCATTCAGAAGGTAAGCTTTGCCATGCAAGCTTTAGTGCTGATGATTTTCTGATTCAGTATTATCTCCGTTTTCAGATTCGGACTGAGGATAATCAGGCTCGCTCAGCACGAATTTTCCGGATATTGCAGCAAGATTGTTTTCAGAGCTTCCTCTGAATTCGATAACTGTCTTATATTTATCACGAAGTATGTCCACCTTATCATCTTCATCGCTGTAGGATATTTCTGTATCAGCGGTTATAGAAATCTGATAATGAGGAACATCGTCCTCGGATTTTACCGAATACAGGAAAATATTATTGATTTTCTCAAGCTTTTTTGAGAGGATTTTTTTATCCTCGGGGAAGAGCGGAGTAAATTCAGAGCTGTTGTCTGTTCTGATACCGGCAAGGTGTTCTCCGCTGCCTGTATAGGCAAATTCGATATATTTTCCTGAAATGGTGCTGATTTTCTCAATCATTGCAGGGGTGAGCTTAGAAAGCAGAATTCTGCTGTTTATAACAAATTTATATTCGCAGCCAAGAGTTTCACCATAGATCTCAGCATATTTCAGCATAAAGCCTGCTTCGCTTACAGAGTATGTATATAAACCGCTGCCGCTTGTAAGTGTAAGCTCATTTTCGCTGAGCACACAACTGTCCCAGGAGCGTGCTGAGAATGGAATGAAATTCTTGTCATAAATCACACAGGAGGTATCCTTATCGGAATCGGCTTTGAAAAAACAGAAGTCGCCGTAGGAATATCTGGTGATATTACGGTATATAAAAGGTATAACTACATTTCCTTCATAATCAATACAGCCGGTCAGGAGTTTTCCTCCGATACGCTTTGAGGCTATACAGGTATCTGCTCCGGTAAAGCTCAGCTCCAACCATTCAGGAGCGACAGTAATTCTTTCACTGCTGTCAATGACGCCGTAAAGGTTATTGCTGTCTTTGAAAATTCTGTTTCCTGAGCTGTCTGAGCTTAGTCGTCTTGAGATATCGGTCTGGGTATTTCCGCCCGTGGTACTGCTTCCCGTATCTGAATAAAAACGGGTAATAGCCACAGCAAGCAGTATAATAACAATGAAAAGTGCGGAAACTACAAGTCTCATCTGCTTATTCAAGTCAGCCGCACCTCCTGTAGTCAATTATCGTCATCGGATGGGCTTTCTTCTTCATTTTTCTCGTTTTTTCTGCTGCGGTAGAGCTCGTCCGTTTCCTGAGCGATGTAAATCGGACGCTTTTTGGTTTCGAGATAAGTTTTTGCAAGATACTGTCCGAGTATACCGGTGCAGAAGAGCTGAAGTCCGCTCAGTAGGAAGATAACGCAGATAGTAGTGGGGTAGCCTGCAACGTCCTCGCCGAATGCAATAGTTTTTATAACGGTTACAATCATAAGTATAAATGCGATGATGCAGCTGACTATGCCGAGCAGTGAGGAAATGGCAAGGGGAGCGGTGGAGAATGCCATGATTCCCTCAAGCGAGTATTTGAACAATCCCCAGAATGACCATGAGGTTGTACCGGCAGGACGTTCAACATTTTCGTATTCTATGTAGCGTACATTAAAGCCTACCCAGCTGAAAATGCCTTTCGAGAAACGGTTGTATTCGGACATATCAAGGATAGCATCAACCATCTGTCTTGTCATGAATCGGAAATCCTGAGCGCCGTCCACAATTTCTGTCTGTGAGATTTTATTCATGATTGCATAGAATTTTCTTGCAAACCATGAGCGGATTTTTGATTCTCCCTTACGGCTTACACGTCTTGTTGTAGCGCAGTCATACTGACCGTCCTTTACATAGCTGTACATTTCGGGCAGGAATGATGGCGGATGCTGGAGATCAGCGTCCATAACAACGACGTAATCGCCCTTGGCATTTTTCAAGCCGGCGTACATACCTGATTCCTTGCCGAAATTTCTTGAGAATGAAATATATCTTACTCTTTTGTCCTTATCGGCAAGAGAACGGAAAATTTCAAGGGTTTTATCTTTTGAACCGTCATTAATGAAGAGGTATTCAAATGTAAGCTCGGGATTATCCCTTGTCATCTGGTCGGTGACTCTGGTGATTTCCTCGTAGAACATCGGAAGGACCTCTTGTTCATTGTAGCACGGAACAACAATAGAAACGAGTTTCACAAAATTCCTCCTAATAATCAGGCAGCCATAAAGGAGAGTTCCATATCTGACTGCATGAAGTAATACACTATTAATAATACAACAATTCTTCGCAGAATGCAAGAGGAAAATGCCTTATTTTATAATTTTTTACGTCTATGTAAAATATTGCACTCTGAAAGCGAACAAACTGAAAACATTCAACAGAAAAAACGGCAATTCTGATTGAAGGATAGGTGATGTATCTTTTTTTTCAGAATATTATATTTCTGAATTTCCTAATTACTTCTAAGATTTGTAGGAAGTTTTTGACAAAAAAATCAATAACAATTTGTTGTTTTCTCCAAAAAAATTGAAAATGGTATAATTCTTGTATGGAAATTTTAAGAAAGTGTTGATTTTTTGTTTCGAATAAGGTATAATGTAGGTGTATTTATTTGTCAAGAATCTGAAAGCAGTCACGCCTCTTAATTATATTTTACCCAATGACTGCATTTTTTGCTGTATTCTCTGACTTTGGGAAATCGGCATGCCGCTGCCGTAAAGCGGCAGCTGCAGCGGTGGGCGCTGCAGTAATGGAGTTTATTATGGATATCACACTTGTAACAGCGTCTAATAGTGATGAGGTTCATGGTACCGATAACGACAAAAGAACCGGATGCGGAATAAATCTGCTGAGGGCAGAAAGTGTCACAAGGTATCGCAGGGGTGCAAAAATGACCGACCTCAAGGAAATTACCTGTGAAAAATGTAAGGCTTCCATTGCAAAGAAAATTATCAGAGCCGATAAAAAAGAAATGACCCGTCTGCTTAAAGAAGAAAGACAGCGTCAGAAAATGGGTATAGGTGACGAGGGCATTGTTGACCTTGGAAATACAGTTGCAAAAATCACAAGAGCTCCTGAGGAAAAGCTTAAAAAGACAGAACCGGCAGCAGCTCCTGTTGTAAATGAGCCGGAGGTTCGTGAAGGAGAGACGGTAAAGGTTGAAAAACAGGTTCATGAGCCTGCAAGAACTATTCCGGGAACAGGCGTTGCTATTGATGACGACCTCGCAGCTTTTGCGATTAATGTGCCGAAAGAAGAAGAGTCTGCCGCTCCTGAAAATAATGAGGTAGAAGATGATTTTCTTGCACAGTTTGCAATTCAGAAGCCGCAGGAAGATGTTGAAGAGGTTCAGTCTGCAGATTCTGATGAGGATGATTTCCTTGCACAGTTCGCTGTTCCTTCTGTAAATCATGATGATTCTCTTTCTGAAGCTGATGAAGCCTCTGATGATGATTTGTCATACGAGGATGAAGCGGATGGAATGGACGATATTGCTTTTGAGCAGGTTCCTGAGACTACAGCTCCTGCTGAGGAAAAAACAGACTATAATCCTGAGCCGGTTGTTGATATCAGGGATGAGGACGATATAATGAAAATGTTCTCGATTGATAGTCAGGAAATTGCGGAATACGGCGAAGATACAGCTGATAAGGCGAGTCCGTATGAAAATGATTCCTCGGTTATTGATATAGCTGAGCATGAGATTTCAGCTGTCGAGACTGAAGAGCCAGTCGATGAAGAAGAGGAAGAGGTTGATCTTTCGGGTAATCTTGAATGGGATTATGTTGCCAATCAGATTTTCGGATTCGCAGGAATAGACAATATTGAACCACCTCAGGCTCAGCAGGAAAATGCTGCGGCACAGGAAGAGGTTAAAGCACCTGAGATTGAAGATATTGTACCTCCTGTACTCGACGACATTGCAGTAAGAGAAGAGGTTAAAGCACCTGAGCTTGACGAAATCGTACCTCCTGTACTCGATGACATTGCAGTAAGAGAAGAGGCTAAGGCACCTGAGCTTGACGAAATTGTACCTCCTGTACTTGATGACATTGCAGTACCGGAGTATAATGAAGAATATGAACCCGAAGAAATGCTTAATGAAGAAAATAAGTTTGAAGAAAGCAGGGATGATATGAGCGATTACAGATACAGCACACCGATTTTTGCAGATGAAATCAAAAAGGAAGCTCCCGTACAGCCGTCAGCGCCAGTGCAGAATGCGGCACCGGTAAAGCCCTCAGCCCATGTGCAGCCGACAGCTCCTGTGCAGCCTGTTGCTCAGGCAAAACAGCCTGTTCCTGAGACACCGCAGATTATCACTGTTCCTCAGTTTGCAGGTTATGATATGAATGGTCAGCCTATATATACATATGTTCAGATGCAGATGACAGGTCTTGACGCAAATGGTCAGCCGATATTTGCACCTCTCCAGAACCCTGCTGTTCCTGTAATGCCTGCACCTCAGGCAGCTCCTGTTCAGCCGGCAGCACCTGTACAGAATGTTGCTCCTGCAGCTCCTGTTCAGAATATTGCCCCTGTACAGCAGGCTGCTCCTGTACAGCCAAGAGTTGCATATACAGTTCCTACTGCAAATATCTCAAAGATTGCTGTTAATCCGCACAGCAAGCCGATGCCGCAGTCATTTGTTAATGCACTTGCAAGCTCCAGAGAAATTGCAAAGAAGAATCTTATCGAAACACAGGGACTCAAGGCTAATTCACCTGTACTTACATCTGTTGAGGCTGTTCTTTCACAGATGGGAGACAACACAGCTGCAAAACAGCAACAGCAGGAGGTTGTAAAGAAGAATGCTCCTGTTTATGAGGAATATAAGGCTGCTCCGAGAATGGCAGCAGCTGCTGCACCGGTGAAAAGACCAGCAGCGCCTGAAGTGGACGAAAGATTCATGACAAAGGCTGAACTGAAGGCTAAAAAGAAGCAGGATAAAATTGATGCCAAGTTTAAAAAGGATATGGCAAAAAGAGGCTTCTGAGCCGATACAATATAATCTGCCACTGTTTAATTCAGATTGCTGTATTTAACGCCGCAAATAATTTGAAGCTTAATTCGGTACGGATTAATAATTTAAGTGCGAAATGAGGAATAGTCCATGACATTTGATGAAATAAAAAATGAGCTGAAAAGCAAGCTCGGAGATTCTCCGGAAGAAAATGAGAAGTTTCTGAAAAAAGAAACTGAAAGATTTATCAGAGAACATAATCTTGAAGGTATCGAAGCTGCCGGAGCTCTGATTCTTGAAAATATGCCGGAAGCTCAGAGAGAAGAAGTAAAAAGACTTACTCATGTTGACGGTGTTCGTCTTGATAATCTTTACAAGGAAATCGTTCAGCTCATCAATGAACATAAAGCTGTTGAGGCAAAGCCGCTTGCAGAACGACTCTACAAGAAAATTACCGTTGAGTATAAAGAAGGCGAGATTGCTAAATTCGTCTCACTGAGAAACCCCTTTGAGGATAATCTCTATCAGCTTATGTTCAAGCCTGAAAAAGTGCTTAATCGTGCTCCGTTTGATTTTGCAGCAATGCTTACAACATATGCTTACATTCTTGTTGAAACAGGTTCGCCGCTTGACGCTATGCCCGTGCTTCAGCAGGCTATTGAATTCAACCCTGTTGACTGCGGTCCTAAGTTTGAACTCGCTGAGGTCTATAAGCTCCTCAAGAATAAGCAGAAGCTTATTGAAGTTACAAGAGATACGCTGAAAATTGCTTCCTCACCAATTTCAATTGCACGCTGCTATGCAAATATGGGTTATATCCTGACCGATTTTCAGGAGTATGAGGATGCTGCTGCATTTTATACCGCAAGTGTTATGTTTGCGCCTAATCCGGCTATTCCTCATGAAATGCGTCATCTTGCCGACCTTAAAGGTTCACCGATTATTGCTCCCGACAGAGAGCGTATCATCAATATAATGAAAAAATATGATATTGAATTCGGTCCGAATCAGGATGTGATTTCAGTTGCTGCCCAGCTTTCGGCAAATTATCTTGCTGAAAAAGATATTCCCAATGCTCTTCAGGCTATGAAGCTTACATATAACCTCACTCTGGATGAGCGTGTGAAGCAGCTTATTCTGAAATATGACCCAAAGGCTCAGCAGCTTGTTCCGTCACCTGAAAATGACGGCTCAGCTGAGACAAGAATGAATATCACAAGAACTGTAAACGAAAATCCTGAAGAGGAATAGAATAAATGCTGCATAAATTGGGGCGGATAGTGATATGAAGTATTATAAGCCACTTTTGATGTTAATGTCAAAAGTGGCTTTGTGTTTCCTGTGTCATTGACTTTTTATTATATGTTTGTTATAATCATTTTGGTAATAAAAATGAATTTGACGAGGTGTAATGCTTATGATGTATAATGCCAAAGAATTAAAACTAAATATTCAGAATGCGCAGCTTGATTATATTACATTCGGCAACGGAACAAAGCCGTTGGTCATGATACAGGGACTTAATACACGTGGGATCAAAGGTTCTGCAATACCCATCGCCTATATGTACCGCATTTTTGCCAAGGATTACAAAGTTTATCTGTTTGACAGAAGACCGGTTGTTCAGAAAGGCATTACCGTAAGAGACATGGCTTCGGATATTGCCATAGCCATGGATACATTAGGCATCACAAATGCTGATGTATTTGGCGTATCGCAAGGAGGAATGATTGCACAATATCTTGCAATCGACAGACCTGATTTGGTAAAGAAGCTGGTTCTTGCCGTAACACTCTCTAAAAATAATGATACAGTAAAGCAGGTTGTTAACAGGTGGATTAAAATGTCAGAACTGGGAACTATGAGGGAGCTTGTAGCAGATATGGCAGAAAAAATGTATTCCGATTCCTATGTAAAAAGGTATCGTCCTTTTATGCCGCTGCTGACGATTCTTCAAAAGCCAAAGGATGTGTGGAGGTTTGTAACACTGGCTAAAGCCAATCTTACTTGCAATACATACGAAGAACTCGATAAAATCAAATGCCCCGTTCTTGTTATAGGGGGCAGACAGGATAAAGTCGTTACTGGTGAAGCCTCCGACGAAATAGCAGAGAAACTCGGATGCAAAATACATATGTATGAGAACTTGGGCCACGCTGCTTATGAAGAAGCGAAGGACTTTAATCGGATAGTATATGAATTTTTAATTGGGTAGACCAATTCCGATTTATGAATGATATAAAAAAATCCAGAGAAGAAATTCAAACTTCTCTGGATATTTTTTATAACCCTCTGCTTTTGAGCGGCATTTTAATATTACATAAATACTCAGTTCCGAAGCGGCTGTTCTGAGTAACGATAAACTTTCAGGCTTATTTCTCAAGAGTTCCGTGAGAGAGTGACTTCAGGTATGCGTTGATAAAGCCGTCGATATCTCCGTCCATAACAGCCTGAATGTTTCCGTTTTCAAAGCCGGTACGATGGTCCTTGGCAAGCGTGTACGGCATGAATACATAGGAACGTATCTGTGAGCCCCATGCGATTTCACGCTGAACACCCTTGATATCCTCAATTTTTTCGAGATGCTCACGTTCCTTGATTTCAACAAGCTTTGAACGCAGCATTTTCATTGCGTAATCACGGTTCTGGTGCTGGCTTCGCTGAGTCTGACACGATACAACGATACCTGTCGGAAGATGAGTGATACGGATAGCGGACGAGGTCTTATTGATATGCTGACCGCCTGCACCGCTGGCACGAAAAGCGTCAACCTGTAAATCCTCAGGTCTGATATCAACCTCGATAGAATCATCAATTTCAGGCATAACCTCAAGAGCAGCAAATGAGGTGTGACGTCTGCCTGAGGAATCAAACGGAGAAATGCGCACAAGACGATGAACGCCAGATTCCGACTTCATATATCCATAGGCATTGTCACCTTCAATGAGGATAGATGCGGATTTCATACCTGCATCGTCGCCGTCAAGATAGTCAAGCAGAGTAACCTTATAGTCGTGGCGCTCAGCCCAGTGGTTGTACATTCTGTAGAGCATTTCAGCCCAGTCCTGAGCCTCTGTACCGCCTGCACCTGCATGGAAGGTGAGAATAGCGTTTGAGCTGTCGTATTCGCCTGTAAGGAGTGTCGAGAGCTTTTCGTCCTCAAGCTTTGTTTTAAAGGAAGCTGATTCAGCCTTGATTTCCTCAATGGAGCTGTCGTCGTCCTCCTCTATTGAAAGCTCAATAAGAGTGATTAAATCTTCAAGACTGCTGTTGAGCTTATTGTATTTTTCGATTTTTCTTTCAAGCGACTTCGTTTCACGGAGTACCTTCTGAGAATTTTCAAGGTCATCCCAGAAGCCGTCCTTGGCGGTTTCTGCGTTCAGCTCAGCAATTCTGTCTTTTGCTGCTTTTATATTGAGAACATCTGCAAGCTCTGTCATTTCCTTGCGGTAGCCTGTCATTTCAACTCTGAGGTCGTCAAGTATAATCATAGTTTCAAATCCTTTCATATCGCTCCGCAGGCTTCATTGACTTTTTCAAGTGACGCTTGGCAGAGCAATAGCAATACATATTTTTATTGTACCATATTTTTCTTCGGACTGCAACGGTTTTTTGAAAAAATAACCGCAATCGGAGGCAAAATTTAAAAATGTAGTGACAAGGCGGAGAAAATATGATATAATTACCTTGTATATTTATGTAAATCAAAGGATGTGCTTGAATATGTCTCGAAATTATGATGTGATTATTGCCGGCTGCGGTGTGGCAGGACTTTACGCAGCCATTAATCTTCCTCCGCAGCTGAAAATCCTTATTCTTTGCAAGCGTGAGCTGAGTCTCTGTAATTCTTCTCTTGCTCAGGGCGGAATTGCAGGTGTTTACAATTCACCGACCGATAATATTCAGTACCATCAGAATGATACTCTTATTGCAGGCGGCTTCAAGAATAATGTGGATGTTGTACATACTCTTGTAAGCGAGGCGGCTCAGGATATCAACAGAATCATTGAGCTTGGAGTGGAATTTGACAAGAATGAGGATGGTTCATATCACCGTACTCTTGAGGGCGGTCACAGCCACCACAGAATTTTCCATCATGCCGACGCTACAGGAAAGGAAATCACCGAAACTCTGCTCAGAAAGGTGCAGACTCTTGAAAATGTTGAAATTCTTGAAAACACGATTATGTGTGAGGTGAAAAGAACCCCGACAGGTTATTCAGCATTTCTGAAAATGGTCGATGATACATATGAAGCCTGCAACTGCCATTTTATGATTCTTGCCACAGGCGGTATCGGACGAGTTTATGAGTTTACTACCAATTCCGCAATTGCTACGGGTGACGGTATTACATTTGCATATGAAATGGGTGCTAAAATCAAGAACCTGAGCTATGTGCAGTTTCATCCTACAGCCTTCAATAACAGAGTAACTCGTGAATGCTTCCTTATTTCCGAGGCGGTAAGAGGTGAGGGTGCTTATCTTCTGAATTGTCATAAGGAACGCTTTATGCATAATTACGACAAGCGTCTTGAGCTTGCACCGAGAGATGTTGTGTCCCATTCTATCGTGCTTGAGGCGAGAAAGCAGAATTCTACGGAATTCTTCCTCGATATCAGCTACAAGGATAGCGATTTCCTTAAAAAGCGTTTCCCCATGATTTATAATAATCTTCTTGAACAGGGCTATGACCTCACTAAAGAGCCTGTACCGATTTACCCCTGCCAGCATTATCTTATGGGCGGTATTGATGTTGACCGTAATTCTGAGACTACTCTGCCGAATCTTTTTGCCTGCGGAGAATGCTCTCATACAGGTGTTCACGGCAGTAATCGTCTTGCCAGCAATTCACTGCTCGAGGCTCTTGTCTTTTCACGTCATGCGGCAGATTGTATAGCCTCAAGGCTTGACTGCGTTCCCGATAATTTTGAGGAGGCTGAGTTTGACGCTCATCTTGAAAGCCCACGCATTCCGAAGGGCTACCGTACCGAAACACGTAGGATTATGCAGAGAAGCCATTTCGTTATACCTGATAAAAAGGCTGCTGCCGAGGGCTTCAGACGTGTTGAGGAAATGCGTATGGACCTCCTGAACGGCGGATACTACGTTGACGCTGATTATGTTCTTGCAAAATCTATTGTAACTGTTGCCAGCATTATTCTGGATGAGGTTATGCGATGATTATTAAGGTAACACCATACAGAGCTTGTACGGTGCTGCCTTAACGAAAAAATGAAAGGAATTTTTATTATGAAGCTTCTTCAGTGCTATATAGACAATATTATAACTACTGCGCTCATGGAGGATATAAATTATATCGACGCTGCTGCTGATAACCTGATTGCTCCGGAGCACAGAAGCTCAGCTTACTACGTCGCAAAGGATTCCGGAGTTGTATGCGGAATTGAGGTTGCAAAGCGTGTTTTCGAGCTTGCAGGCGGAGATGTCGATTTCAGAATTCTGCTCACCGATGGTACAAAGGTGCAGAAGGGCGATATCATTGCCGAGCTTGAGGGAAGTACACTTACACTTCTCAAGGGCGAGCGTACAGCCCTGAATCTCCTCCAGCATATGTCAGGAATCGCAACAGCCACAAATAAATGCGTTGAGCTTGTTGCAGGTACCAATGCTTCTGTTACCGATACAAGAAAGACACTTCCGGGACTTCGTGCACTCCAGAAATACTCCGTGACTGTCGGAGGCGGAAAAAACCACCGCTTCAACCTCTCCGACGCTGCTATGCTCAAGGATAATCACATTGACGCTTACGGCGGAATTACTGCTGCTGTTGCTGCACTGCGTGAAAAAATCGGTCACACTGTGAAAATTGAGGTCGAGGTGCGTACTCTTGATGAGCTGAGAGAGGCTCTTGATAACAGGGTTGAAATTATTATGCTTGATAATATGAGCTGCGATGAAATGAAGAAGGCGGTTGAGATTACCGACGGAAAAGCGCTGCTTGAAGCTTCCGGCAATGTTACAGCTGAGAATATCCGCTCTGTTGCAGAAACGGGAGTAAATATAATTTCACTCGGCGCACTGACTCATTCAGTTAAATGCTTTGATATTTCAATGAAAATTAAAAAATAAAATCGGGCGGATTCTGAATGCGTAAGAACTGTATGCCTGTTTTTTACTTGTCTGAGTATTAATAATCTACAAAGCGTGAGAAGTATTTTTGTGAAAAATCGCCTATCTTTTTTTAAGTTGTAGACAAGCTGCGGAAAATCAGGTATAATATAAGATGTATATAATTCGGCGTCCGTATGCCGTAAATGCGGAAAACCGCATTGAATGCGGCTGCGGAGCTTTTTAATGAGAGTTATTACTGGTATTGCAAGAGGCAGACGCCTTGTTGCTCCTGAGGGACTTGACGTAAGACCTACTGCCGATAAGGTGAAGGAAGGTATTTTTTCAGCTGTTCAGTTTGAGCTTGAGGACGCATATGTTCTTGACCTCTTTGCAGGAAGCGGTCAGATGGGAATAGAGGCGCTCAGTCGTGGTGCCAAGCGTGCAGTCTTTGTGGACAGTTCCCAGAGAGCTATAAGATGTATCAATGAAAATCTGCGTAATACTAAGCTTGAAAGACAAGCAGAGGTTGTCAGCCGTGACAGCTACGACTATATCAAATTAACTGCCCAGACCTTTGATATTATTATTCTTGACCCACCATACAAGCATAATCATATCGCTAATATCCTTCCGTTTGCCGCTGCAAAGCTGAAGGACGAAGGAATTATTATCTGTGAATATGAGTCGGATGCAATTGAGCCTTCTGCTCCTGACGGTATGGTTCTCAGGAAAACATACCATTACGGTAAAATCAATGTTTCAATTTTTTGTAAGCCGTCAGAGGAGGTGCCTGAAGAATGAGACGAATCGCTGTGTGTCCCGGAAGCTTTGACCCTGTTACACTCGGTCATCTGGATATTATTACAAGAGCTTCAAAGCTGTTTGATAAGGTGATTGTCCTTATTTCACGGAACGCAGGCAAATCACAGCCAAGCTTCACAGCTACCGAAAGAATGCTGATGATTCAGTCGGTTACAAGTAACCTCGATAATGTAGTTATTGATATCCTTGACGGTCTTCTTGCGGACTATGTGAGAAATGTGGGAGCTATTGCTATAGTTAAAGGACTGCGTGCAGTCAGCGATTTTGAATATGAATTTCAGATGGCTCTTGCAAATAAAAAGCTCTATGCCGGTGCTGAAACGGTTTTTCTTACAACCGCTGCCGAAAATATGTATCTCAGCTCCAGTGTGGTAAAGCAGATAGCTTATTTTGGCGGAGATATCAGCCATTTTGTTCCTGAATCCATTCTTGACGATATAAAAGAAAGACTTATTAAAGAGAGGTAAATTTTATGAGTATTGATGAAATCCTTGAAGAAATGGACGAGCTTCTTGATAAAGCTTCGTCTGTACCGTTTGTCGCACATAAAAAGGTGATCGACGGCGAGCGTATGAGAGAGCTTATTAACGACGTGCGTCTGAATATGCCTCACGAGCTTAAAGAGGCTAAGAAAATTGAGTTCGACTGCCAGCGTATTCTTAACGAAGCAAAGCTCAATGCAGAGTCCATTATCAGAAAGGCAGAGGAGAGAGCTGCTCAGATAGTTTCAAGAGAGGCTATCGTTACCGAAGCAAAGAAAAAAGCTGTTGATATGCTGACAAAGGCTCAGGCAGCTGCAAAAAATCTCCAGCAGAACGCTGCGGCATCAGTTGCAAAAATGCTGAATGATACGGAAAGTCATTATTCAAGAAATCTGCAGAATATCAAGATGGTCAAGGCAAAGCTCAATCATTCTCTTACATCAGGTGCTTCTGCTAAAAATGTAAATAAAATTGAGAATCAATAATATAAGTAAGAAATATTTAAGAGCTTCTTACCGTAATATGCATAAAACAGGCTACCCGATTATTTATATCAGGTAGCCTTAATCATATTACAAAATCATACAATAATTCCTGAATTCAAATGAATAAAGAATTTTTTGAAAAAAGTGATTGACAAATTGAAAGTTTTGTGATACACTATATTACAGACGAATTTGCTTTAAAGCGTTACAGTGTAAAGCAATGCATTAAATATTGTCATGAAAGGAATATTGTTATGAAAGAAGTTTCTAAATTGTTGGATTACCGTCCTGAGATCAAGGTAGTAGATGCAACTCTGCGTGACGGAGGTCTTGTAAACAACTTCTATTTTTCTGATGAATTCGTAAAGAATCTGTATAATGCCAACCTCAGAGCAGGCGTGGACTATATGGAGTTCGGATATAAGGCGGACAGGGAAATGTTTGATGAGAGTAAGTTCGGTCCGTGTAAATTCTGCGATGATGAGTATATCCGTTCTGTTGTCGGAGAAAACAATACTGACCTGAAAATTGCTGTTATGGCTGATGTAGGACGCTGTAACTATAAAAATGATATACATAACCGTGACGAAAGTCCTGTTGATCTTATTCGTGTTGCAACATACCTTCATACAATCCCGACTGCGGTTGATATGATTGAGGACGCAAAGAAGAAGGGCTACGAAACAAGCTGTAATATTATGGCTATTTCAAACGCTCAGGAATCCTCTATTACTGCGGCTCTGGATATTCTCGGCAAATCACCTGTTGACGTTATATACATCGTTGACAGCTTTGGTGCGCTTTATCCTGAGCAGATTGCAAGAATGGCAGATCTTTTCTGTGAATTTGCGGATAAATACGGCAAAAGAGTCGGAATTCATGCACACAATAATCAGCAGCTTGCTTTTGCAAATACCATTGAAGCAGTCGGAGACGGTGTAGACTGGCTGGACGCTACATATTCCTCTATGGGAAGAGGTGCCGGAAACTGCGCAATGGAGCTTCTTCTCGGCTTCCTCAAGAATCCGAAATACAATGTTTACCCTGCTATTCAGTTTATTGAAAAGCATATGACAAAGCTTCGTGAGAGCGGAGTTGTCTGGGGTTACGATTTGCAGTATATGATGACAGGCCTTCTTAATCACCATCCGAATCCTGCTATTCAGTTCACAAATGCAAAGCGTAATGATTATGCAGAATTCTATAAGGAAATTATTGTACAGGATTAATATAAAAGGGCGGACAATATATGTCCGCCCTTATTGTTTTATAAAGCCTTATTAGCCAAGATTATTGAATGTAAATAAAAAGTCAAGCATAAAAAATGCAGCATAAAGAGCAGCCAGACTTATAGCTCCCATGATGATTGTAATGAGAATTATATTAATCGGCTTAACTCCGCCTACAGCCATTACCTGCTGAGGACTGAGCTTTTTGTTTCTGTTCTGAAGCCTGAGCTTTTTTATTGAACGCAGAGCAAACTTATAATACAGCCAGTTTCCGAAAAGACAGCAGACTATTTTAAATGCAAAGTTCAGAGGACTGAAAATGCTGTCGAGGTTTTCAAGAAGATTCTGGTTTTCATAGATGACACTGAGCATTCTTTCTGCGCCCTCAACTCCCTCAAGGCCATCCGCCATGACGAGTACAGAATACGGAAGATTCAGAATTACACCGATTACTGCGGCTAACAATGCCCAGAGCCACATTTTTCTGTTGGCAAAATAAAACCACGGAAAAATAAGACAGCTTATATTGAAAGAAAGCTTAGAACCGAAATCCTTCATTCTTTTGAAAATCGGGATATAGTAAAGCGTATTTGTTCCGACAAACTGAGAAACCTCTTTAAGTGTAGCGCCGCCCATATCCTCTTCGGGATTAAAGCCGAGGTAAGGATTCAGGGTACCGAATTCGGTATTGGCATATTGAGAAAACGGGTCATGAATTTCACCGGTATCAGATGCGGCTTCGGTATTTACAGCTTTCGGGAGCGGTGTACCGCACTGCATACATTGTTCTGAGCCATTGGGGTTAGGCATATGGCAGGAAGGGCATATGATGAAACTGTTATCTTTGGGTTTGTTCTGTAAGCTTTTTGAGGTGCGCTGCCATTTCTGACCGGCAGCGTGGAGTGATTCGTTAGCGCATTTGTTTTCCGCAGTATAGCAGCTTCTGTGGTGAGGCGAGCCGCATTCGGGACAAACGACGATATCGTCATCTGCTGTAAATTCATTGCCGCAGGCCACACATTTTTCGCCTTTAAAATTCATAACTCTCCTCCATTCTATAGTGTAGTCTTAATTATATTATAACACTTTACATGATATAAAATCAAGTATTTTGAAAATTTTAATTATACAGATTTTCTTTGTAAATGAATATTGTCAGATATAGGTGTCAGTTCTTTTTGATAGCCTCTCTGATCATTCTGCAAATCTGTGTAACTGCAAACGGGATAACTGCAAGACCGGCAACCTGAAGCAGGTTCATAGCTGTGAAGGAATTGCTTACGTCCATAAATCCATGAACAGGAGTAATCATCAGTGCACACACAAGGAAGGCAGCACCGAGGAAAAATGCTCCGAGCGAGAATAAATTTGTAGTGATGCCGAGCTTAGCAAGCGAGTATTTGCCTCTGCTGTCGAAGCCTTCAAAAAGACGTGCAAGACAGAGTGTTCCGAAAGCCATGGTGCTTGCCATTGCAGCGGAATCGGAATGGCTTTTTCCGAGCATAAAGGCTGTCATAACGCAGGCAGCAATGAGAATGCTGTGGAATATGATATATACGCCTGTTTCCTTATTGAGAATAGATTCCTTTGAAGATCTGGGCTTTTCCTTCATGATACCTGGCTGCATAGGCTCCATGCAGAGTGCAAGGGCAGGCAGCGAGTCTGTGAGAAGATTGATGAAAAGCAGATGTACCGGAGTAAACGGCAGGGGAAGATTGAAGATTGTTGTTATGAGAACTACGAGAATTGCAGCGGCATTTCCTGCAAGAAGGAATTTGATGGCGTTTTTGATATTGTTATAGATACAGCGTCCGTTTGCAACCGACTTGACAATTGTAGCGAAGTTATCATCGGCAAGAATCATTGAAGCAGCGTCCTTGGAAACCTCAGTTCCTGTGATTCCCATAGCTACGCCGACATCTGCCTTTTTCAGTGCAGGAGCATCGTTGACGCCGTCACCTGTCATTGAAACTACCATATCCTTTTTCTGCCAGAGGTCAACGATACGTATTTTATGAACCGGTGAAACTCTTGCGTAAACTGAAATCTTATCAAGCTTTGCAGAAAGCTCCTCATCGGATATTGCGTCAAGCTCAGTTCCCTCCATAGCGAGGTCGCCGTCCCTGTAGATACCGATTTCCTTGGCGATAGCTACAGCAGTGAGCTTATGGTCGCCTGTAATCATGATAGGCTTGATACCTGCGGAAATACACTCGGCAACAGCAGCCTTGCTTTCTTCACGGGGAGGGTCAGTCATAGCGACAAGACCGATAAAAATGTAGTCGCATTCATCGTCAATAGTTAAAGGAGCATCGCTGTTGAGAATTTTCTTTGCAAACGCAAGAACTCTCATGCCGTTTTCGGAGTATACAAGGTTTGATTTGCGTATTTTCTCGAAATCAGATTCTTCAATCGGACGTACTTCATCATGATCGAGGACGTATTTCATTCGTGGAACGAGCATATCAATTGCGCCCTTAGTAAATGCGATACGTTCTGTATTGAACTGATGAACGGTAGTCATGAGCTTTCTGTCGCTGTCAAACGGGATTTCGTCAAGACGTGGATTTTCGCTGCGTATACGGAGATATTCGTCGTTTCCGATATAATCTGAGAGAGCGGTTTCAGTTGGGTCACCGAGCCATGCATCACCGGATTTTGCGGCATCATTACAGAGAGCCATTGCAAGGAGAAGCTCTTTTTTTGCAGCCTCGCACGGGAAGTTTATATCACGAACTGTCATTTTGTTCTGGGTAAGAGTACCCGTCTTGTCCGAGCAGATTATGGAGACACAGCCAAGACCTTCTACGGCCTTGAGGTCCTTGATGATAGCCTTCTGCTTTGACATTTTCTGGGTTCCGATAGCAAGTGAAATGGTGATGATTGAGCTGAGTGCTTCAGGGATAGCGGCAACAGCAAGTGCAACGGCAAACATAAGAGCGTCACCGACAGGCTGACCGTTAATGAAATAAGTCAGCAGGAAAACAATGATACATACGGCAATAACTACGATAGAGAGTATTTTGCTGAATTTATCGAGACTCACCTGAAGGGGAGTCTTTTTCTTTTTTGCATTCTGCATGAGTGAGGCGATTTTACCGATTTCAGTGTCCATACCAACGCCGGTTACAACGGCAACACCTCTGCCGTTGGAGATATTCGAGCCTGAATAAATCATATTCACTCTGTCACCGAGAGGAAGCTCCTCTGCATCAATTTTCGCAGTTGACTTTGTAACATTCAGTGATTCTCCGGTAAGGGCGCTCTCGTTTACCTGAAGTAAGGCAGCCTCAAGCAGACGTCCGTCGGCAGCAGCAACATTACCGGCTTCAATAAGGAGAATGTCTCCGACAACAACCTCGGAAGCAGGAATTTCAGTCTGAATGCCGTTACGGATAACTCTTGCATTCGGTGAGCTCATAGCTTTAAGGCTGTCGAGAGATTTCTGAGTCTTGACGTGCTGGACTGTACCGAGGATAGCATTCATTATGATTACAACAAGGATAACAATGGTGCTTTCAATCTCGCCTGTGAGCATCGAGATGACCGATGCAATAATCAGAATAATTACAAGGAGATCGGCAAACTGCTCGAGGAATACCATAAGAAGACTTTTCTGCTTTCCCTCAGATATAGCGTTCTCACCGTGCTTCTGACGGCTTTCAAGAACCTGAGCGTCGGTAAGACCGTTTTGCCTGTCAGATTCAAGCTGACGGATTACTTTTTCTTCATCCTGATTGAAATAATTCATAAAACACTCCGTTTCCCTGTAACAGTAAAAGCAAGCAGCTGATTTTACTTTACAGCAAGCGTCTTTGCGGCTGACGCATACCATGATCTGGGGAGCTTCCGCAAAAAAATAAGACTTTTATTGCAGCAAAAGTGCAATAAAAGTCTTGCTTAAAGCCAAACGCCTCTGTCCGCCCGACAGCTGTAAAAAAGCCGTGGTTATGGCGATGCGGACACTTCTGCGGGATGCAGAGAAGCTACTCCCTTTTATTAACAATATTTTATCATTATTAAATTGGAATGTCAAGGAAACAAGGCAACTTTCCTGTAGAATTATTTATTAAAGCAAGACTTTTTTCTGTGCAAATGGTCCATTGAAGCAATGCTGAAAACAACCGCTCAAAGCTTTGCCGCACAATTTTGCTGTAATTTCATATAATGAAATGAGGAAGCAAAAATATTTTTCTGCAAGCCGCTCTGAGCGGCAGAATGGAGATTATTATGGAAAATAAATTGAGAATACTTATTGCCGGCGGCGATATGAGACAGATTTACTGCGCCGGTCGGCTTTCTCAGGAATATGATACAGCTGTTATTGGTTTTGATGAGAAATACTTTAGCGATAATTCAGAGTCTGCAAAGAGTGTGCTTTCTGACGGAGAGCCTTTTGACTGCGCAGTCCTGCCGGTTCCGCCGCTTGACGATGAGGGAATGCTCAGCACGCCGTGTTATACGGAGAAAATAGATCCATATACAATAAAGAAGCTTCTCAGACCTGACGGCATTGTCTTTACCGGCAAAAGCGATGAAAGACTGACGGAGATTTTCACTGGAATGGAAATCTGTGACTATATGAAGCGTGAAGAACTGAGCCTGAAAAATGCGATACCGTCCGCAGAGGGTGCTGTGCAGCTTGCTCTTGAGGAGCTGCCTGTCACATTAAACGGGCTTAAAGTGCTCATAGTAGGCATGGGAAGAATCGGTACCGCACTTACGGAAATCCTCAAAGGTTTCGGCTCAGATATAACTGTTGCCGTAAGAAATGCAAGAGGAGCTGCAAATGCACGTATTCATGGTGTAAAGTCTGTACGCACGGATAAAATTGATACAGATTATGAGCTTGTTTTCAATACTGTTCCGTCTCTTGTTTTTGAAAGTGAACTGCTGAACCGTTTCAGTGATAAGACACTGTTCATTGACCTTGCCTCAAAGCCCGGAGGCATAGATTTTGATTCGGCAGCAAAGCTCGGGAAAAAGGTTGTCTGGGCGCTGGGACTTCCCGGAAAAACCGCACCTGTAACCTCTGGTGAGATAATAGCTGAAACTGTCAGCGATATTCTTGAGGAAAGGAGTGAGCGCTATGACGTATGATTTTAAGGGGCTCAGAATAGGCTATGCGCTGACAGGCTCATTCTGTACCTTTAAAAAAAGCTTTGAGCAGCTGGAAGCCCTCAGAAATATGGGTGCAGAGCTTATTCCGGTTATGTCGGAAAATGCTGCATCGGTTTCAACAAGATTCGGTACAGCTGAGGAAAATCAGCAAAGGCTGCGTGAGATATGCGGCAGGGAGATTATTTCCACCATTGCGGACGCAGAGCCGATAGGGCCTGAGTCGATGACAGATATTATGGTTGTTGCACCGTGTACCTCAAATACAGCAGCAAAGCTTGCTAACAGTATTACTGATACGGCAGTAACAATGGCTGTGAAGTCACATCTGCGCAGCGGTAAGCCTGTTTTGCTTGCGATAGCCTCAAATGATTCGCTGCTTGGTTCAGCGGGGAATATAGGCGAGCTTTTTAACCGTAAGAATTATTATTTTGTTCCCATGCTTCAGGATGACTGTGTTAAGAAGCCTGCGTCGCTTGTTGCGGAATTTCATATGCTGCCTCAGGCAATTGACGCTGCTGTTAAGGGAGTACAGCTGCGTCCGATTATTTATCATTCTGATAAGAAGTAAATGCTGTTTACAAGGCAGTACTGCATAAAACCGAAGGGTATGGTTTGTGCGGTGCTGCCTTATCGGCTTTTATGGTATAGTATGAGTTTGAAAGAGGGTTTGTTAAAAATAAAATATATATTTCAGACCTCTTGACAAAAAGAAACTTTTGTTCTATAATAACTTTTGCAAGGAATAGAACATTTGTTCGTAACGCTATCTTTTTTCTCCCTAAGACAGGAGGTTTAAAAATGGAACAGATGATAAACGGCTATAAACAGAGCTGCTTGATGGCAAAGAATCGTATTCTTGAGCTTACACAGCAGCGGAATGAACTGCGGAAGCAAGGTGAAAATGAGAAAATTGAGGAGCTTGACCTTGAACGCCGCATAAGGCTTCTCTACAGCGAGCATAGTCAGATGCAGGAAATCATATTGCATCTGACAGCCTATATGAGGAGGGTTGAACAGCGTGCCGAGACGTGAAAGCTACTCCGATACATTCACAGGCAAGGCTGACAAGGGTATACGTGCCATACTTGAAAGCGACAGCGAGGAGGAATCGGTGCGCAGGCTCAGGCGTCTGCTGTTAAATGTAATAAATAATGAGCTTACACCGAGACAAAAACAAATAATTATGTTATACTATTTCAGAAGGGTTGATATCGTGCGTATCGGAGAGCAACTCGGGATAACACCTCAGGCTGTATCAGCAGCGATGTCAAGGGCAAGACTCAGAATGTACCGGATATTACAATATTATTTATGAGGATGATTGATATGAATACACCGATATACGATTTTTTGATAAAATATAATGCTTCCGGAGCTGTGCGCTGTCATATGCCAGGGCATAAGGGAAGAGGCTGTGCAGAGGAGCTCGCTTCGCTTTACGGTCTTGATATTACAGAAATTGACGGAGCAGATTCACTTTTCGAGGCTAATGGTATTATTGCACAGAGTGAGCAGAATATGTCCTCGCTTTACGGAACTGCCGGAACTGTTTATTCCGCAGGCGGTTCTACCCTTTGCATACAGACAATGCTTGCAATTATGAAGCGGGAAAAGCGCCGGATTTTTGCAGTGAGGAATGTCCACCGTGCTTTTCTCAACGCTCTGGCACTGCTTGACCTTGATGCAGAGTGGCTTCTGCCTGAATATTCAGGAGGAATACTTTCAGGGGAGCTTGACCCGCAAATGGTTGAAACGGCTCTGAAAAACAGCGGGATGCCGTCATGCCTTTATGTGACATCTCCTGATTATACGGGCAAAACTGCTGATATTGCTGCTCTTGCGGCGCTTTGCAGAAAATATGACGCAAGACTGCTTGTTGATAATGCTCATGGCGCTCATCTTGCTTTTTTTGAGGATAACCGTCATCCTATAGCTCTCGGAGCAGATATGTGCTGTGATTCTGCACATAAAATGCTTCCTGCACTTACCGGAGCGGCAATGCTTCATACGTCACGTCCCGAATATGCAGGGATTCTGAAACAGACAATGGGACTTTTTGCCTCAACAAGTCCGTCTTACCTGATAATGGCATCGCTTGACCTGTGCAGCAGGTACATACATGAAAGTATAAGGAGCGATATTGCGGAAAATCTTGGCTTTATAAAAAGACTGAAGGATTATTTTTCGTCAATGCTTGTGTTTGCTGATAGTGAACCGTTTCATATCACGATAAAGGCGGTGGAGAGCGGCTTCGACGGAAATGAGCTTGCTCAGCTTCTCCGTGAAAACGGTGTGGAATGTGAATATTCGGATACCGCTCTTGTTATACTGCTGATGTCACCTTTCAGCCGTCAGGATGACTACCGCAGGCTGAGCAGTGCTCTTGAAAAAGCACTCTGCTCAGCAGTAAAATCTCCTGAGAAAGCTCATAGGATAAACATGACCTTGCCGCAGAAAGCAATGTCGGTATGTGAAGCGGTCTTTTCCGAAAGTGAGGAAACAGATGTTGAAAATGCTCTTGGAAGAATCTGTGCAGAGGTAAAGGTGCCCTGTCCCCCTGCGGTACCTATTGCGGCAAGCGGAGAAATTATCGACGAAAGCTGTATAAATATTTTTAAAATGTATGGCATTTCAACCGTTAATGTGGTAAAATAGAAATAAGAATGAATACGGATTGATTAAGGTGCAGTATGAAAAAAATATATGGAAATAAAAATCTGCTTTCAACTCTTGAAAGTATGATAAGCAGCGGAAGAACAGCTCACACTGTTTTGTTCTGCGGAGAAAAGGGAAGCGGCAGAAAGCTTATGGCAAAGTATTATACAATGCAGCTTCTGTGCGAAAATCCCAGTGACGGAAAACCGTGCGGAGTCTGCAATGCCTGCCGCAACGTTGATGAAGGCTATCACCCTGACGTTGTATATGCGGAGAAAAGCGGCAAGCTCGGCGGATATTCGGTTGAAACTGTGAGAAGAATATGCAGCGACGCTTATATAAGACCGAATAACAGCAGCAGCCGGAAAATATATATCTTCACCGATTGTCAGAATATAGATACACGCCCTCAGAATGCTCTGCTCAAGCTGATTGAGGAACCGCCTGACTATGCGTATTTCATTTTTACGTCGGAGTCACGCTCGGATTTCCTCCCGACTATCATATCCCGCTGCATCTGCTTCGGGGTATCTCCCTGTACCGAGGATGAGGCACGTGCTTCACTTGCGGAAAGCGGCTACGGACAATCGGAGATTAACGGAGCAATAGGTTGCTTTCATGGCAATATCGGTATGTGCACGGGATATCTGACCGATGAGGGACTGAGAAAACAGGTGGATTTGACAAAATCACTTGCTGATAGTATAATAAGAAAGGATGAGTATGAGCTGAATGCAGCGTTTTTTTCAATAGGAAGAGAACGAAGTGATGTCAGAAATGTACTCACTATGCTTGATAAGCTTGTCAGAGACGCTGCGGTGCTTGGAAAGAACGACAATGCACATGATATAGGCTGCTTCCGTGACGGAGCAAAAAGATTGTCAGGAATGCTTACGGCTCATCAGGCGGTGAGAATTCACCGTCATATCGACAGAGCGTGGGGAGCTGTTGAGTGCAATGTCAATATTCCGCTTGTGCTGGCGGCTCTTTGTGCGGAGATTATCGAAGCTGTAAACTGAACAGAGCTGCTGCGGCAGCAGGAGTGAAAATGCGGGGCGCAGGAAACTTCGTCCCTTATAAAATGATGTAAATACATAGCTTAGATTGGAGTAACCCATGAAAGAAATAGTAGGAGTACGCTTTAAGAGCGTAGGTAAAATATATTATTTCTCACCTGGAGAAATAAAGGCAGATATCGGAGATCACGCAATTGTTGAAACGGTCAGAGGAGTTGAGTGCGGCGAGGTTGTAATCGCTAACAGACAGATTGAGGATAATCAGCTTGCTTCTCCGCTGAAGCCTATCATAAGAATTGCGACTGAGGAGGACCTCAGGATCGTCGAAAAAAATAAGATGAGAGAACAGGAAGCCTTCCGTATATGTGAGGAGAAAATCGCAAACCGCAAGCTGAAAATGAATCTGGTAGATGTTGAATGTACGTTTGACAATAATAAGCTGCTGTTTTATTTTACTGCGGAAAATCGTGTCGATTTCCGTGACCTTGTAAAGGATCTGGCTGCGGTATTCAGAACACGTATTGAATTAAGACAGATCGGTGTGCGTGATGAGGCGAAAATTCTCGGAGGCCTCGGCATCTGCGGACGTGAATTCTGCTGCAAGGGCTATATGGGGGATTTCCAGCCTGTATCAATAAAAATGGCGAAGGAACAGGGGCTGTCCCTTAACCCGACAAAGATTTCAGGTACCTGCGGCAGACTTATGTGCTGTCTGAAGAATGAGCAGAATGCCTATGAGGAACTGCTGAAGATTACTCCGAAGGTAGGGGCAATCGTTGTTACTCCCGACGGCGATAAGGGTCGTGTTGAGGACGCAAACCTCATAACCGGAAAGCTTCGTGTAAAGACAGATAAGTCTGAGGTTCCGGTAACTCTTGACAGAAGCGAGGTCAAGCTTCTGAAGGATGTGGAAATCAGAGTCAACCGTGACGAGCTTAAAGCTCTGAAAAGTCTTGAGGATAAGTAATGCCTGAGATTAATTACGGAAGGCTTCTTGATGAGAAGCTGCGGGAGCTTGAAAAAAACGGTGAAAAACCGTCGCTTCTGCTTCATGCCTGCTGTGCGCCGTGCAGCAGTCATACTCTTGATTTTCTGAACAGGCGCTTTGAGATTACACTGTATTTCTGCAATCCTAACATTGCTCCTGAGGAGGAGTATGATTTCCGTCTCAGTGAGCTGAAAAGACTGGTGCAGGAAATGAAGCTTGATGTGAAAATAGTGGAGGAGACGTATGACCCGACATCGTTTACAGAGCTTGCAAAGGGACTTGAAGCACTGCCTGAAAGAGGCGAGAGATGCAGGAAATGTATTGCCTGCCGCCTGAAAAAGGCAGGAGAAAAGGCGAAAGAGCTGAAATGTGACTATTTTACCACGACTCTTACCATAAGTCCGCATAAGGACTGTAAATTCATCAACGAGTGCGGTGCGGAGATTTCAGCGGAATGCGGCGTTGCGTATCTGTTTTCTGATTTCAAGAAGCATGACGGCTATAAGCATTCAATCGAGCTTTCAAGACAGTATAATCTTTACCGTCAGAATTACTGCGGCTGTATTTACAGTAAAATAAATTCTCAGAAGGAAAATAAATGAGCGGAGGGTCTTATGGCAAAGGAATTGAAAACCAATGCTATGCGGTTTCTTGATAAAAATAAAATCGGATACGATATTCAGACATATCAGTGCGATGAGTTTGTTGACGGTATTACTGTAGCAAAAAAACTTGGTCAGCCTCCTGAGGAAACCTTCAAGACTCTTATTGCGAAAGGTAAAACAGGCAGCTATTATTGCTTTCTGCTTCCTGTTGAGCTGGAGCTTGATCTGAAAAAGGCAGCAAAAAGCGTGGGCGAAAAATCTGTTGAGCTGCTGCCTGTCAGGGATATTACAAAGGTTACCGGTTATGTGCGTGGCGGCTGTACTCCTATCGGCATGAAAAAGCAGTTCATGACGGTAATACATAATTCTGCCGCAGAGCTGGATATGTTTTACATAAGCGGCGGAAGAATCGGTACACAGATAAGGCTGTCTCCGTCTGAGCTTGTCGGGGCAATCAACGGCAGATTTGAGGATATCGTTTTACAGAGCACCTGATGGTGCTCTTTTTTTATTTGTTTTTGGGCTTATAGCACTAAAAACTTGACAAAATTACGTTTTTTTGATATAGTATTACTTGTAAAATAGTGCACAAATAGGCGTGTGTACATTATTTGTTTTTAGGAGGAGTTTTAATGAAGAAAAAATCAAAGGCTCTTAGAGGTATGGCGTGTGCACTCTGTGCTGCTCTTACCCTGAATTCTGCGCCTGCTGCTTCGATGACAGGTCTGGCTGCAGCTCAGGATGATTATTACCTCAGAGGCGATGTGCATGGGAATGACGGCGTTACAACTCTTGATGCACAGAAAATCCAGATACACCTTCTGCAGCTTGAAAGGCTTGAGGGTGTGAATCTTCTTTCCGCTGACGCAAATGCTGACGGTGCAGTGAATATGGCGGATGCTGTTTCGGTTATGAAATGGATCATTGCCAGCGATAAAAAGAATCACGTTGGCGAATATGCTGAAATTGAAACACATTCCGGATTTGTAAGCCTTCCTTCAGAAGGTGAGCTGAATAATGTTTCGGCTGAAAAGGACAGCAACGGAAATTCCTGTGTTAAGTTCAGCGGCGTGAAGGGAAGCTCGTTTACTGTTAAAATTGATGCGGAGGCTGACAGCCACTATAAGCTGAGAACAAGCTATTCAAATACTACAGCTGCGGACTATGATATGCAGATTATCGTCAATAACGGCGGTGTCTACACTCCGCTGAGCTTTGAGCCTACAGGTGATTCAGGGCAATCGCAGGAGGCAATAGCTATTGTTGAACTGAAAAAGGGTGAAAATACAGTCACCTTCGTTTCAGCCTCTGACAGCGGCTCTCTTGATATCAGCAGAATTGATTCCTACCGTACTGTAAATGCTCTTGACCCGACTTTCGAGCTTGAGAAAATGCCTGATATTACAACTACGACTACTACCGTTACTACAACTGCCACAACTACCACTACTACAACAACTACAACTCCGCCTGCACCTTCAATTCCACGTTATTACGCTGTTGAGGCTGATTACTACGACAGTTGGGAGGAGAATACAAATGCAGGTTTTGCAGGCAGCGGCTATGTGAATTACAATAATGCTGTCGGAAGCTACGTGAACTGGACTGTCGAGGTTCCTGCGGACGGAAATTATCTTGTAAACTTCCGCTATGCAAACGGTACAGCTGATAACAGACCTATAAGGATTAACGTGAATGGTGCAAAGGAATGCTGTTACATGGACTTCAACGGTACAGGCGCATGGACCGACTGGGCAGAAAACAGCATTGTGCTTGCCCTGAAGTCAGGTAAGAATACAATCAGGGCAACAGCCACAACATCTGGCGGCGGTCCGAATATGGACTACATTGAGCTTGAAAAGACAGACGCTCCTGCGGCTCCTCTTGTAACACCTGCAGAGGGCAAGACCGTTGAAAAGCTCAACAGAGGCGTTTCGGCAGCCTATACAGGAAGCGGAGTCTTTGTAAGCTGGAGAATTCTTGCTACCGACAGCGAAAATACTACATTCAAGCTCTTCAAGAACGGTCAGCAGCCACCGATTTATGAGGGTACAATAAAGGATGCTTCCTGTTATCTTGATAAGTCAGGTACCGCCTCCGACTGGTATACAATTGATACTTTTGTCGGAGATGAGTGTACAGAGTATGCTGAACTGTCTGTAAATCTTCCGAACAAAAACAGCGGTCAGAGCGGCGCTTATTTTGATATTCCGCTCAATACTCCTAAGGGAGTTACAACTCCTGACGGCACAACCTGCGAATATACAGCCAATGACTGCTCAGT
>JAGBIH010000094.1 GCA_017935095.1 Ruminococcus sp.
GAATATCCGTGCCTGTTGGCAGCCTGTATGCTTCCGTACATTTTTTCAGGCGCTCCGCAAGCTCTGCCGACGCAAGCCTCTCTGTTATCATGCTGATGTTGTCCACCGCACGGACGATTTTGTAGTCCCTTGAAAACAGGTCTTTCAGACTGCCTTTGAGACCCTCACGGCGGTTGAGTACCTTGAATTCTTTTGTGATGTTTTTGATTTCAATAATATTTGACATGGTGATTACCTCACTTTCGTGTGAGTGGAAATTGAAATTTAATTTTGTCTTATGACAGGACATAAAAACGGATAATTTAGTATATCTTAATAATTGTCCTGTGTCAAGACAAAACAAGTTTTTGTATTCGTTCTGTAATGAAATGTCTGACGCAAATTCAGATGAATTCCGGAGTGTGAGGAAATGGCGAGAATTATTGATGGTGAAAAGATGAATCTGATTGGAAAACAAGTAAAAAAATTCCGTACAGAACAGAAGATGAGACAGCAGCAGCTTTCGGCAAAGCTTGAAAAAACGGCAGAGATATGATATTATTATACAAATGAAGTATATTTCATGAAAGGAGTGGCTGTTCCATGACTAAAATCCTGCTGGTTGAGGATGATAAGGATATTATCCTGAATTTAAGCGAGTTTCTTGTTTCCGAGGGCTTTGCGGTAAAAAATGCTTCGGGACAAAGGGCTGCATTACGGCTTATGGAGGAAGAACAATTCCAGCTTGTTCTGCTGGATATTTCCCTCTCTGACGGAAACGGTTTTGCGGTATGCTCAGCAATCAAGGCAAATTATCAGATACCTGTTATCTTTCTTACTGCTTCGGATGATGAGTTCAGTACGGTGACAGGTTTTGAGCTTGGTGCGGATGATTATATCGCCAAGCCCTTCCGTCCACGTGAGCTGATTTCCAGAATCAGGAATATCCTCAGACTCACAGGCAGCACAAGAAATATTGTCCGTTTAGGTGAGGTACAGGTAGATACAGTAAGGGGAACCGCAACAAAGCATGGCAGGGATTTATACCTGTCCGCACTTGAATACCGTCTGCTGCTGATGTTTCTAAATCACAGAGGCGCTGTACTTACAAGAACTCAGCTGCTGGAAAACATCTGGGATATTGCAGGAGAATTCGTCAACGACAACACGCTTACCGTTTATATCAAGCGGCTTCGTGAGAAAATAGAGGATGACCCGCAGAATCCCGTTATCATAAAGACTGTCCGTGGAATCGGTTATAGGGTGGACTGATATGAAGCTGTTACGAAATCCTGAGGTTTACCGCTCACTCATTTTTCATATTATCCTTTCGGCAGCCGCAGTCCTTGCAGCGTGGCTGTGGGATGCGGAATACGGCTTGTTTACGCTGCTTATTTGTACGGCATTTACACTGCTGCACCTTGCTGTAACCTGTCTCCGCTACAGACGCATTGCGCAATTATCGTCCGATATCGACCGCATTCTGCACGGTGAGGAGAATATCTCTCTCAGCCGATATGCTGAGGGTGAGCTTGCAATACTGCAGAGCGAAATCCATAAGATGACCGTACGTCTGCGTGAACAGCGGCAGAGTATGCAGGAGGACAAGCTCTTTCTTGCAGATTCCCTTGCCGATATATCACATCAGCTACGCACGCCACTGACGTCTATTCATCTGCTTGTGACAAGGCTTTCCGAACCTGAGCTGCCGCCTGAAAAGAGGCTGAAGCTGATGCATGATATGAAAATGCTGCTTTCACGTATCGACTGGCTTATCACAGCGCTTCTGAAAATCTCAAAGCTTGACGCAGGCGTGGTACAGTTCCATGCTGAGACTATTCCTGCAGAGCAGCTGCTGCATAAGGCTTCCGAGCCTTTGCTTGTGCCTTTGGAGCTTCGTGGGATCTCGCTTCATGTTTCAGCGGACGGCAGCTTCACCGGGGATATTGCATGGACAGGTGAAGCAATAGGAAATATCCTCAAAAACTGCATGGAGCATACTCCGCCGGACGGCAGCATTACCATTTATGCACAGGAAAATCCGCTGTATACGGAAATCCGTATTTCTGATACAGGCCCGGGAATCACAACGGAGGATCTGCCGCATATTTTCGAGCGCTTCTACAAGGGAAAGAATTCCGATGACAACAGCTACGGTATAGGTCTTGCCCTTGCAAGGATGATTGTTACAGCGCAGAATGGTACAATCAAGGCGGAAAACATACTGAATGGCGGTGCGCAATTCATAATCCGCTTTTATAAGGGGGCTGTCTGAGGACTGTCCCTTTTTTTGGTGACATTTTTGTCATTTTCAAGTCACCGCAGTGTCACCTTGCCGTGCTACAATATTATTGAAGGCAGCATTGCCCAAACAATTCAAAGGAGCTTTAAATATGGAATTATTACGGGTTGAAAATTTACGCAAGACCTATGGCAAGGGAGAAAATACCGTTCACGCACTCGACGGCGTTTCGTTCACGGTTAAAAAAGGAGAATTTCTGGCGATTATCGGACCCTCGGGCAGCGGCAAGTCCACGCTGCTCCACATACTCGGCGGAGTGGATAAGCCCACAAGCGGTAAAGTATTCCTTGACGGCTGTGACGTCTATGCACAGAACGACGATCAGCTTGCCATTTTCCGCCGCCGTCAGGTGGGGCTTATATATCAGTTCTACAATCTCATTCCTGTGCTGAATGTAACGGAAAATATGACTCTCCCCGTACTCATGGACGGACAGGAGGTCAACAATGATCGTCTTGAGGAGCTGCTTTCCACGCTCGGGCTCAAGGGACGTGAAAATCATCTTCCGAATCAGCTTTCGGGCGGTCAGCAGCAGCGTGTTTCCATTGGCAGGGCACTGATGAATGCGCCGGCAGTTATGCTGGCGGACGAGCCGACCGGAAATCTCGACAGCAAGAACAGTCAGGAGATAGTTGAGCTGCTGAAATACTCCAACAAAAAGTACAATCAGACTCTTATCATCATCACGCATGATGAGAATATCGCTCTTCAGGCAGACCGCATTATTGCAATTGAGGACGGCAGAATAATACGGGACGAGGTGATTCGCTGATGAATATCTTTCACAAGGTCACACTCCAGTCGCTCCGCAAAAACAAAACACGTACAATTGTCACAATCATCGGCATCATGCTTTCAGCTGCGCTTATCTGTGCGGTGACGACGTCTGTTGCAAGCTTTTTCAATTATACCAAGCAGAACGTCATGTACGTTTCGGGAAGCTGGCATGCCTATTCTCTGAACGAAACTGCTGAAGCCTATGAGGAGCTTTGTTCAATGGACGAAATCGATGATACCGTTTACGCTCAGCAGCTCGGTTTTGCGGAAATCGACAGCATGAATGAATTCAAGCCGTATCTGTACATTCTCGGTGCAGGTGAAGGCTTTGAGGATATGCTGCCGATACATCTTATAAGCGGCAGATTTCCTGACAATACAGGCGAAATCATTCTGCCGGAGCATCTTGAACAGAACGGCGGTGTGGACTACAGAATCGGTGATGTTCTGACGCTGGATATAGGTGACCGTCTGCTGGACGGTGATACGCTCTATCAGACCTCTCCCTGCTATATCTACACTCATGGTAATGAGGTTGAGTCAAACGGTGAGCTTCTCAATGTGCGTGAATCACGTACCTACACAGTAGTCGGCTTCTATGAGCGTCCGGTATTTGAATATCATCAGGCACCGGGTTACACTGCCCTGACTGCAGCAGATGCGGACATTTCGGACGATTGGCGCTATGACATCTATTATACCGTGAAGCACCCCAAGGATATCTACACCTTTATTCAGAAGCAGGGCTTGTCTTCCGAGACCCATGAAGAACTCCTGCAATTGCTGGGCGCTTTCCGATTTAAGGGCGCATATGATATGCTTTACGGACTTGCTGCGATTTTTATCGGTCTGATAATGTTCGGGTCAATAGCGCTTATCTATAATGCCTTTGCTATTTCAGTTTCGGAACGTACAAAGCAGTTCGGATTGCTTTCCTCTGTCGGAGCAACGAAAAAGCAGCTGCGCCGTATGGTTCTGTTTGAGGCGCTGGTTGTCGGCACAATCGGTATAATTGCCGGTATACTGCTGGGTATTGCAGGCATCGGCGTAACACTTCATTTTATCGGACATAAGTTTTCTTCGCTCTTTGAATACGACGTACCTATGCGTATCTGTGTGTCACCTGCCGCAATCGTTATAGCCTGTGCTGTGGCAATGCTGACCGTACTGATTTCCGCATGGATTCCCTCGAAGCGTGCCACAAGGGTGAGTGCAGTCGAGGCTGTCCGTCAGAGCAAGGACATAAAGGCGGAGAAAAAGCCTGTCCGCACTCCGAAAATTGTGTATAAGCTGTTCGGACTTTCAGGAATGCTTGCCCATAAGCACTACAAGCGCAGCAAAAGGAAGTATCGTGCAACCGTTATGAGCCTTTTTATGAGTATTGTGCTGTTTATTTCGGCGTCTGCCTTTACGGATTATCTTATGGGGACTGCCTCGGAAAGCTTTTCTACCTACGGCTATGACCTGCGTTTCTATCTTTCACGTAATGATATAGAGAGGATATCACCGGAAGAGGTTCTGGAGCTGATTGAGGAGGACGAATATGTGGATGGCGCCGCTTATACACAGGTATCCTCATATATATGTTCTGTACCGGTAAGCTCTCTCAGCGAGGACGCTGTTGAAATGATGCATCTTGATAATAACAGCTCGTCTATAAGTGAGGCTGAGCTTGAAACGACTATTTATTTCTTGAAAGATGAGACCTTCCGTGAGCTGCTTGAGGAAAATAATCTGAGCGAGGATAAATTCATGAATCCCGAAGCTCCGCTTGCAGTTGCAGTTGACGGCTCTATCGAGTATGACCCTGAACAGGAGAAATATTTCAATATCAATTATCTTAACTCGGATGATTGTGAGTTTTCCTACAATGCATTGCGTAATTTCGAGGGCTATTATTTTGCAGGAGGGGCGGAGGATGCCAACGGAAACCTTGTATACCGCTTTATAAATCAAGAAGATGAATCCGATTACATGGAGCTTTCAAAAGAAGAGGCTACCTTTGAAATTGAGATGAAATCCGGAAAGACAATCTATGAAAAGCCGTTTTATATTTCCGATTACGCAGAGCTTATTCTGATTTATCCGCACAGTGTTATGGAATCCGTAGTGTCAGGCGATACAGCGTCATATAGTCATGTATTCCTGATAAAATCAGAGCAGCATACGCAGTGCAGCGCATCTTTGAAGAAAAAGCTCTATGAAAACAGAATAACATCATCAAATCTCTATGATTACGCAGCAGAGGTTGAAGAAGAACGCAATATCATTACCATCATCAAGGTATTCGCCTATGGCTTCATTATACTGATTTCTCTTATTGCGGCCGCAAATGTGTTCAACACGATTTCGACGAATATCAGTCTGCGCCGCCGTGAATTTGCAATGCTGAAATCAATCGGCATGACAAACAGCGGCTTCAATAAAATGATGAACTATGAATGTATACTCTACGGAACAAAGGCTCTGCTTCTGGGGCTGCCGGCTTCGTTCGGTGTTACGTATCTGATTTATAAGTCTGTTATCGCAGGCTATAATACAGTATTCCGCCTGCCTTGGGGAGCTGTGGGAATTGCAGTCCTGAGTGTGTTTGCAGTGGTCTTTGCAACTATGCTGTATTCTATGAGCAAGGTGAAGAAGGATAACCCGATTGACGCTCTGAAAAATGAAAATATCTGATTATCTGCCGCACAGGACCGTTATACGGTTTTGTGCGGTATTGCCTTAATAAACCGTATATTGACAGATTTGCTTTTTTGCGATATAATATAATTGTTTACCGGCGGTATATGCCGGATATTATGTGTAATTTAGGAGGATGTTTTATGATTTGCAGATCTTGCGGCAATCAGCTTGATGAAAACGCCAAATTCTGTCCGGACTGCGGTGCGAGTGTAGGTTCATCCGATAACACTGCTTCTGCTGAGGATAATACTCCGATAGCCTCTTCGTTTTTAAACGATGACGATTCGGAAAAAACCGTTTACCTTCCTGAAAATGAGCTCAGTGATATTTCTGAAAATAATGCTCCCGATAATCAGACGGAGTTGATTATTCCTGATGATGATATCTCAGACAGCGCTATAGAAACAGTGAATGAGAATAATACAGGCAGAGTTCCGTCATTGCTTGCAGGCGATACACCTACAATGATTCTTGATGAAACCGAACAGCCTGAGCCTGTTGTCGAAAATAATAATGTAATTTCAGGCATGAACAGCAATGAGATTTCAGATGTGCATAATGACTTCGGCAGCACTGACAATAATATCGCACCTCCTCCTGTATTTCCGACAGGCGGCTATCAGCAGGGTAATAACAATCAATTCGGCGGCAATCAGCAGTTCAGCAATATTCCGCCTCAGAAGCCTGTTCAGACTCCTGCTGCTCAGGGAAAATCAAAATCAGAAACAAAGGTCGGCGGCGGCAGACTTACAGGTGCTTCCATTATTACAATATTTGCTGTGATTTTCTTTATTCTGCTCAGTCTTATCTGTGCAATGAAGTTTGGCCTTGCGGGAAATGTGCTCGGAGGCAGAATCAAAAAGCTTGATGCAAATACTGTTCTCAGCGCTCAGTATGAAGGTGAGGATATTTCTACCGATATATTCAGATCTCTCGGAATCAGATCGGCTACACACGGTAATGCCGACGCTGAAAGCTTCAAGAAATTCCTTGTTGAGGCTGACCTTATCGGTTACATAGGTGAAAATGTAGAAAACTACGCTGATTACCTTTTAAACGGTGAGGGCGACGACCCTTCATTGACAGCAAAGGATATCAGAAACGATTTCTTCAAGCAGAATAACGATGTAGCTGATGATATATTCGGTGCGGGCTTCTCAAAATCCGATCTGAATAAAATTGAGGATAATCTCGATGAAAACAATGTGAATGAAATGCTCTCTGTTGAAGAATGGAATGATAAGGCCGGATTCAATCTTACCAATCTCAAATACATCCTTTCATTCATTACTATCGGAATTCTCGCTGCACTTGTTCTTGTTCTGTTCATCTGGATTGCTGTAATCGTTGACAGAAAGGGCAAGCACCTTCTCGGCTTCTATGGCAACACTTTCTTTATTACAGGTCTTGTAATGTTTATAATCGGTCTTGCCGTAATCGTCGGTGCACCTGTTGCATATACCATTACAGGCAATATTGTATTCTATCTCTGTTCAAATGTTCTGCTTGTTTTCGCTCTCCTTACTCTCGGTATCGGTGCGGTTGAACTGCTTCTCGGTCTGATTTTCAAGAAAATCAAGAAGGGTATCGTCAGAAAAGAGCGCAGAGCTGCTTCTGCACAGTAAATAAAAATTCTCCCCTGAGATTTTATTATCACAGGGGAGTTTTATTTGCTTAGTATTGTCTTAACAAAACACCCCTTGCAGACCGTGAGTTGTCCGCAAGGGGTAAATTTTATCATTCTCTGAATTCAAGTAATTTACAAGGCTCAATACCAAGAGCCTCAGCGATATTGAAAAGTACTTCCAAGGAAATATTGTGAACTATATTCGGAGCTTCAATTGCACTGATATGAGAGCGGCTTATTCCGGATAATTCTGCAAGCTCCTCCTGAGTATAGCCCTTCAGCTTTCTGTAATAGGATATATTAAGTCCGAGCTGGATATATTTAAACTCATTTTCTTTTGAAATCTTCATAGTTTTTGACACTCCGAAACACCTCTCTCTTATATAATCTTAACAAAATACAAGAGAAAATTACACTTTCTATCATTAAACTATTGCTTTTTGATAAAAAGCAATATATTATTATAGGAGTGCTATAAACACGGAGGTGCCATATGAATGAAATATACAAAGAGACGGCTAAAGAATTCGGCGTGACTGATTCTGAAATAAGAAATGAGATAGAAAAAGCAATCTCTGAGGCATATAAAAATCCAAACGAGTACGCAAAACGTGTACCTTGTAAAGGAAGACAGCCTGATTTTGAAGAATTAGCCGAATTTATTATTTCTGAAATTGTTAAGAAACATGGCAATTAAACAAAACACCCCTTGCAGACCGTGAGTTGTCCGCAAGGGGTAAATTTTTTGCTGTCTATTTAAATAAAGACTTAGCCGGCAGCATTGAGCTTCTTAGCGAGCTGTGACTTCTTTCTTGCAGCCTTATTCTTGTGCATAAGACCCTTAGCGCAAGCCTGGTCAACTCTCTTGATAGCTACTTTGATAGCCTCTGCCTTGTCAGCAGCGCCTGTTGTGCAGGCAGCGTCAGCCTTCTTGAGGATAGTCTTGAGGTTTGACTTTCTTGCCTTATTGGCAGCAGCCTTAGTTGCGTTAACCTTAACTCTCTTCTTAGCGGATTTAATGTTTGGCATTTTGTTACACCTCCTTGATAATCGGCAGACAGTATAAACATCTGCATTCTACAAATAATAAGTACGTCCGAAGCGTACTGCGGCAGGTGCAACGCACACCATACCTACTGAGACAATGATAATTATACCATTTTCCGAAGATTATTTCAATAGGCAAAATAAAAATATTATAATATATTTTTTCGCAAAATTAAAGCATTATGCACAATTCACGCTGAATACCCCTATGAAAAGGAGGAAAACAATGGAAATACGTACAGACCTTGCGGTAGAAAGCTTTGCCGCTGATAATCTGCCGGCAGGAGTTCACAGGCAGGTAAGAGGAAGCGCATTTGAAATAACAGAAATCACAATTGATAATGATAACTGTCTTGAAACGCTCGGAAAGGGTCGGGGGCGTTATGTTACTCTGGAGGGCAGCAGTCTGAGCCGCTTTTCCGATGATTACGAAAAAATGGCTGTTGAGCTTGCTGATGAGCTGAAAAGGCTGGTGCCTGATGGTGAAATTCTTGTGGTCGGACTCGGAAACAACGATATAACTCCCGATGCACTCGGCCCGCAGGTAGTTTCAAAGGTTCTTGCCACACGTCATCTTCGTGATGAGCTTGACAGCGAGGAGGAAGCCTTTCTCACTTCACTCCGCCGTGTAAGCGCTTTTGCGGGAGGCGTTCTCGGTCAGACAGGAATTGAAACCGCAGAAATAGTCAAGGCAATAGCCGGTGAGCTTCATCCGGCAGCAATTATTGCAATTGACGCTCTTGCGTGCTCGGATGTAAGCAGACTCGGCACAACCATTCAGCTTTCAGATTCGGGGATTTCTCCCGGCAGCGGAGTTTCAAATGCACGAAGGGAGCTTTCCGAAAAGCTTTTCGGAGTTCCTGTTATAGCAGTCGGAGTTCCTACAGTAGTCGATATGCATACGATAGTACGCAGTCTTACAGGTAGGGATATAGATAGAAAAGTGCCTAATATGATGGTGACTCCACGTGATATTGACCGCCTTACGGAACGTGCCTCACAGCTTATAGCCTTCGGAATAAACCTTGCACTCCATCCGCGTCTGACCTTCGAGGATGTGAGGGGACTGTTCTGATATCAGTTTTGTCGGCAAGGAGATAAGGACAGTCTGCTGCTGCTTTTTATTGCTTTGCCGACAAAAAAATTTAAAAAACTATATTTTTTTCTTTTGACAGGTATGGACAAATCACACAAAATATGATATAATATTTTTGAATTACGTATAAAAGTGTATCCGGCATCTGACCTTCCAGTATGTCCGGAAGCTTGCAATTACTGCCATATGGCAAGAAAGGAACGAATATGCTTCACGAGAAATCATGCGGTGCTATTGTTTACCGTAAGTTTCACGGAAATACGGAAATCCTGCTGATCAAACATATCAACAGCGGGCATTGGTCCTTCCCGAAAGGTCACGTCGAATCAGGCGAGACTGAGGTTGAAACTGCTCGTCGTGAAATCATGGAGGAAACTTCTATTGATGTCATTATTGACCCGACCTTCCGTGAAACTGTTACATATTCCCCCAAAAAAGATACTATCAAGGTAGTGGTATACTTCCTTGCAAAAGCAAAGAATGTGGATTTTTCTCCTCAGGAGGATGAAATCGCAGAAATACGCTGGGTGGATATTTCATATGCCGCAAATATTCTTTCATACGAAAACGACAGAACAATTGTGTCAAAGGCAAAAAACGCAATTAAGGAAGCTCTGTGAAAAGCTCCTTACGCAGACTTGTATCAAAAAACGCAGGTACATTGATTTGTATCTGCGTTTTTATCTTTATTGTGTAATCAGCGCTTTCCGCATCAGGATGAGATCGAATACATCTGAATTTCCGTCTGCATTCATGTCCCCTGCCTGCGGTTCGGTAAGCGCGGCATCGGCTGCACGCACAAGCCAGTTACGAAGCATTGCGATGTCCGCAGCATCAACTGAACCATCCGCATTCACATCGCCTTTGATACAGCTCCTGAATGGATACGCAGGTGAACCAAGCACATTGACTTCATCGCTTGCTGCCGTAAGCTCACCAACATTATCCGAGCCGCCGTATGTATACCTGACACCATAATGAGGAATGCAGAAATCATAATCTGCTTCACGGTAATAGATGCATACATCCTCACGATATTCTGTTGGATAATTCGGATCCCAGAGTATAATGCGGCGGTTATAGCTTTTGCCGTCCCATTCCCATTCGCCGGATTCAATTCCGCATCCGGCACAGGTATGACCGCCGCTTCCCGTATTAAAAGATAACAGGAATGGCTTTCCCTGCTGTTCTGCCTGCCAGCCGAGTTTGATTATCTGTTCAAAAAAATCCGTATCGCTGATACCTGAATGCATGGCAATCTGAAGTGCAGGCTCTGAATACTGCATGAACTGATAATAATTGATAACTGACAAAGCGTTCTTATCAGGTGCTGTTTCGTTGAGTGACGCAGCATCCTCCTGTATATCGGACGGTGAAAGCAAACCGTATTTTACAAGCAGCGTTGTCAGGACAATTCCATAGCAGGAGCCGTTCCATGCGCTGTCAAACGTCTGATACTTTTCTTTGATTTGCTCAGCAAGCTGTGAACGTGCGGCGTCAGTAAGACAATATGTATCTCCGAAAACCGCTTGTTCATTTGCAAGCTGCCATGTGTCAGATGAAAGGTCGAGTGCGGGCTGACTATCTGACGGCGGAATTTCAGGTGCGGAAATGCAGGCTATGGAAAGCTTTTCTGCAATCGGATTCGTTGAATAGATTATTTCAGGCTTGCAGTTTACAAACGGCGTACTCTCAATGCTTTTAACTGAATCAGGAATGGTAAGCGTCTGCATACGGGTGCGGTTCAGAAAGGATTTTGTACCGATGCACCTGACAGTTTCAGGCATCACTGCATTGACGTCGTTACCGACATAGCTGACGAGCAGACCGTTGGAAAGAATCAGCCAGCCTCCGTTTTGACTGACAAGTGTTTTCAGGTATGGCGTACCCATGAAAGCGTTGTTTGCAGCAAAAGTTACTGAATCTGGAATTTCAATATCCGCAAGCGCTGTATTGCAGAATGCCATATTACCTATTTTTGTGACCGAATCAGGAATAGTTACTTTGGTAAGGCGGGAGTTGAAAAATGCATCGTCGGGAATTTCTGTTACACCATGAGGAATATGAACTTCTGTAAGCCATGTATTCTGAAAAGCGCTCCTGCCTATTGAACGAAGCCCCTCTGGTAAGCTGATGTCCCTCAGAGCTGAATTCGCAAATGCCGAGCTGCCGATTTCAGTTACTGTATCCGGAAGCGATACACTCTGCACCTGCTTCCCGTAAAATGCACTGTTTCCTATCTTAGTAATACCATCCGGCACCTTCACTTCGCTGTCGGTACCGTTATAGCTGACCAGCACTCCGTCCTGAATATCAAATCCGGGATTTTCTGTAGCTGATGCAGAAACAGTTATCGGGTGCAGATACTCATAAGGTATGCTGCGGGCCGTATTGTTTGCAAGGCATAAGGCAAGCATAATTACAGCCATGCTGAATTTTTTCTTCATTTTCACAGAGCCTCCCTTTCTTATGCTGATAGCTGTAAAACCACTGTTTTATGCCTTTTATTTTATCATAATATCCTGAAGAAATCAATATCAATTATTCCGTATATTGCTTCTGTTTTCATAATGTATGCCGAAATGTCAATATCGGACAAACCGGAAGTGTATATGTATACGTCCGGTCTTTTAATGATATAAGAAAAAATGTCTTGACAACTGCTTCTTCCTGTGATAACATAAAATCAATAAGGATGCGGAGATTATTTGCGGTATTGCTTTAAATTGTTCCGTGTCTTTATAAGATTGATTTTAAGGAGAGTTTTTTTGAAAAACACAGCTAAAAAGGAGATTGTAGCGTAAACGGGAGGTTTGCGAATACATTCTCACACAAACCTCCCATGTTGAGTCAACAATTTTCAGGAGGAAAAATAATGAATAAAAATGACTATATTATCCGTTTGGAAACAGAAAACGATTATCGTGAAGTAGAAAATCTCGCCCGTGAAGCATTCTGGAATTTAAGCTTCCCCGGCTGCAATGAGCATTACTTTATCCATGTGATGAGAAAACATGAGGCATTTTTGCCGGAACTCGGCTTCGTTCTTGAGGCTGACGGAAAAATCATCGGAAGTATCATGTATACCAAAGCAAAGCTCGTTGACGAAAACGGTACTGAAAAAACCGTTCTTTCTATGGGACCTATCTGTATTCATCCCGATTATCAGCGAAAGGGCTGCAGCAAGCTTCTGCTTGAGCATACCTTTGAAAAGGCACTTGAGCTTGGCTATGATACCGTTATAAATTTCGGAAATCCCGATAATTACGTTGCTCGTGGCTACAAAAGCTGTAAAAAGTATAATGTATGCTGTGAAGGAGACGTTTTCCCTGCCGCATTGCTCGTAAAGGGGCTCCGCACAGGTGTTTTTGACGGCAGAAAATGGTTCTATCATCCGAATGATGCGGACGCACCATGCGACGATACCGAAGCTGTTGAAGAATTTGACAGGCTTTTCCCGCCGAAGGAAAAGGCGTGGCAGCCAAGTCAGGAGGAATTCTACATTCACAGTCATTCTGTGATTAACTGGTAAATCAATACAAAAAGCCGATGAGGTTCTTTACTCATCGGCTTTTTATGTTTAACCCTTGGTATATTCATGTGCTGAATCAGCTTGCAAAGCTTATTTTTTCAGTGCGTTTACTGTCTTCTGAATAGAATGTATTATAGGTAATCTCAGCATAATCGTCATGCCAATTTATATCGTAGCGTCCGTGGTTTCTGCCGCCATCGTCTGTAGTGAATGTATGTATAATAACTGCTTCATTATTATTTTTGATCTGATAAATTGTTCCGCCGCCGTATAAAAGGTATGATTTTTCTTCAATCACAATAGTATGTCTGTTATCAGAAAATTTGTAGTATTCTGGTGAATAATCATAGATTATTGCTCCTGTTACGAGATTATCACCAAGTATCATTATAAATGAGCATAAAAGGAAATTAAGAAAAATATTCCGGATGTGTCTGAGGATTTTTTTCTTTGTTTTTATCTTCTCAATAATCCTGACCGAAATACATACAAGCGCTGAAAGCACGATTATAAAGAAAATTATAGCAAGAACAGAGAGGTATATATCGTACCATGAATGTGTAATTATCCGGTTATCCTCGTATGTGTAGGTTTTTACAACCGGCACATCCTTTATAAAAAATGAAACGATTAAGGTTATGATGCATATTATAACATTGAAAACAGGAAGTATTTTAACTATTTTCTTTATATGCGGATTCATATATTTATACACCTCCGTCTTTTTTTCTTATTATACAGTACGCACCTTAAAAAGTCAAGGTGATACCGCATAAAGCCTGTGTGAAGGATAGCGGGAAATATGCAAGTATATTACGTACAGAGCCATCGGTCGTGCTTTGTGCGGTATTGCCTCAGCAAACAGGCTTTATTGATAAACTGAAGCGTCGCTGCGCATTATGTGCGGCGACGCTTATGCTTAATATTCGCAGATGTCTGCTTTTTTGATTTGTCTTATTCTGAAAAGAATAAGCGGTATAAGACTTACGAGGTTGCAGATGATAACGCCTGCAAATGCCAGCGGATGGAAGTACTCAAGATACAGACCATCAGGATAAAGCACAGCGTTATTGAAAATATACAGGAAAAGTAATGTTATTGCACCACCTGATACAAGTGCGATGCCGTCAATCAGCAGAAGCTCTGAAACAAGCTTTCTGAGTATTTTCTTTTTGCTGATACCGATTGCACGATACACCGCAAGCTCATAGTTCCTCTTCTGATACATACCGGCAAAGGCGGTGTTTATGGTAATTGCGATGATAACAGAAACAAGTATTACGACAAATCCGAAGATAAAGTAGAATGCCGAGAACTGCGAGTTTATTTCTTCTATTGTAGTTCCGCCGACAAAGATATCGTATTTAAGCCCCAGCTCCATTGCTTTTGCTCTGAGAGCATCACCGCTTATTGTCTTGCCGTAGAGATAAATAGCCTTATCGTTGGTTCTGTCTGAAATCATATAAGCGGCATAGCCGTCCTGGTCTGTTATGTAATCAACGGTCAGAGTGTAGCCCTCATAAACGTTATAAAGCTCGCTTTTTTCAAACTCGTCGATTGTATCGCCAAGCTCAAGACCTAAGTTCTTTGCAAGCATTTCAGAAAGGATAAGACTTCCTGTCTTAAGCTTTGAGTAGTCAACCTCGATATCCAGATATCCGCAGTGCTTTTTGAAATCCTCAACCGAGCCGAAGGTCATGTGGTTTGAGCCGCAGGTAAAATTCATTACCGTGTCCCAGTTGAAATACGCCATATTCGGAGCATAATAAATATAATCGAGAGCTTCGTCAGCCTTGACCTCTGCCATAAACTCGTCCATATGGCTTTCTCTTTTCTTTGCACCTGAAACATCAATCATATACACGCAGTGGTCGTTTGTATAACCCAGTGCATCGAAGGTAGAAGGCGGGCTTGTTACATAAAGTCCGCCGACGTAAATAACTGCACTGAGCATAAGCATCAGTATAAGCAGGATACAGCGTGACTTATTCTGCTTTATGTAGTAAAGTGGTGAGAAAGAGCTCATATCCCGCTTTCCTCCTTGATAGCGCTGATGTCGCCGTCCCACATTTCGATTATCTTGTCTGCGTCCTTTAAGATAGAACGGTCGTGAGTGATAACAAGCACGAGATTATTCTTTGAGTATTCCTTTAGAATCTCCATTACAAGAAATGCGTTGTCGTGGTCGAGTGCAGCTGTCGGTTCGTCGGCAAACAGTACCTTCGGGTTGTTTATCATAGCTCTTGCAATAGCTGTTCTCTGTCTCTGACCGCCTGAAAGCTTTGCGGGACGCTTTGAGATTTCTATGCTTCCGAGTCCGAATGAGGCGAGGAGCTTCTTTGCTTTTTCGATTGTCTGTGCTCCGTTCTTGGCTGCCGCAACAGTAACATTGTCAAGTGCCGACATATAAGGTATGAGAAAGTGTCTCTGGAACACAAATCCGAATTCTTCATGTCTTATTGTTTCACGCTCCGAATCACGCAGCTTTGTGATTTCCTTGCCGTTGTAGAGAATACTTCCGCTTGTAGGATTTTTAAGTGTTGACAGACAGTACATAAGTGTGGATTTTCCTGAGCCTGAAGGACCGATAATTCCTATAAGTCCCTTATCGGGCAGAGTAAGGTCAAAGCCTCTGAGTGCGTAAACCTTTTCCGCCTTATCCATATCATATATCATAGTAATATTCTTGATTTCAAACATAAGCTGTTTCCTCTCATATCTATTAGTAAAGGTCGTCGCCGAGTGCGTCGATTGTTTTTATCCTGTAAAGTGCATAGCGCACAGGAATCTGCAGTATCGCAAAGAACACAATAAAGTCAAGGAGAACATCCTTTATCGCTTCTGTGTCAAGATAATTTCCGAGAAGTCCCGACGGTGTAATATATAGAACGTCGATCAGGAATACTGACAGAGCCGTTATTACTGTACCTATAACGAGCGACAGAATGAATGTGAATGCCAGCTCTCTCAGGATTGAGAAGTATATTGATTTTCTTGAATAGCCTATTGAAGCATACAGGCACCATTCGCTGTGTCTGTCACGCAGGAAGGTTATGTAGATAACGCACAGTGCAACGCACATCAGGATTACAATTCCGGCATACACGATATTTACGGAGCCTTCGATTGCGTCAACCATATTCTCCTGGAAATCTTTTGTAGAGCTTTCGTAGTCTGTCCAGTACATACGATTTGAATCGAGCTTTATGCCGATAGTGGAGAGCTCGTTTTTAAGATTTGTGATTCCCTCTGAAAAGATGAAAAGCTGTTTTGCCGAGTCATCATCGGGGTGAGGCGTACCGCAGATGAGGTTGTAATCGCTTTCAACAACACCGACAATTTTATAGAGTGTGTAGTGCTTAATCTCGTCGCCGATGCTGTAGCCGTTGTTTTTCATTGTCATGCTGTCGAGAAGTACCTCGCCATCGCCCTCAGGCATTCTGCCCTCGATGAGCTTTGCGTCATAAAAGCCGAGGTATTCCTCAATGTACTGCTTATCCATAAGCGCACCCTCAAAGAACCATGATGCAAAAAGTGCCCTGAGCTGTGCTTCTATTACCTGAGCAGGAAAAGCTCTTTTTACATTGTCGCATTCGTTTTCGATTTTCTGAGCGAGCTTTTCGATTTCAGCGTTAAAGAGTGCTATGCCCTCGTCATAGGTTTCAACCTCAGTGTCCTCGCCTATAAGTAAATCCATGTCGTTGTAGCTAAGGTACTGCATTACTTTCGGTACCTCGTAGGACAGAGGCTTTACCGTTTCCATTGATATTCCCAGCAGAAAGGACGTCAGGTAATTGAGCATGATACAAAGCGTAAGGCTTATTATGAGTGTAGCAACACGCTTTTTGTTGTTTTTCAGATATGTCCTTGCATAAAGCTTTTGTGACATTTTCGTTTCTCTCCTGTTTCAGTATTTCCATAACAGCATTTTATCATATCTTTATAAAATAAAAAAGTGACCGCAGTCACATTTTTATCATGACTGCGGTCATATATTATGAGTTTATGGCGACAATGAGCTTTGCTCTGTCGTGAATTCCTGTCTTGTCGTAAATTACGCTTATGTAGTTTTTTACCGTTCCCTCGGATATATAAAGCTCCTGTGAAATCTGCTTGTTTGAAAGCCCTCGTGCCAGAAGCGTAGCGATTTCCTTTTCTCTTGACGTCATTTCCTTCAGTATATCAGGCTCGCTTTTTTGTCCCGACATAAGGGCGGCAAGCCGCTGCATTACCTTAGCGTCAATAACATTGCGGCCGCTCATTATCTGCGAAACAGCACCGAGTATAGCGTCCTTTCCGCTGTCCTTGAGCAGATAACCGTCCGCACCTCCTGCGATAGCTTTTGTGATGGTTGTATCGTCGTAGAAGGTTGTAAGTACAAGTATTTTAATATGCGGATAATCCTTTTTCAGATGACCGATAAGCTCGATTCCGCCCATTCCCTGCATATTTATATCGACCAGTGCAATATCGCACTGAGCTTTCTCCAGCACAGAAAGAGCCTCGTTTCCGTCATGTGCGGTGCCAGATATTTCCAGACCGCCTATTGTCAGTATTATTTCAAGGCTTTCAAGCAGAAGCGGCTCATCATCAACAAGTAAAACTCTCAGTTTGTCCATCAGCTTTCCTCCTCAATTATCGGCAGTGTAATAATGCTTTTAAATCCTGCGGGATTTGAAAACTCAGCCCTTCCGCCGTTTTTCTCGCAGTAAGAAATAAGCTTTTTCAGTCCGAAGCCGTTCTGTATTTTAATGTGGCTGTTTTCACTGCTGAAATCGCTCTCGCCGTTGTCTGTAACGATAAGCTGAAGATGCCTGCTGTCAGAGGTGAGGGATACCAAAAATATATCGGCGTTTCCGTGCCTTACTCCATTGGAAAGAAGCTCGCTTGCTGCGGAGCAGAAAAATTCAGCGTGGACCGAAGGGATAAGCCTGTCAGGTGAACAGTCCGAAAGGTTTGTCCTTACTGTAATTCTTGTATCCATAGTAAAGCCTTTGCATATAACCTCAAGGCTGTCGCAGATATCGCTTACAGGAACCGGCTTGTCCTCGCTGTCGAGAACACGTACCGCACGGCGGATTGAAGCAAGACTATCCCTTATGCGTTCATTTGCGGCACCAAGCTTTTCTCTTGCCTTGTCGGGTGAGGTGTCGAAGAGCATATCCGCCGCATCAAGAGTCATTATTGCAGCTGTTATTGAATGCTCGACGCTGTTATGAATACTTCTGCTGATATTTTCTCTTTCTTCAAGTCTTGCATTTCTGTCTGAAAGATAATTTTTTATTCTCAGCTCCTCGTTGAGCTTTTTCTCGCTCAGCTCTCCCAGTGCGCAGACGCTTACTGAGTGGCTGAGCTTTTTCTTCGTATCGAAGTATTTCACAAGACATTTTTCTCCTAAGAATATGACAGCTGATATGCATACAAGAATCACTGCATAGAGTAGAGCGGTATAAAGCCTGCTGCCGCTTATTAAAGCTGACACAGAACAGAAAACGGCAGGTGTGAAAATTCTTATAGCGTCGTATTGCGGAGTTCTTACCTGAGAAAAAAGCAGGCAGCAGAAGGGGAGGCCGGAGAAAATTCCCAGAACAGCCGATGCCGCAAGCTGTAAAAGAGTAACAGGCTGGCTGTATGAATCGCTGATGCTCTGGATTGTGAGCACTATAATAAGCAAAAGAAATGAAAATGTAAGTACAGCGTCAGAATCGGAGCAGAACGAAGCGGCAATAAAAACTATGATAAGCATTGATACCCCGACAATATATTCTATAGCCTTTTTCATATCTGTTCACCTCTCATAATAAGTCCTACAGATAAATAATATCACAAATTAATCCATAATGGAAGTAGCACGGACAAATTTATTCAAAAAAATATGACAAACTGAGCTGAGCCTCAGTTTTGCAGCTTTTTGCCTTTATCAGTCTGTTGCTGTATCAATATCGGTATTATTTTCTCACTAAGAACTGTATATTTTAAAAAAATGCTTGACAAATGCGGAACGATGTAGTATAATGTGTAAAGTGATTTTAGATTACACCCGACAGGAGAGGCTGAAATATGGCAAAAGAACTCAAATTCGTTATTCTCCTCGACTGCTACGGAGATCTTCTTACCGACCACCAGCGCAATGTCATGGAGCTTTATTACTGCGAGGATCTGTCGCTTGCGGAAATCGGTACTCCTATGGGAATTACACGTCAGGCTGTGCTCAGCCTTATCAAGCGCACCGAAAATATTCTGCTCAATTACGAGGAAAAGCTCGGCTTTGCAGAGCGGCTCGGCAAAATGAGAGAATGCTTTGAACGTATCAGCCGGACCGCTGAAAAGGTCAGGGACGAGGAGCTGAAACAGGCTTTGCTGGACGATGTAAAAGAAGGTCTGGATTTGATATAGATTAACCAACAGCAGGGGCAGGCTTATACAGCCCTTGCATAACATACTATCAATTTTTGAATTAAGGAGGCATCCGCATGGCATTTGAGGGACTTTCCGAAAAACTGAATAATGTCTTTAAAAAGCTTAAATCAAGAGGTAAGCTCACGGAAAGCGACGTTAAGGAGGCTATGCGTGAGGTTCGTCTCGCTCTGCTTGAGGCGGACGTAAGCTACAAGGTTGTCAAGGACTTCGTAAAAAGCGTTACAGAGCGTGCTGTCGGCGAGGAGGTTCTTGCAAGCCTTACTCCTGCCCAGCAGGTTATCAAAATTGTTAACGAAGAACTCTGCTCACTCATGGGTAACAGCAATGCCCGTATAAATATGGCTTCAAAGCCGCCTACGGTCATTATGATGTGCGGACTTCAGGGTTCAGGTAAGACCACGCACGCCGCTAAGCTTGCAAAGCTTCTTAAAAAAGAAGGTCACCGTCCGCTGCTTGCTGCCTGCGATATCTACCGTCCGGCTGCTATAAATCAGCTTCAGGTAGTTGGTCAGAAGGCAGACGTAAAGGTTTTTGAAATGGGTCAGATTGATCCGGTAATCATCGCAAAACAGGCTCTTGCCCACGCTAAGGACTACGGTCACGATATCCTTATCATTGATACGGCAGGACGTCTTCATATAGATGAAGCTCTTATGGATGAGCTTGTGAATATCAAGGAAATTACTCAGCCGAATGAAATTATGCTCGTAGTTGACGCTATGACCGGTCAGGACGCTGTAAATGTCGCAAAGGCTTTCGACGATGCTGTGGGAATTACCGGTGTTCTTATGTCAAAGCTTGACTCCGATACAAGAGGCGGTGCGGCACTTTCAGTACTTGCAGTTACAGGTAAGCCTATCAAGTTCGTCGGAATGGGCGAAAAGCTTGATGATTTCGAGCAGTTCCATCCGGAGCGTATGGCTTCAAGAATCCTCGGAATGGGCGATGTTCTCACTCTTATCGAAAAGGCTGAGAATGTTATGTCTCAGAAGGAAGCCGAGAAGCTCACCAAAAAATTCAAGGAAAACAAGTTCGATATGGACGATCTCCTCGACCAGATGAAGCAGATAAAAAAGCTTGGTTCAATGAAGTCCATTATCGGAATGCTCCCCGGAGTGGGAAATAAAAACAAGGACGCTGATATTGACGAAAGCCAGATCGGCAGAATAGAGGCTATAATAACCTCAATGACAAAGGCAGAACGTGCCAAGCCCTCGATTATCAATCCTTCACGAAAAAAACGTATCGCAAAGGGTTCAGGTACAAGGGTTGAGGATGTAAACCGTCTGCTCAAGCAGTTTGAACAGATGCAGCAGATGATGAAGAAGTTTACAGGCGGCAACAATAAGATGTCGCTGCGTAAGGCAAGAAAACAGCTTGCAGGTATGAATTTCGATAAAATGACAGGTAAGAGCGGCGGAAATCTCCCTAAGCTCTGATAATCAGGATTACAGAATATGGAAATCACTTTTGCAATTATTATTATCGCTCTGGGTGCGTTTTCACTCGCCGGTGGAGTCTACAACTGGGACTGGTTCATGAATAATTATAAAGTAAGACGTTTTGTTAACGCCTTCGGAAGAAAAGTCACACGGGTAATTTATGGCTTTATCGGTTCATTCCTCATGATTATCGGAATAATATTCCTCATTGTTTATTTATGAAAAAGCTTTCAATGCGACGTCTCCCGCCGCTTGAATATA
>JAGBIH010000095.1 GCA_017935095.1 Ruminococcus sp.
CTTCCCCATGCTCCCAAGCAATTTATCAACTACTTTGTTGAAGATAATATGCCCCAGACCAAGCTTAACCGCGATCTTGAAGGCGGTATGGCTGTATCGGTTGGTAGACTTCGTGAAGACACACAATACGATTATAAGTTTGTATGCCTCTCACATAACACACTCAGAGGTGCTGCAGGCGGCGGCGTTCTCCTTGCAGAGCTTCTCGCTGCCAAGGGCTACTTTGATTAATCAGATTTATCCATAATTTCCGAAAGGAGAAAATCTATGAAAAATACTATTTTCACCGGCGCTGCTATAGCAATAATCACACCTATGAACGAGGACGGCTCTATTAATTTCAGCGTCCTCGGAGAGATGATAGACGACCAGATAGCTAACGGCACTGATGCCGTTGTTATCTGCGGTACTACAGGCGAGGCTTCTACAATGTCCGATGAGGAGCATCTCGAATGCATCAGATTTGCTGTTGAAAAAACAGCAAAGAGAGTTCCTGTAATCGCAGGTACAGGCAGCAATGATACAGCATACGCTGTCAAGCTTTCAAAGGAAGCAGAGGAAGTCGGCGCAGACGGACTCCTCCTTGTTACTCCTTATTATAACAAAACAACTCAGAAGGGTCTTATCGCTCATTTTACAGCTATTGCCGACGCTGTAAATATCCCGGTTATTCTCTATAATATTCCCGGCAGAACAGGTATGAATATGGAAGTTTCCACAATAAAGGAGCTTGCAAACCATAAGAATATCGTGGCTGTCAAGGAAGCAAGCGGAAATATCAGCTACGCTGCAAAGCTTATTGCTGAGTGCGGCGACGTTATCGATGTTTACAGCGGTAATGACGACATGATTGTTCCGCTTATGTCACTCGGCGCAAAGGGCGTTATTTCAGTTCTTTCCCATGTGATTCCAAAGCAGACTCACGATATGGTTCAGTACTGTCTTGACAACAACTATGCCGAGGCTACAAAGCTCCAGATTGAATACCTCGACCTTATCAATAATCTCTTTATCGAGGTTAATCCTATTCCTGCAAAGGCAGCGCTCAATATGATGGGTATCAATGCAGGTCCATGCCGTCTGCCACTCTGCGATATGTCCGACGAGCATAAGGCTGTTCTCAGAGCTTCTCTTGAAAAGCACGGGCTTATCAAGTAATCCTCAACGCCAAAACAAAGGAGCGTAAAAATTATGACTAATATAGCAATATGCGGTGCTAACGGAAAGATGGGAAAGACCATATACAGCTGCATTCAGGAACGTGAGGATTGCTGTGTTGTTGCAGGTATTGATATTTATACCGAGCAGTATGCAGATTTCCCGATTGTCGATTCTCCGGCAAAGCTGCCCGTTAAGCCCGACGTTATCATCGACTTCTCAAATCCTGCCTCACTGAACAGTCTGCTTGACTACTGCCTGTCTACGGGAACACCTGTTGTTGTTGCCTCCACAGGCTACAGCGATGAGCAGATTCAGCTGATCAAAAATGCAGCTCAGCAGATTCCTGTATTTTTTACATTCAATATGTCACTCGGAATCAATCTTCTTGTTCAGCTTGCAAAAAAGGCTGCTTCCGTTCTCGGAAATCAGTTTGATATCGAAATTGTCGAGAAGCACCATAATCAGAAAATCGACGCCCCGAGCGGTACAGCAATTATGCTTGCAAACGCTATTAACGAAACTCTCGATAACTCAAAGCACTACGTTTATGACCGCCATTCACGTCGTCAGAAGCGTGAAAAAAGCGAAATTGGTATGCACGCTATCAGAGGCGGCACTATTGTCGGTGAGCATGATGTTATCTTTGCAGGTCATGACGAGGTCATAACACTTTCACATTCGGCAGCTTCAAAATCAGTTTTTGCTGAGGGTTCAATCAATGCAGCTGTTTTCCTCAAGGAACAGAAAGCCGGACTCTATGATATGAGTCTGCTTGTATAAAAGATTCAGGAGGATAAAATGGAAGAACTTGAAAAGATACGTGAAATTTTCAGGAATGACCGATATGCTACCGAAACCGGAGCTGTAATCGACGAAATCGGTGACCATTACGCTAAATGCAGCCTTACACTGAATGAACATCACAAAAATGCTGCCGGAGGTATAATGGGCGGAGTTTATTTTACTCTTGCCGACTTTACTTTTGCAGTAGCAACAAACTGGCAGAAAATGGGCACTGTTTCAATTAATTCCGATATTTCTTTTATCGGTGTACCGAAAAGCGACAGAATCATCGCTGAAGCTCAGCTTATCAAGGACGGCAGAACTACCTGCTGTTATAACGTCTTTATAAGTGATGAGCTTGGTAATCCCGTTGCAGCTGTAAAATTTGTAGGTTTTCATAAATAAAACAGAAAGCTCCCCGAAAATGTAGTAGCCATAGAGAAATTTTCAACTCAGACAGTTTGAAACAATCAACGGCTGATATAAAACAAACAGAGCAACATTGCAAAAAGCAGTGTTGCTCTTGTTTTTTATTGTAATTTTAATTTTAACGCAAGTATCTGTTCCTCAATCCTTTTTATAACATTAACAAAAAACTCATCGTTTTCACCCGTAGGGTCAGGAAGTCCCCAGTTATCGTCAAAATCTCTGCCAATGTAAGGACAGCCCACATCACAGCCCATTGAAATCGCAATGTCGGGCGATGGGATTTTATCAAAGGTTTTGCTGTACTGCGTAAGCTCCATATCAATACCATAGAGCTGCTTCATCAGCCTTACAGCGTCCTGATTTATCTGCGGCTTTGTTTCTGTACCAGCAGAATAGCTTTCAAAAACATCACCTGCAAGGTGTTTTCCAAGAGCCTCAGCTATCTGACTCCGGCAGGAATTATGCACACATATAAAAGCAATCCTCTTCATATCAGCCACTCACCTTCTCCAGAAGTTTCACAATTTCAGCAGGCTTCAAGACCTTTCCCATAGCTACAACCTTCTCATTGATAATGAGAGCCGGCATTTTCATAATACCGTATTCCATTATTTTCTGCATATCTGTGATGTATTCAACCTCTGCATTAATCCCTGTTTCTCCAACTGCCTTTCTCGTATTTTCATAAAGCTTTTTGCAGGATGTACAACCTCCGCCTAGAATTCTGATATTCATAATATTACCTCCGTTTTATATTAGTATTGTTTGAACTAAATTGAAAAAGTATCCCGTAATAATTATCCCGATAACACATATTACCGTAAAAACAGCAAGAAGTTTCAGTTTTATTGCCTTTCTCAGCATAATCAGCGAAGGCAGTGAAAGCGTAGTTACTCCCATCATAAACGAGAGAACAACACCAAGCAGCGCTCCCTTTGAGAGCAGAGCCTCTGCGATAGGAATTGTTCCGAAAATATCAGCATACATCGGAATGCCCGCAACGGTCGCAAGTATAACACCGAATGGGTTATTGTCACCGAGAGTTTTTATATTGAAATCTTCGGGTATCCAGTTGTGAATGACTGCACCTATACCTACGCCTATCATCAC
>JAGBIH010000096.1 GCA_017935095.1 Ruminococcus sp.
GGTGCACATCATGAGAAAGTGAAATTTCTCAACAAAATGATGTGCACCATATGGGGCTGAAATTAGCATTAAAAGTCTTTGGAAGGGGGTACGGGGGAGAACCTTTCTTCAGAAAGGTTTCCACCGATAAATACATATAAAGCTTCTATATGAATACTACTCTTATGATACGTCCTTATCTGTTTTTTAGCAATTATTAATATGCCTTGCCCCAGTAAACCATACATTTTGCAGGCTTTCCGCAGCACACGCACTTATCAGAGAGCTGTTCCTGTTCAAAAGGAATACAGCGTGAGCCTACGCCGGTCTTTTCCTTGACCTCGTCCTCACAAGCCTCCTCGCCGCACCACATAGCCTTGACGAAGCCGTCACCGTTTGTCTCAAGCGACTTGGTAATCTCATCAATAGTAGTGCAGGAATATGTCTTTTTCTCACGATTTTCAAGAGCCTTGCGGAAGAGTCCGTCATGAACCTCCTGAAGCTTCTGAGCAGCAGCTTCCTCAAGCTCATCGAGTGAAATCACTGTTTTTTCTCCGTTATGGCGGGTAGCAATCACACACTGACCTGCTTCAATATCCTTAGGTCCGATTTCAACACGGACAGGCACACCCTTCATCTCGTATTCAGCAAACTTCCAGCCCGGAGAGTTATCGCTGTCATCGAGCTTAACCCTGATACCGCACTGAGCAAGACGCTCCTTCAGCTCATTTGCCTTATCGAGAACGCCCTCCTTATGCTGAGCAATAGGAATGATAACAACCTGAACAGGAGCAACGGCAGGCGGCAGAACGAGTCCGTTATCGTCGCCGTGAGTCATAATAACAGCTCCGATAAGACGGGTTGTCACACCCCAGCTTGTCTGATGAGGATTCACTCTCTTATTTTCCTTATCGGTATATTCAATTCCGAAAGCCTTTGCAAAGCCGTCACCGAAATAGTGTGAAGTACCAGCCTGAAGCGCCTTACCATCGTGCATAAGAGCCTCGATAGCGTAGGTTGAAACAGCACCGGCAAACTTATCGCTCTCTGTCTTTTTGCCCTTTACAACAGGCATAGCGAGTGACTTTTCGCAGAATTCGGCATACACATTGAGCATACGCTCTGTCTCCACAACAGCCTCCTCAGAAGTTGCGTGAATAGTGTGGCCCTCCTGCCAGAGGAACTCTCTTGAACGGAGGAAGGGACGTGTAGTTTTCTCCCATCTTACAACGCTTACCCACTGATTATAGAGCTTCGGGAGATCACGGTATGAATGAATAATATTAGCATAGTGCTCACAGAAGAGAGTCTCTGAGGTTGGACGCACACAGAGTCTGTCCTCAAGCTTTTCGCTTCCGCCGTGAGTAACCCATGCAACCTCCGGTGCAAAGCCTTCAACGTGGTCTTTTTCCTTCTGGAGGAGACTTTCGGGGATAAACATCGGCATACAAACATTCTCATGACCTGTAGCCTTGAACATTCCGTCGAGAATTCTCTGAATATTCTCCCAGATTGCGTAGCCATAGGGTCTGATTACCATACAGCCCTTAACGCTTGTATATTCAACAAGCTCTGCTTTTTTACAGATATCGGTATACCACTGTGCAAAGTCCTCGTCCATTGAGGTAATAGCGGTAACCATCTTTTTATCCTTAGCCATTTATAAACCTCTTTCCTGAATAATCTACATAGATACATATATTATAACATCTGCGGCAGTTATTGTCAATTAAATCGGATCAAATTTTATACAGTCAACGAAAAAGCCGCCTTATACAGGCGGCTTATGTACAGTTATTTTCTTCTTGTACCGTTTTTACGGTCGGTACTTCTTTTCAGGTCGCACATACGCTCCTCACTTGACTGCTTGAAGCGGGACATCATATCCTCGAAGGTCATTTCCGAAGGCGGAGTCTGTTTTTTAGGTTCCCACACATTCGGCTTGCTGCGATTCTGACCGTCATTCTGTCTTTTCGGACGAGGAGGCGCAGGATTTTCCACAGCCTTTTTAATTGAAAGGCTGACCTTACCAGCCTCATTGATACCGATAACCTTGACCTTAACCTCCTGATTTTCAGTAAGGTGGTCACGGATTTCGCTCACATAGGCGTTAGCTATTTCGGAAATATGCACCATACCGCTGCCGCCGCCTTCGATATCGACGAAAGCGCCGTACTGAGTAATTCCCTTGACCTTGCCGTTATAAATTTTACCGATTTCCAGCTGCATATATATATATAACTCCTTTAAAATTAATCCCTTGATGTATCATAAAATCTTCTTTCGTCGGGATAGGCATAACCTCTCTCCTCGACGGCGATTCTCTCCATATATGCGGACATATCATCGCTGTCAAGAGTACGCTGCAGCTCTGTATTTTCAGCTTCATATGAATCGATTTTAGTCTGAATTTCTATCAGCTCATTTTCTTTTTCGGCGCAGTCCTTTTCAGTAGTAATAATAAGAACAGCACATCCGACTATAACCGATGCGGCAGCAAGCCTGACGAGCACACGGTTAAAGATACCTTTTTTATTCTGATTTGACTTTTTTGCCAACGGTCGTCACGTTCTTTCCCTTTTTATTTTCATTTTTATTATACAACAAATGCGGTCTCTTTAGCAATAGCATTTTTGATTTTTTAATATAATTTACCAAAACTTTGGAACTTCCCACAAATTTAGCACTTACTTTTCTACGTAAAAATACAAAACTCGACCTTAATGGAAGAAAAATTATTGAAATCACCTTTTTCAGAGCATAAAAAACTTTTTTCACAGTACCGACAACTACACTCCCGACAGTGACGAGATAGAGCATAAAGCCTATAGCATTACCGACGACATAATAAAAGCGCAGCTCTCCCCTTGCGGCGGCTGAAGAAAAGGCAGAAAGAAAAACAGCATAGCCTGCAAGAAAGAGAATATCCTCAAGCATAATGAGGAAAAAGTTATGTGGAAAAATCAATCTTACAGCTCTGAAGAAATCGTAGCACACACCGATAAGCAGACCAAAGAGACAGGATATTCCGAAAAGCGTCAGCTCCTCACTGACGGAGAAAAAGGTTTCAGGAACATTCATCTGAAAAGCCTCCCAAGAGCAGAAATCGGACCTTTTCTGTCCTTGTCGCCGTACACGATTGCCCATATATCACCTGTAATTGTCATATTTCCGGTTTCCACGCTCATAGAATCAATATGAAGCTCTCTCCCCTGAATAGTCAGCTCGCCCAGCTCGGTATAAAGACAAATGGCACGCTCATCGAAGCTGTCAACATCGGTAATACCTGAAATGCTGAGGCTTTTTCTGTTTTCGAGAATTAAATTGTGATTATTCTTTGTTATTTTTTCCTGCATAGTAAAATACCTCCGTAGCTTTATCTCCGCTGTAACGGTTATACAGCCTGACCATTACCGGTTTATATCAGCGGCGAATAAGTATTATCATTATATTCAGAGGCTCGATGCATTATTACTCCTACAAAAAATCGCCCCTGCGCATTCAGCACAAGAGCGATTATAATCAGTTTTACTTTTTCTTATTTTTATTTGCGGGCTTTTCAGCAGCCTTCTCAACAGCTTCAACGATTTCCTCAACTATATCGTCGTCGTCATCATCGTCATCGCCGCCGTCACCGCTGCATGAGCAACCACCGTCTGCTGCTTCTTTCTTTGAATTTTCTTCCTTGATAGCAGCAACCATAGCAACAGCAAAGTAAATTACAAGCAGGAGCGCCTCAACAATAATAACCGGCATAAGTCCGCTCTTTACAATGCTCTTGACAGTTGCACCGCTGGAATTCACAGCAGGAACAAGAATATTATAAGCATTTCCGAATTCAACATTCTCATAATACTCATCAGCAGTCTGATTTGTAAGTTCAACGAGCTGCTTAACCTTTTCATTGAGTATTTCGAGGTCTGCCTCAAGCTTTTCAGCCTTCTCCTTTGAACCTGCGGGATTCTTTTCCAGAGCCTGTTTTCTTGTAACATAGAAATTGATCTGCTGCTTTGTTTCAGCAAGCTCGCTTGAAACCGACACTTTTCTTAAAATGAGGTTATCATAAGCCTCTGATGCCTGATTGAATGTAGTATCTCTTCCGTCAGCGCCCTCACCGAATACGATAATTGCATCCTTTTCGTAAGCTTCAATTGACTCCTTAATGGAGTTGAGGCTTTCTGAGAGCTGATCCTTCTGACGGGTAAGGCTTTCAATTCTGTACTGATAGTAAGCGATTGAAGCAGCCTTATCCTTAGTAAGGTTATTTACAGTAATGTAAGAGGATAATCTGTCGATATCAATACTTTTTACAGTCTTTATAGCCTGATAGAGGTCATCAAAGGTATAGCCTGTAACAGTTGAACGGAAACGTGTAGAGTCCTTGTCAGCTATCTGCTTTACATAGCTCTGGAGAGTAGAGAGTGTTGTACTGAACACATCGAGTGATTCTGCATAATCGTAGTAAGCATAGTCAACTGCGGGAACAGCAGTACCGAGAGATTCATTATATCCATACTTCTCAAAGAAGAAATCTCGATAATTTTCAAGCATAGCATTCAGAATCTGAACAGCGTCATCTCTGTCAAGCTCTGCATCGTTGTAATCGAAATGAACCTTATACTGTGTGGGGTAATATGTAACATCAAGCATTGCCTGTGCAGCCGAGAGATTTCCGCTTGCTGCATTTTCGTAAACATTTTTATAGTGTGTAATTCTGTCAATTGCATCGCTTGGAATAATACCCTCTACAGTAATATTTTCACGGATAGCCTCAAGAAGCTCCATATCCATACCAAGCTCAGTTATAGTATCTTCTATAACTGCAGGATTCTTGACAGAATTGACATCAAAAGTTCTTCCGTCAGGAGCAAGACCTCTTTCAATACCGTCATGTGTAAAGCTTATAAGAGCAGTCAGCGGTGGTTTGGAATGCAGGGTAGTAATAGTACTTACACCCATAACAGCAACTGCTGCAATTGCCGCAGCCATAATCCACGGAATGAAATACTTTTTCAATTTTCTCAGAATACCGGAAAAGGAAATAACAACCTCATCCCTGTCATCGGAGTCATTTTTTATTGTAACATTAAGGTTACGCTCATCCTTTTTAGCCATTTTTACCTCCATAATTCTTCTTTATATTCCGGATTTACAGATATTGTCCGTCAAATATTAATTATACCACTTTATCAGAACAACGTCAATCTTTTTTCACATTTTCAGATATTTTCCAGTAAATAGCCAAATATCCCCGACGGAATCCGTCGGGGATTTGCTAAATTTCACTAATCAATTATTATATTTTCAAGAGATATATTTCCTTCTCCTTCATATATGAAAAACAGAGGATAAACGCCATTTTCCAGAGACACCTCCGCAAAGGCATCCTTCCATTCATCAGACGGTGAAACTTCAATTATTCCGCAGTCCCCGCCGCATTCTGAAGTACGTATTTTTATAATACCTCTGCCCTCACCCTTACAGGTAACACCGATTCTCTTTACATCCTTCAGTTCAAAGTATTTGAAGCCTATCAAGGTACCGTCGCAGATTTCATCAATATAACGCTCTGTAGTCTTAAAAGCTCTGTCTTCTTTCTGCAAGCTTTTATCTATGGTATAATAACAACCATGATTAACATTCGGGAAGCTTTCGCTATAGATTTTATTTGCACCGTGAGGCATATGTCCGTTTGTAATATTACAAGCGATAACAGCAGGATACTGTCCTTTTCCCTTGAGAGGACCGTCATTAAGTCCGCAGGAAGTAATTTCAACCTGACTTATGCTTCCGTCCTGAGCAATATCAATTTTCTCAGCACACGCCTGTCTGCTGTAATCTGATTTATGGGTAAGTCTGTGGTAGAAAACATACCACTGACCATTGATTTCAATAATACTTCCATGAGTTGTGCCGGTCATATTAAGGCGATCAGCTTCTGCTCTGCCATTAAATCCGACATCTCCGTTTGACACAATCGTACCGCCGAAGGTAAAATCACGGTCGGGGTAACGGCTTGTAGCGTAACAAAGCTCATGATTAAGCTGAGAAGAATACACAAAATAGTACATATCGCCTATTTTACGCATAGAACTTGCCTCAAAAAATGCATGATCCTCAAATGAAGTGCCCTTTGTTTCGTAGGGAATGATATGACAGGGCTCTCCCCTGACTGTAAGCATATCATCCTCAAGAACGACCATGCACGCGCCGTTCACATTATCGGCAGTTTCAAGTATTTCCTCACGGGATTTATTATAACGCTTCATGACGTCAGCCATTTTCTCATCGTCCTTTTCAAGGACATCATTGCTTTCGTCCATATACTGTGTACCGTAATAGACACGGATAGTACCGTTATCATTTATTACGCCGGGGTCGAAGCATACATATTTTTTCATCGGAGTACCGTCGGGATAGTGAACACATCCGATATACTCATATTTTCCTGCCGGAGTATCACATACCGCAACGCTTATCGGTCCGAAATAGCCGCCGAAACCGCACGGACCCGACATACAATAATAGAGGTAGAATCTGCCGTCATTTCCCTGAACAACATCGGGAGCGTACATATAACGGCGCTCCGGATAATCGGGGTCCTGCTCGGCACGATAAATCACACCCTCGCAGCGCCAATCGGATAAATCGTCAAGAGGGGCGGAATAAACAATGTAGTCGCCCATGCAGAAGGTTTCACCGCCCTCGAAGTCATGAGAGCCGTAAAGATAAACTCTGTCCCCGAAGATATGCGGTTCGCCGTCCGGTATATATTCATCAAGGGGCAGAAACGGATTAAAGACCTGTTTTTTCATAGTAAAATCCTCAAATCTGACTTAATTGTTAACCGCAGTCCGCTGAATTTAAAGGTCATTTGTCAGCAGGCGGTATTCATTGTCAATTTTTTACACAATATGACCCTTTGCCCTGATTACATCAATGACCTGACTGACGTACTTACGGCATACATCCTCATTCTCAGCTTCGACCATAACACGCACCAGAGGCTCAGTACCGCTTTCACGGACAAGAATTCTTCCTGTTGAGCCAAGCTCGTCAGCAACTTTGCTTACAGCAGCCTGAACATCGGGGTCAGCCTGAGCAGCAGACTTATCCTTTACTCTTACATTTTCAAGGACCTGCGGATATACCACAAACGGTGCAGCAAGCTCGCTGAGCTTCTTTTCACGAGCCATAATTACCTGCATAATCTTCAGACTTGTCAGGATTCCGTCACCTGTTGAGGCATACTTTGAGAAGATGATATGTCCGGACTGTTCTCCGCCGAGGCAGCAGTCATGCTCCTTCATATATTCATAAACGTACTTATCGCCGACAGCAGTTTTTGCGTAATCCACACCAATCTCATCAAAGGCTCTGTAGAGTCCGAAATTTGACATAACAGTAGTTACAACGGTATTGTTGATAAGCTTTCCTCTTTCCTTCATGTATCTGCCATAGATATACAGAATATGGTCACCGGAAATAATATTGCCCTTTTCGTCAACACAGAGGCAGCGGTCAGCGTCGCCGTCATATGCGAAGCCTGCGTCAAGATTATTCTCAACGACAAATTTACAGAGATTTTCAATATGGGTTGAGCCTGCATTGTTATTGATATTTGTACCGTTAGGCTCTGCATTGATCACGTGAGTTTCAGCGCCGAGAGCATCGAAAACAGCTTTTGCAATATTCCATGCCGCACCGTTAGCGCAGTCAAGACCGATTTTCATACCTCTGAACGAATACATTCCGAGAGAGATGAGGTAACCGATATAGCGGTTTCTTCCGGACACATAATCAACAGTGCGTCCTATTTTATCATCGAGAGCGAAAGGCAGCTCATTCCATTCCTTACCGAAAGCACAGAGCTTACCGTCGAGGTAATCCTCAACAAGAGCGATAGTGGATTCTTCCATTTTTTCGCCCTGACTGTTTATGAGCTTGAGTCCGTTATCGTAATATGGATTATGGCTTGCGGAAATCATAATACCGCAGTCGAAGCTGTCAACTCTTGAAATATATGCAACCGACGGTGTTGTGGTAACGTGAAGCAGGTATGCGTCAGCACCGGAGGCTGTAAGACCGCCTACCAGCGAATACTCAAACATATAGCTTGAACGGCGTGTATCCTTGCCGATAATTATACGTGGAGCAGAGGTATCGCCCTTCTGTCTTTTAAGCTCACCGTAATACCAGCCGAGAAAGCGTCCTACCTTATAGGCATGGTCTGCTGTTAAATTCACATTTGCGGTTCCTCTGAAACCGTCTGTTCCGAAATATCTTCCCACTTTTATGTAATCTCCTTATATTGTATAGATAATTGGCGCACTCATGGCGCTATCATTTCACATTATAACACGTTTTTCCATTTACGTCAATGTATACGCCGTATATTTTATAAGTATTATGATTTGTATGAGAAAAAATTGTGCAATATGACAGTGCGTCATATAAAAAATTAATCCGAACCCTTAGCAGTAATTCCGGAAGCATTATACCGTCTCCGCTGCTCTGTAAAGCTTAATTTCAGGCAGTAATTGTACAATTGTTACAATTTTCGGCTGAAAAATTTCCATTGTTTTTTTTTCAAACCCCTTGAAATATCGGAAAAAGTATGTTATAATTCTATTGTTATTTGAATTTTCAGGCAAATTGCCATGAATTATATTTTCGGAGGTATTTTATGACAACACTTGAGATTATCGGAGGAATCGCTATCCTCGTTATCGCTCTTATCATTATCGTTATGTGTCTTTCTCAGGAGCAGAAGACTCAGGACAGTATGACTGCTGCACTCACCGGTGCAAGCTCAGATTCATTCTACGGTAAGAATGAGGGCAGAACTAAAGAAGCTATTCTCAGCAAGCTCACAAGAACGCTTGCAATCATCATGTTTGTATTAGTTCTTGCAGTCAACATCGTTCCAATTTTCACCAAGTAATCAGAATGCCCTGTGACACCGAGTCATGGGGCACATTTTTTTGCCGATAAATGCAGATACTATAGGCATTACTGAAATCCGCATTCCATAAGGAGTTTATTTATGACGGAAAAATCAAAAAAGAAATCCGCTGCAAAAAAAGGCTCGTCCCTTTGCAGCACCGAAAGCTATAAAAATAAAATCGTTACATTTCTCAACAGCTATAATAAAAAAACGATGCCGCTCAGTGAGCTTGAGTCGAAATGCCGCACCAAAAAGCACGGCAGGGAAAATTTCGCAGCTGCCTTTGGTGAGCTTCGCAGCGAAGGCGTTATCATGATGAAAAAAGGCATGAAAGTATCATTGTGTTCACGTCTCGGAGTCCGTACCGGCACCGTAACACGTCTGAGCCGTACCTTCGGCTTTGCCGAAACCGACGACGGAACAGAGTATTTCATTCCAGGAAAATGTATGCTCGGTGCTATGCCGGGCGACCGTGTGCTGATTTCGGATATTGCCTCACGCTCCGGAGAGCCTGAGGGCGAGGTGCTTGATATTATAAAATTCGGAAGCTCCGAGCTTACAGGCAGAGTCGAAATCGTGGACGGAAGTCCATATCTTGTACCTGATACCGCCTCAAAGAACCATATAATCATAGTCAGGACAGAGAGCGTCCCATTCAGCAGCGGTGACAAGGTTCTCGCTGAAATCGTCTATCGTGGAAAGCGCCATGCTGAGCATAAGGTGCGCATTTCAGGCGTTTTCGGCAGCTCGGAATATGCTGCCTCATGTGCAGCATCAGTCCTCACAATACACGGCGCACCAACACAATTTCCTGACGAAGCACTCAGAGAGGCTAAAAAAATCTCCGAGGGCGGTGTGCAGGAGTATTCATTCAACAACCGTGAGGACCTTCGCTCACTTACAATTTTCACAATTGACAGTGCCGAATCAAAAGACCTCGACGATGCAGTTTCCGTCGAAAAAACAGAAAACGGCTATCTTCTCGGCGTACACATTGCCGATGTTTCACATTATGTCAAAGGCAACAGCGCACTCGACAAGGAAGCAATGCTGAGGGGTACCAGCATTTATTATGCCGATAAGGTCATTCCAATGCTGCCAAAGGAGCTGTCAAACGGAATATGCTCGCTGAATCCCGACGAAAACAGACTTACGCTTTCCGCCTTCATGGAGCTTGATAACGATGGAGAAATGCTTTCCTACCGTTTCTGCAAGAGCGTTATCCGTTCGAGGGTAAAAGGAGTCTACTCCGAAATAAACTCTCTTCTGGACGGCTCGGAAACTCCTGAAATAAGCAGAAAATACGCATCGGTCCGTAACGATATAAGCGTCATGAACGAGCTTGCGGATGTGCTTATTGCAAGAAAAAAGCTCCGTCACGCACCTGAAATTGAAACTACCGAAAGCAAGCTCATTATAGGCGAGGACGGTGTCTGCTGTGATGTACAGCCACGTGAACGCGGCAAATCCGAACGGATAATCGAAGAATTCATGCTCTGTGCAAACGAGGCCGCCGCTAAGCTTGCAAGAGAAAAAAAGGTCCCGTTTGTTTACAGAATCCACGAGGCACCTCCGGAGGAAAAAGTGGCTGTACTCCGCCAAATCCTCCCGAAATTCGGACTGGAGTGCCCTCATTTTACGGAATTCAAGCCATTTCATGCAGCGAAAATACTTGAAAGCTCAAAAGGCACAGATAAATTCGAGGCAGTCAATATGGCGGTACTGCGGGCAATGTCAAAAGCTAAATACTCCAACGAACCGCTGGGGCATTTCGGGCTTGTTCTTGATGACTATGCTCATTTCACCTCTCCTATCAGACGTTACCCCGATCTGGCTATCCACCGCATAATCACCGATATTCTTGCAGGCTACGGAAACGAGTGGCTCAACAAGCGCTACTCAGGATTTGCAGCAAACGCAGCCGAGCGTTCATCTGCCGCCGAGGTAAGAGCAGTCACTATCGAACGCGAATGCGAGGACTGCTACAAGGCTGAGTTCATGAAATCCCACATCGGAGAGTCCTTCACCGCAAGAATCTCAGGAGTCACGGAATTCGGCTTTTACGCTGAGCTGCAAAACACGGTGGAGGGACTTGTTCACATCAGAACTCTCCCTGAGGGCGAATATGACTACTCCGAGCCTGTTTCACTGACCGAAAAATTCAGCGGTGTTTCCTATACACTTGGTCAGACTGTTCAGGTAATCTGCGCTGCCGTCAACGTAAGCGATGGAATTATTGACTTTGTACTCGACAACGATTATTAATAGACCTGCAAATAAAAGTCAATACCTAAACTGAAAAAAATAGAAAAAGTTTTTCAAGGGAAAAAGAGTACGACAAAAAGACTGCTGAAGCAGCAGCCTGAAAAAAGTATTCTTTGAGTTGTTCGACTTACGCTTA
>JAGBIH010000097.1 GCA_017935095.1 Ruminococcus sp.
CTGCCTTATCCATAGCGGAGCCGACGGCGATATAAAGAGCAGCACTTGCAGCAGTCTGAACGAAATAAGATGGAGTCTGTGTAAATGCAGCAATAATAGTGCCTGCAGAAAGTGTTTTTGTTATAACAACAGCCTCATAGAAGGCATATCCGAGAATACAGAGCAGAAGTGACGGAATAAGTGCAAGGAAATTCCTGCGGTTAAGAATCTTATCGTTTTTATTTGTGAAGCAAAGAGCAGTAAGAGCTTTTACAACAATTGTAGCGGGAATCCAGACAGCATAGCCGCTGAGTCCGTCTGCAAGAGCGCCGCCGATAGCACCTGCCGCCATAGCGTAGCCGGGAGGGAGAATACTTGCGGCAAGGAAAATAATTCCGTCACCTGCATGAGTATATCCTGAACCTGTTGGCACATGAAGATATGCTGTAAAAACATAGGTCAGGGCAGCGAGCATACCCGTAAGTACAAGGCGTCTCAGTTTTACGGAGCTGCTTGTGGGAGCATAAGTATTTGACATAAACAGTCATCTCCTGATTCAAAATTAAAAATCACCTATATTATAGCATTTTCGTCATAAATTTTCAATTGTAAGTTTTAACATAATTATTAAACTGCAAATGCATTATTATAATAAATAGCATGATATATCCGCCATAACGATGAAAGGCAGACTTACGTCTGCCTTTCAAATATTTTATGTATTAAGATTTATCAGCCGAGAACAACCTCAACCTCGTGAACGCCGCCGTCCATAGCAGGGATAACATTACCTTCAACAGCATTGCCGTCAACAGTCATGCTCTTAACGCCCTTGCAAACGTGGTCAGGGTTCTTGACAGTGATATTGTATGTAGCACCACGGAACTTTCTTACAGCACTGAAGCCGTCCCACTCGTGAGGAATGGAAGGATCAATCTTAAGGCCGTTGAAATCAGGCTGTACACCGATGATATACTGTGAAATAGCAACCATATTCCAAGCTGCAGTACCTGTGAGCCATGAGTTCTTACCCTCACCGAATCTGCTTGCGTCCTTACCTGCAATCATCTGACCGTAAACATAAGGCTCTGTCTTGTGGAGGTCTGAAATATCCTCATTGAAAGCAGGAGCAATCTTTGAATAGTACTCAAACGCCTTGTCGCCACGGCCTGCATAAGCCTCAGCGCAGATAATCCAAGCATTATTGTGGGTAAAGATACCAGCATTCTCCTTATAGCCGCCGGGATATGTGGAAATCTCACCGTACTGAACGTAGTACTTAGTGAAGGCAGGGTTATTGAGGACAAGACCATACTGAGTATTGAGGTACTTGTCGATAGATTCAAGAGTCTTGATATCAGCGCCCTGATCCTTACCGATTTCGGACATAACAGCGAAGCCCTGAGGTTCGATGAAGATCTTACCCTCTTCGCATTCCTTTGAGCCCATCTTTTCGCCGTAAGCGTCATAAGCTCTGAGGAACCAGTCGCCGTCGAAGGCATGCTTCATAACATTTTCCTTCATCTTGTCGATTTCAGCCTGAGCCTTATCAGCCTCGTCATTCTTGCCGAGGTGTCTGAGGATACCAACGTAAGCAGGACCTGCATATGTAAAGAGAGTAGCAACCATTACAGACTCAGCAACCTTGGAGTAGCCGCCCTCAGCAGCAAACTTAGGATTTGTATAAGTCTGGAAGCTCTCGCCCGGCTTATCTGAGAAGCAGGAGAGGTTGATACAGTCATTCCAATCAGCACGCATAGCAAGCGGGAGACCGTGAGGACCGAGATTTTCAACAATATGGTAGAATGAAACAGTAAGGTGATCGAGCATAGGCTTAGCCTTTGACTCATCATTATCATAAGGAACGAGCTCATCGAGGATAGACCAGTCACCTGTTTCCTTGATATAGGAACCGACAGAAAGGATCATCCAGAGCGGATCGTCTGAGAAGTCGCCGCCGATATCGGAGTTACCCTTCTTTGTAAGAGGCTGATACTGGTGATAGCAGCCGCCGTCCGGGAGCTGAGTTGAAGCGAGGTCGATAAGACGCTCTCTTGCACGGTCAGGAATCTGGTGAACAAAGCCGAGGATATCCTGATTGGAATCTCTGAAGCCCATACCTCTGCCGATACCTGACTCAAAGTATGAAGCTGAACGTGAAAGGTTGAAAGTAACCATACACTGATACTGATTCCAGATATTAACCATACGGTTAACCTTGTCATCAGGAGTATTAACATTCAGGATACCGAGAAGCTCATCCCATGCAGCCTTGAGCTCAGCAAGACCTGCAGCAACCTTTTCAGGAGTATTATACTTCTCGATCATTGCGTAAGCCTTTTCCTTGTTGATTGTCTGACCGTCAGCCTCGAACTTCTTATCGAAGGGATTCTCAACGTAGCCGAGAACGAATACAAGAGTCTTGCTTTCGCCGGGAGCGAGAGTAATCTCCTTGTAATGTGAAGCAATAGGTGACCATCCGTCAGCAAAGGAGTTTGTAGCCTTGCCGTCAACAACAGCCTGAGGATCGCCGAAGCCGTTGTAGAGACCGATAAATGCATCACGGTCTGTATCGTAGCCGTCGATAGAATCGTTTACAGTATAGAAAGCGTAGTGATTACGTCTGTCTCTGTATTCTGTCTTATGGTAGATAGTTGAGCCTTCAACCTCTACACGGCCTGTTGAGAAGTTTCTCTGGAAGTTAGTGCAGTCGTCCTGAGCATCCCACAAGCACCACTCAGCGAATGAAAAGAACTTGAAAGACTTAGCCTCTGAGCCTTCATTTGTGAGGACAACCTGCTGAACCTCACCGTCATAATTCTGAGGAACGAAGAAAGTAACCTCAGCCTTGAGGTTATTTTTCTTACCTGTGATGATGGTATAGCCCATACCGTGACGGCACTCATAGAAATCGAGAGCAGTCTTTACAGGTGACCAGCCGGGGTTCCAGATAGTACCGTTCTCATTGATATAGAAATAACGTCCGCCCATATCAATAGGCACGTTGTTATAGCGATAACGTGTAATTCTGCGGAGACGAGCGTCCTTATAAAAGCAGTAGCCTCCTGCTGTGTTTGAAATGAGTGAGAAGAAACCCTGATTTCCGAGGTAATTTATCCACGGATAGGGAGTCTTCGGGGAATTGATGACATATTCCTTATTAGCGTCGTCAAAAAAACCGAACTTCATAAAAAAACTCCTTTATTTTTGTTGCGAGCGTTGGCTCAATAGCGGATTACACCGCATTTGCTATCATTATACCATATTTTTCATTGTATTACAATACTTATTGCAGAATTATTATGTATTATTTTTCGCTGTAAATTTGTGCATTTTCACCCAACACACAAACCTTAAAGCTTTTGTTTAGGCAAATTGGCTCAGTCGATTTCGTTGATATATTTACCGTTTTTCTTCTGAGCATACCTGACATTGACCGTATCGCCGACACGACGATACTTGTTTCTGTCGGAATAATCCTCAAAAGTATGTTCTGTTCCGCAGGAATCCGTATAGACTACCTCCGCTATATAGAACACAACATTACCGCTTCCGTCACGGCGCGTATTGGTAACCCTGCCCTGAGCGAGCTGTCCCTCAAGAGCCAGCAGCTTACTGTTGGAATTCCCATTTATACCTGAGATGATAAGCGCTATACCACCGCCGATAAACAGGGCAGCCAGGCATATAAGAAGACAGGAAAGCCATAACGGAGTCTTAAGATAGACCTTGCCGGGCTCATCCGGAACAACGTAGCCCTCGCTGACATTTCCGACAGCCGGCAGAAGGGTATTGATAACCTCGACCTCAATCTTGTTTCCGTTATCGTCGGTATAATATCCCTGAGCGGAACGGTGCTTGCCTATCTTTGATACAGAAGTAATGGTGCAGCTCACAAGCTTTCCATCTGTACGCTTTTCTTTTTCACCTCTTATGAAAAAGAATAGTAAAGCAGCTCCTGCAATAATCAGAACCATACTCAGTGCAAACAACTTTGAAAGATTCACCTTTTTCTTCATCGCACCTTACCTCATTTACAGCTTTGTAAAGAATCTCTGATGTGTCTCAAAGCTTTCACCGGGCTTAACCTCACAGTAGCCGGTAACATCAGCAGGAAGCGAAAGATTCGGAGCGTCAATCATAGCAGTCATCGGTTCGGGACAGAAATAATGGTTGAAGCCTCTGTCATTCCAGATAATCCAGAACTTATACTGTTGTGAAACCTCATAGCCGAGTTTCTTTCCGCTTGCGATATCCTCAGCGATAATGCCATAGAATTTCTCGTGGTCGAGGTCGGTATAATCAGCAGTATACATATCGTTGTCACAGACCTGAAGCACAGGGCACTTGTTGCCTGTTTTATATTCAAGGTCATACATTGTAAGTGATTTAAGCTTTTCTGTCGGGAGACAGCGTTCATTCAGCTCACATTTCTTACCGATCGGAACGGTCAGGCGGATATCACTTTCCTTTGCACCGTCAACGAACGGAGCGTTGATAGCGGTATGCGAAGCAAGGGACATCGGAAGCACAACATTCGAGGTATTGATAAACTTTATATTCTGCTCAAGACCATTTTCCGACAGAGTGAAGGTATATTCGGCAACGAAACTCACAGGCAGATACTGGAAGAACTCGTCATTCTCGTCATAGACATATCGTGTTTTCAGCCATGCGCAGTTATTATCGGCACTGTGCTCAACAACCTCGTGAACCCTCTTATGTAAGAAACCGTGAATATGGTTGTTATACGGAGCCTTCTCGTTAACGGGAAGCTGATATACAGCATCCGAGGTTTTAAGAACGCCGTCGGCAAAGCGGTTCGGGAGGTAGAGTGTAGGCAGTCCCCACACCTCAGGCGACTGACGGATTACGTCAGCAGGATTTGAAGCGTCGAAACGGAAGAACTCAACACCGTTCTTGTTATCTCTTAGTCTGATGACATTCGAGCCGATTTCGTAAGCCACAAGAGCCTCATAGCCTCCTGCGCAGAGTCTTACGCAGGTAGTTCCGTTGAAATTCAATAGCTGTGTAGTATTCATAAATACATCAATCCTTTCATTTTTGTATATCTTCATCCGGCATATCACAATCATTGTTATATAATATGCAACAAGCACGTTTATATAATATTATCTCAGCAATTGCCCATATATTCAGCCTGATGATATAAGCTAAAAAATAAAAAAACATAAAGCTCAAGCAACCTAACGCACCTGACAGATTTTCATCAAAAAAACAACTCATCGGAATAAACGAATCCATAAAAAAGAACATCAGATTACTCGTTTTTCTTGATATTCCCGGAATCTTGGCAAGCAGTCTTTCAGGAATAATACTGATAGCGGGAAGAAACACGATAATTGTTTCAAAAGTTTCATTTGTCTTATCCAGCGAAGGCAATAAAGAGCATAATCTATCTAACACAAAAAAGAATACAAGCCATAGTAAAATCTTCTTCAAGACAGCAAACTTAGTCTTTTTATCTGATTCCCCGTTCAAATTACGGTCCATAATTCTTTTACGATCGGTAACAACATCAATCAGCGCAGCAACTAACATAACCACAAGCCAAAGCACAAGCATTATAAATCCGCCCTCATCTCAGTATATATTATTATCAGCATCTGTAGACTATTATGAATCCGTCAGACATTATCAGTCACTCACTATATACGAATAATTATAATACATTTCGCCAAAGTTGTCAAGCATATTGTCGTAAAACAAATGCAAGGTTGCCAAAAACAAAGCACAAACCGACCGATTTTGTAAATTGCTCTTGCAAAAAATGCTGCATCGTGGTAATATAATAATGCACATATTCTGACAGCAAACGACATAAATTTCATATGCTGTTTATAAGGAGATGATATATTTGGACGCTATACAGTATAAATGTCCCAATTGTAATGCAGACCTTAAATTCAATCCCGAAACGCAGAAGCTAAGCTGTGAATACTGTCTCAGCAGCTTCAGTATGGAGGATATTTTAATCGGCACAGAAACAGAAAAGACAAATATTCCCGAAATCAACGAGGTAAAAGAAGCCTCAGAGGAAGAAAAATTATACAGAGAATTCGAAGAGCATACCAATCTCTATCACTGTTCAAGCTGCGGCGCTGATATCATGGCTGACGACCAGCAGACAGCCCTTTTCTGCTACTACTGTCACAATCCCGTTATTCTTTCAGGTAAGCTTACAGGCAGCTTCAAGCCCGGAAAGGTAATAGGCTTCAAGCTCACAAAGGATGCAGCGGTACAAAAATTCAGAAAATGGATAGGAGAAAGATGGTTTGTCCCGAGCGACTTCAAATCAGAACAGCAGCTTGAAAAAATAACAGGCCTCTACGTTCCGTTCTGGATTGCTGACTGTGACCTTACCGCTGATTACTGTGCATTAGGAAAAAAGGTGCGTTCATGGACCTCAGGCAATTACCGCTATACAGAGACAAAAGAATTCAGAATAGTACGCCGTGCAAATATATTCACAGACGGTATTCCTGCTGACGGCGAAAGCAAGATTGACGACCTTCTTATGGAATCGATAGAGCCTTTTGACTACAAGGAAATAAAGGACTTCTCGATGTCCTACCTCAGCGGCTTCTATGCTGATAAATATGACGTTGATAAAGCAGAGGTATTCCCGAGAATACGCATAAGAGCTACCGAAGCGAGCAAAAGACTTATCAACAGCAGCGTTTCCGGATATACAACCGTTGTTCCTTCGATTGAAAACTACAACATCATCAATACCAAATGGCAGTATATGCTGCTGCCCGTATGGTTTATGACATATAAATACAAGGATAAAATGTATGAATTTGCAATAAACGGTCAGACAGGCAAGCTTGCAGGAACTCCTCCGCTTGACAAGGGAAAGCTCAAACGCTTCTGTGCGTCTGTAGGCGCACTGGCTGCCTCTGCATTATTTCTGCTGGGAGGTGTGATATTCTGATGAAGAAAAATCCAACCACATTTCTGTCTATCCTTGCAATTATTGTACTTGCGGCAGTTATAATCTCAATCCCGTTCAGCAACCCCGAAAACCTCAGAGAAGAATATGACGGCGACTCATCTGCCTCAGGAATTATCGACGAAGCCGGTATTTTCGACGGCGATCCGGAAACCTTTATCGAGCTCGACTTTATGGTACAGGAATATTCCGAAGAGCTTGAAATGAATATCTGCATTTTCCTTGCAGGACACCGACGCTCAGATGAGGATACTGAAATTTTCTCATGCGATAAATATGACAGCATTTTCGGTGAGGACTCCGACGGTATTTTCTATTACATAGATACATCCTATAAATCACCGGCTTATGACTATATGGTGTTCAACGGAAAACAGGGACTTACCCATCATTCACATAAGGAAAGCATTTTCAGCTATCTCGACAATTACCTGCCATCATCAGGTCAGACTATACGTCCTTCACAGATAGAGGATACTATAGAGCATTTCTGTTATGAGCTTGAGAAGTACAACGATCACACCCCAAACTCTGTTATGTTTGAGCGTGACAGCATAACAGGAAAATATTACTTCTACATGGACGGCGAATATTATGTATCAAAGGATATGCCGCCCACAGCACGTGCTCTTGTTCTCATCGGTTCGCTTGTAATCGGACTGATAGTCCTTCTGATATGCTATTTTGCAATAAAGAAAGCATATAAATTCAAAAACAGCGCAAACCCAAGCATATACGTTTCGCATGGAGAAACAAGATTTACAGAAAAATCCGACATATTTATCCGCAGCTACGTATCAAAGCACAGGATTCAGTCAAGCAGCGGAGGAGGAGGCGGCGGCGGACGCTCAGGCGGCGGCAGAGGCGGCGGACATCATAGATAATTGCCCGCCATGCAACATGATATATAAAAAAGCCCCTGACATAAGGGTGGTAACTTTATAGAAGTTATACACGATTATTGAGGAAGAACCCTTTTGAAAAAGGGTTCTTCCAACGGTCGCCTGTCCCCCCTGTCCTTCGGACATCTCCCCACACTGTGGGGAGTCATCCTTAAACTTCTTTCCTAAAACTTTCAGTTTTAATTTCAGCCCCATAGGGTGCACATCAAGAGAAAATAAACCTTCTCAATAAAGTAATGTGCACCCTATGGGGCTGAAATTAGCATTAAAAGTCTTTGGAAGGGGGTGCGGGGGGAATCTTTCCTCAGAAAGGTTCCCCCCGATAAATACGTATATATTCCCTATAAGTTTACCACCGTTAATCGGAAGCTTTTCTTAATTATTCATACCGATTTCAATAGCCTTGAAATTATTGGCGATAAGCTGAGCCTTAGCCGGAGGCACAACCTTCTCGATAGCCTTTTTCATAGTCTCAAACGAGAACAGGCCGGATTCCTTGATAAGCTTACCGAGGAGGATAATATTTGAACCGCCTTTAAGCTCATTTTCGTCAGCGAGCTGAGAAGAAGGAATATAGTAGCAGTCGATGTCAGTTCTTTCGCACTTTGACTCAATAAGAGTGCTGTCAACGAACACCTTTCCGCCGGGCTTTACAGCGTCGATGAACTTATCAAATGAAGGCTGATTCATAGCTACGAGAATATCGGGAGCAAGTACCAGCGGTGAACCGATCGGCTCATCGGAAATACAAACAGAACAGTTAGCAGTACCGCCTCTCATCTCAGGACCGTATGAAGGGAGCCATGAGAGCTCCTTGCTGTCCATAAGACCGCAGTACGCAAGAATTTTTCCGGCAAAGAGAACGCCCTGTCCTCCGAAGCCTGCGAGAAGAATTTCAGTAGTCATTACTCATTACCTCCCTCTGCTGTAACATCCTTATAAACGCCGAGCGGATAATAAGGAATCATCTCATCCTGAAGTCTCTTGATAGCCTCAAGCGGAGAAAGACCCCAGTTTGTAGGACAGGTTGAAAGAACCTCAACGATAGAGAAGCCTCTCTTTTCCTTCTGATTCTCAAAAGCCTTGCGGATAGCCTTTTTAGCCTCACGCACATGAGCGACGGAATCAACGGCAACACGCTGAGCGAAAGCAGTACCTGTAAGAGTTGAAAGCATTTCGCAGACACGTACAGGATAACCCGCAAGCTCAGGGTCACGGCCGAAAGGAGTGGTCTGAGTAACCTGACCGGGAAGAGTTGTAGGAGCCATCTGACCGCCTGTCATACCATAGATAGTATTATTGATAAAGATAACGACGATATTTTCGCCTCTTGTAGCTGAATGAACAGTTTCAGCAGTACCGATGGCAGCAAGGTCGCCGTCGCCCTGATATGTAAATACGAACTTATCGGGGTTGGTTCTCTTGACGCCTGTAGCAACAGCCGGAGCACGTCCATGCGGAGCTTCAATCATATCGCAGTTGAAGTAATCGTAAGCCATAACAGAGCAGCCTACGGGACATACGCCGATTGTATCGCCCTCTATACCCATTTCATCAATAACCTCACAGAGGATTCTGTGAACGATACCGTGAGTACAGCCAGGGCAGTAATGAGTGGAAACATCAATCAGTGACTTTGGTCTTTCAAAAACAACAGCCATTACTCAGCACCTCCGACTTTCTTAATTTCTTCGAGGATTTCAGCAGGAGTTGGGATAACGCCGCCTGTTCTGCCAAAGAAGTGAACCGGCTTTGAGCAGTTGATAGCCAGCTTAACATCATCAATCATCTGACCCATAGACATTTCAATATCAAGGAGGCACTTTGCATTCTTAGCAGCCTCATTGATTTCCTTTACAGGGAAAGGCCAGAGTGTCTTGGGACGGAACATACCTGCCTTGATACCGAGCTCTCTTGCGGAATTTACAGCGGACTTCACTACTCTTGCAGTAGCTCCGTAAGCGCAGAGAAGAATATCACAGTCCTCGGTGAGATAGAGCTCAGCGTCAGTTTCCTCAGCCTTGATCTGCTCATATCTCTCGAAGCGGTCGTAAACGGACTTCTGAAGCTCATCGGGCTTGAGATAGAGAGAGTTGATGATATGGTGCTCACGGTTATTCTTGTGACCGTCAGCAGCCCAGCCGCTCTTATCATAAGCATTTGCATTGATTTCGGGGAATGAAACAGGCTCCATCATCTGACCGAGAAGGCCGTCAGCGAGAATCATAGCAGGCATTCTATACTTATCAGCTCTGTCAAACGCAGTAACGACCATATCAACCATTTCCTGAACGGAAGCAGGAGCGTAAACGAGGAGGTGGAAGTCACCGTGACCGAGAGCCTTTGTAGCCTGCCAGTAATCAGCCTGTGATGGCTGGATACCGCCAAGACCGGGGCCGCCTCTCTGAACATTTATAATAACAGCAGGAAGGTCAGAGCCTGCAATATAGGAGATACCCTCACTCTTGAGTGAAACTCCGGGAGAAGATGATGAAGTCATTGCACGGACGCCTGTTGAAGCAGCGCCGAGCACCATATTTACAGCAGCGATTTCAGATTCTGCCTGAAGGAAAACTCCACCTGCCTTATTCATACGCTTTGCCATATAAGCGGCAAGCTCAGTCTGCGGGGTAATCGGATAGCCGAAGAAGCACTTACAGCCTGCACGGATAGCAGCCTCAGCGAGAGCCTCATTACCCTTCATAAGATTTCTTTCCAAAGCTAAACAGCTCCTTTCAAATTAATGAATAATATTCTGAATAATAACCTGTTATTTCTCAACAGTGATAGCGCAGTCAGGGCACATGATAGCGCACATAGCGCAGCCTATACATGAAGCCTCATCTGTACACACAGCGTAGAAATATCCCTTTTTGTTACGTTTTTCCTTCTGGAGGGCAACGATATTCTTGGGACAGGCAGCAGTACACAGACCGCAGCCCTTGCAGCGCTCGGTAATAACTGTCATTTTAGCCATTCGGTTACACATCCTTTCATGAAAATAAAACTGAGGCAATACCGCACAGAGCTTGTGCAGTGTTGTCCTGAAGGTCAATCCCAAACCGGTCTGACATAAATCTCAGCCGCAAAGGCATCGGGATTATCAGTCAGCTCAGCGCATTCTGCGGGATAAACCGTAAAAGCGACAGGCAGACCTGTTTTAGCGGAAGTTTCCTTAGCAAAGCCTCTTGAGGCTTCAACAACAGCAGCAGTTGTCTCACAGCCGAGATTCGTATTATTAACGATTGCCGTATGCTTCATACGGGAGGCGGCCTCAATATCATACATGAGTGCCACGACCTCTTCGGGAGTCGAGGTTAGATATCTGCGCTGATTGATTACATAGTACATGTCAATATCATTGCCGTAAGCGGACAGAGCCTCTGCATAGCGTCCGAGAGCGACCGCACCGGCATCATCACCGCCAACGTCGATGATAAGGCAGTCCTCGCTTGCGGCAAGCTGCTCAACATCAAACTGAATTGACGGAATATCGAGATTGCTGTTAGCGAAATCGGGAGCGATAAGCTTTATGCCTTTCTGCTCGAAGAGTGAGCGGAAATCAGCAGTCCTGAAATACGGATTCACGATATCAAGGTCAACAATTGCCACAGATTTTCCTTCCGCAGCAGCTTTAACGGCAAGATTCACGGAAAAATTGGTTTTTCCGCTGCCATAGTGACCGGTAACGATAGTAATTTTTTTCATATAGTCCTTTCACCGGAGCATCGGCTCCGAAGATAAAAAAATTCCATATCCTACATTATACCACACTTCCGCACCAATTGCAAGAATTTTTTTCAGGCATTACCGCAGCAGCCGGAATTTTCCTGCAAACAAAAAATCCTCTGTCTTATGAACAGAGGATTCTTCCCGCAGCTGAAAACATATCAGACTTCAGATTATCTGCGGTATTGCCTATAATTATTCAGCGTCAGCGTTCTTTTCGATGTAATTAACGATATCGCCTACTGTCTTGATTTCCTCAACAGCCTCATCGGGGATAGAGAGGTCAAATTCGTCCTCAATAGTTGTGATAAGGTCAACAACGTCAAGAGAATCTGCACCGAGATCGTCCTGAATATTAGCTTCATTAGTAACCTCATCTGCGTCAACACCGAGCTGTTCTGCAATGATATCCTTGAGTTTTTCAAAAATCATAATAAAAATCCTCCTTATGAAAATTACACAGCAATGAGCTGTAATTTATAAAAACGGCTTATTCTGTGAACTCACCGATTTTTCTAAATTTAGTATAGCGTTCTTTAAGCAAAACGTCAATATCTTTTTTACATTTTTCAGGAATTATTTGTGACAAATATTCTTTAATATTCTCTGAAATTTTGTCTAAATCGTTATGTGCGCCTCCGAGCGGCTCTTCTATGATAGCCTCAGCGACTCCGAGCTGCACCATATCCTCGGCGGTAATACGCATAATATCGCAGGCCTCCTGCTCACGTGAGGCGTCCTTCCAGAGAATACTTGCAAAGCCTCTCGGCGATACAACAGAGTACTGGGCATTTTCGAGCATTGCAAGCTCATCGCAGACTCCGAGTGCAAGAGCGCCGCCGCTTCCGCCTTCTCCGAGGACAATTGAGATGATAGGAGTTCTCAATGTCATAAACTCGGCAATATTACGTGCAATAGCCTCACCCTGACCTCTTTCCTCGGCAGCGATGCCGCAGAAAGCACCGGGAGTATCAATAAAGCAGATAACGGGTCTATGGAATTTTTCTGCCTGCTTAGCGAGTCTGAGAGCCTTTCTGTAGCCCTCGGGGTGCGGCATAGCGAAATTGCAGTTCTTATTCTCGTTGATATCTCTGCCCTTAACCTCGGCAATAATGGTGACGGGCATATTATCAAGGCGTGCAACGCCTCCGATTATAGCATTATCGTCACCGCAGAGACGGTCACCGTGCATTTCATAAAAATCGGTAAAAACAAGCGGAATATAGTCATTTATAGTAGGTCTGCCCTTCAGATGAACAAGCTGGAGGCGTTCCCACGCAGTTTTTTTCTCGTCCATAGCTCAGACCTCCTTTGCATTATATCCGTGAAGCTTCAGCAGATGAGAGAGTGTGCTGCGCATTTTACGGCGCTCCACAATCATATCCACAAAGCCTTTTTCCTGCATGAATTCAGCAAGCTGGAAATCCTCAGGCAGACGCTGCTTGATAGTACTTTCGATAACTCTTCTGCCTGCAAAGCCCACAAGCACCTTAGGCTCAGCAATAATAATATCGCCGAGAGAAGCAAAGCTTGCGGTAACACCGCCGGTAGTCGGGTCGGTAAGAACTGTTATATAAAGACCGCCTGCATCGCTGTGGAGCTTGACCGCACCGGAGGTTTTTGCCATCTGCATAAGAGAAACTATTCCCTCCTGCATACGTGCGCCTCCCGAACAGGTAAAGAGAACGACAGGAAGCTTATTTTCAGCAGCATACTCAAAAGCACGTGCGATTTTCTCTCCGACAACGCTGCCCATAGAGCCCATCATATAGCGTGAATCCATAACGCCGACAACAACGGGGCTGCCTTTTATAAGAGCTGTACCGGTAACAACAGCGTCATTAAGACCTGTCTCGCTGCGCAGAGTCTCCTGTTTCTCGGTATATTCAGGGAAGTCGATAGGATTACAGCTTTTCATATCAGCGTTAATCTCCGAGAAGCTTCCCTTATCAACGGTAATTTTTATACGTTCCGCTGCTGAAAGTCTGCCGTGATAATTACAATCGGGGCAGACCCTGTTAAGCTCCAGATAACGGCTGATAAGCACTGTATTCTGACATCTGGGGCATTTGAATACAGGAGCCTTTTCTTCCTCTTCGCCGTCGTTGAAACGCTTTTTTACAACCTTAAAAAAATCTTCAAGCATATATTTCACCGCAATTCTGAATAATTCGGAATACTTACTGCGCTGCTGCACTGATTCCGGAGCAGAAGCTTTATCAGCAGGATTTACATATTATCTGCCGATACGTCTTCTTATTTTTTATTCTTTTCCATATATCGGTTCAGGAAGCCGATATCGTAATTACCGCTTCTGAACTCAGGGTGCTTGATAATCTCAAGCTGGAAATCAATATTTGTATCAACGCCCTCCACGATAAACTCAGAAAGCGCCCATCTCATCTTGTTGATAGCGTCATCTCTGTCCGAGCCGTGAGCAATGAGCTTGCTTATCATGGAATCGTAGTATGGAGTAATGGTATACCCCTGATAAACAGCGCCGTCGATTCTTATACCGGGTCCTCCGGGAACGTAAAGAGCGGTAATCGTACCGGGAGACGGACGGAAATCAAGCGACGGATTTTCCGCATTGATTCTGCACTCAATGGCATGGCCACGAAGCTCTATATCCTCCTGACGGATTCCCAGAGGCATACCTGCAGCAATCTGAATCTGAGCCTTCACAAGGTCAAAGCCTGTAACAGCTTCAGTAATGGGATGCTCAACCTGAATTCGTGTATTCATCTCCATGAAATAGAAGTCTCTGTTTTCGTCCACGAGGAATTCAATCGTACCCGCATTGTAGTAACCGCACTGCTTAGCGGCAGTAACAGCAGCCTCGCCCATTTTCTTACGCAGCTCCTCGCTTACGATAGGGCTGGGGCACTCTTCAAGAACCTTCTGATTTCTTCTCTGCATAGAGCAGTCACGCTCGCCGAGATATATGACATTCCCCTGTTTGTCAGCTATAATCTGGATTTCAACATGATGAGGATTAACGAGGAATTTCTCGATATAAACCGTATCATCGCCGAAGAAATTCTTAGCCTCCTGCTGAGCGGCAATCATCTGAGCCTCAAGCTCTTCAGGAGAGTCAACACGTCTGATACCTCTTCCTCCGCCTCCTGCGGAAGCCTTTACCAGCACAGGATAGCCTGCATCTGCGGCAATTTTCTCCGCCTCCTCAAGTGATGAAACAGCACCCTTTGAGCCCGGTATTACAGGAACACCGGCAGCAGCCATAGTCTCCTTGGCGGCTGCCTTATCGCCGAGCATTTCTATTGACGTATATGACGGACCGATAAATTCAATGCCGTTTTTCTCACACAGGCGTGCAAACTCGGCATTTTCCGAGAGAAATCCGAAGCCGGGATGTATAGCATCTGCTCCCGTATTGAGCGCAGCCTGAATCACAGCATTCATATTGAGGTAGCTGTCCTTGGTTGCAGGAGGTCCTATACAGACAGCCTCGTCTGCAATCTGAGCGTGGAGCGAATTCCTGTCAGCAGTTGAATAAACGGAAACGCTGCGGATTCCAAGCTCACGGCACGCCCTAAGAATACGGACTGCAATTTCACCTCTGTTGGCAATCAGTACTTTTCTGAACATATAAATCTCCTTAAAACTGCGAACCTGTCTTTAAACGCATTCACGTGTACAAATATAAAGTGCCGAAACAGGTTCTATGTATCAGACGGCAGAAAATCAGTTCTGTCCGTCCTTGCTGCCGTCGGTAATGGCGAAGGTAATTTCGCAGGATACAGCCTTTTCTCCGTTTACGGAAGCAAGCGCCTTTCCTGTACCGACAGGGCCTCTCATGCGGATAATTTCAACCTCAAGGTCAAGAACATCGCCGGGCACAACCTGTCGGCGGAACTTAGCCTTGTCGATACCTCCGAAGAGACCGATTTTGCCCTTGAATTCAGGCTTTGAGAGGAGACACACAGCACCTGCCTGAGCAAGCATTTCAACCATAAGCACTCCGGGAGTTACCGGATAGCCGGGAAAATGTCCCTTGAACCAGAAGTCATCCTCCCTGATATATTTTCTTGCCCTCACCTTTACTCCGACTTCCATTTCAACGATTTCGTCGATAAGGAGGAACGGGTCACGGTGAGGAATAATTTCCATTATCTGTTCTTTATTCATTATTATCTCTGACATTTTACCAAGCTCCTTTCTTCAGCGGAACACTGTACCGCAATGCGGACTGTATCCTTACATATAATGTACGGAATACTGTCCGTAATACAATAATTTACTTTATAATCATAAGAGGCTGGTCGAATTCCACAGCCTGAGCGTCGGAAACGAGAATCTTCTCAACAACGCCGTCAAATTCTGACTGAATCTCATTCATAAGCTTCATGGACTCGATAATCATGATAACATCGCCCTTCTTAACCTTGTCGCCCACCTTGACAAACGGCGGCTTATCGGGTGACGGAGCAGCATAGAAGGTTCCGACGATAGGTGATTTCACGATATTACCGCTGAGCTGCTCCTGCTTAGGAGCTTCTGTTGGCACTTCAGCCTGAACTGAAGTCTGCTGCACTGACATCTGAGGCATGATCGGAACAGCCGGCGGAGGCGGAGCACACTTCTTTCCCTTGATAGTGATGGACTTTTCATCATCTGTTATGGTAATCTCCGAGAGTTCATTTTCACGCACGATATCAGCAAGTCTGCTGATAGTTTCAATATCGAACTGACCGTAAATTTTTTCCATGTATAACTCCTCCTATTCAGTAACCTTTTTTAAGCAGATTGTTGCATTATGACCGCCGAAGCCGAGCGAATTTGAAAGTGCAGCTCTTACTTCCTGCTGAATATTTCCCTCAACACAGTAATCAAGGTCGCATTCCTCATCGGGAACCTTATAGCCGACCGTTCTGTGGATAAAGCCTTCCTCTATGGATTTTGCCGTAACGATAGCCTCAACGGCACCTGCGGCACCGAGAAGATGACCTGTCATCGACTTTGTAGAATTGATCTTCAAATCATACGCTCTGTCGCCGAATGCGTTCTTGATAGCTGTTGTCTCATATTTGTCATTGAGACCTGTTGAAGTTCCATGAGCATTGATGTAATCTATATCCTCAGGTCTGAGACCTGCCTCCTGCATAGCAAGGGTCATACCCATACCAGCTGCGTCACCTGTCGGCGAGGGCGAGGTCATATGGTAAGCGTCACAGGTAGCGCCGTATCCTGCAACCTCAGCATAAATCTTAGCACCTCTTGCCTTAGCGTGCTCATATTCCTCAAGAACGAGGATACCGCTTCCCTCGCTCAGAACGAAGCCGTTTCTTTCCTTATCAAACGGAACCGAAGCACGTTCAAGGTCACTGCTCTTTGTAAGCGCCTTCATATTTGCAAAGCCGCCGTAGGTAAACTCATCATTTGAACATTCAGTACCGCCGGCAAGGCAAACATCAAGGTAACCGTCCTTTATTTTACGGAAAGCCTCGCCGATAGCGTGAGTAGCAGATGCACAGGCAGTAGAAACGTCATAATTTGCACCCTTGAAGCCTGTCTTCATGGAGATAGTTCCTGCCGCCATATTTGTTATCATCATCGGGACATAGAATACGGAAATTCTTCCCGGACCTTTTTCAAGATACTTGCTGTGTTCTCTGAGGGTAAGGTCCATACCGCCGACTCCGCAGCCTACGATAACGCCTGCCTTATAGGGGTCAACATCGCTGAAATCGGTGCTTGCGTCCTCAAGCGCTTCGTGAGCGGCAACCACTGCGTATTTAGTAAAGTTATCCATTCTTTTGGCTTCTTTTTTGTCGAAGCAGCCCTTTGTATCATAATAAGCGGTTTCATCGAAATCCCTTACAAGACCGCCTATTTTAACACCGGTACGCTCAGTATCGAATTTATCAATAAATGAGAAACCGATTCTGTTGGCTTTAATACCCTCCCAGAATTTATCAACACCTGTTCCGAGGGGAGTAACAGCTCCCATACCTGTAATAACAACTCTTCTGCTCATAAAAAATCCTTTCTTTCCTTATAGGGACTCATGCTGCCCGCACAGTCCGTATATTACGCAGCTTCCGGAAACCGGAATCTGTGTACGCTGAATTACATAGAGAGACCGCCTGAAATCTCAATAACCTGTCCTGTAACATAGGAGGAATCCTCAGATACAAGGAAGGAAACAACAGACGCTACCTCCTCAGGCTCGCCGTATCTTCTCATAGCGACAGCCTCAAGCATTTTAGTCTTGTAATCCTCGGCAAGAACGTCCGTCATAGGAGTGTGTATAAAGCCGGGAGCAACAGCGTTGCAGGTGATATTCTTCCTGCCGTACTCCTTTGCCACGGTTTTTGTCATAGAGATAACAGCACCCTTTGAAGCGGAATAGTTTATCTGTCCGGGGTTTCCGTAAAGGCCTGCAACGGAAGCGATATTGACAATTCTGCCGTGCTTCTGCTTCATCATAACGGGACACACATTTTTCAGCATATTGAAGATGCTCTTCTGATTAACGGCAATAACAGCGTCGTATTCATCCTCGCTCATTCTTGCAAGGAGCTTATCCCTGGTGATGCCTGCATTATTGACGAGAGCGTCTATACTGCCGAGCTGTTCCTTCACAGCCTTTACCATTTCCTCGCATTCAGCCATTTTTGAGACATCTGCGGCGAAGCATACTGCCTTTACGCCGAAAGCCTCACATTCCTTAGCTACCTCAAGCGCCTTTGCAGCGGATTCCTCACTCGGGAAGTGGTTGATTGCGACGTCAAAGCCGTCCTTTGCAAGTCTCTTTGCGATGCAGGCGCCTATTCCCTGTGATGCGCCTGTGATTAATGCTACTGCCATTATTTATTCCTCCAATTTATTTTTAATCAGTTACTTCAAATTCCACAAAAATCCGATTACATTTTTCGCAGAATCCTGCGGGATTGCCTTTATTTCCCCATCTCACCGAGAAAGATTTGTCGCTCATTTGAAAAAGCTTTTTTATAGGATGCTTTTCATACGCTTCAGCAGTTTTATCGGAATAAAATTGTGCTTCTGCGACAATTAGATCCATAACTGAGTATGGACTCGGAAATCTTGCAGTTCCGAAATCAAGCTCTCCGCCGCATATCGGACAGCGTTTAAAGCTTATTTCCTCCATTATAATTCTTCTCTTTCAAATACAAGGTCATATTCAGGAGCGGCACTGTAATTTCCGGCAGCCTCAGTCGGAATATATCCCACGAAGCGCCAGCCCTGTGAAGCCATTTCCGTGATGACAGTTCTGTGGTCACGGTAGCCGTCCTCCTTAGAGGTTACATAACCGCCCTTCATCATCTTGTATTTCATTCTGATAAATTCATATCTTTTCATAGTAAATTCTGTCCTTATATCATTTTTTGAAACGTATATATTCACGTCAATCATCAACACAGTTTGTCAGTGTTGGTTATTATCAAGGGACGCCTTCACTTGCAAGGCGTCCCCTCTTTCAAAACAGTCTGCCAGACTGTTTTGAAATTCACCCCTTGCGAAGCGCTTCGGAAGCATAATGCGGGGCTTTGCCCCACACCCCACCAAAGGCGCCGCCTTTGGAATCCGCTAAAGGGTTAAACCCTTTAGAATCCCAGTATTAGTTTCATTAACCTTTTCTGTAATTTTTAAGATTGATTCAGATATCTGACCGCTTTTTATCTGTTAAGAAGCTTTTCAGCCTGTGCCATCATTTCCTCAACGATATCCTTACACGGCTTGATTTCATTCACCATACCTGCAATAAGTCCGCAGAGGAATGAGCCTTCCTCAACATTACCGTCCTGAACGGCTTTCCTGAGTGAGCCGAGAGTAACCTCCTCAAACTGTTCGGGAGTGAGTGAACCGTCCTTTTCGCCGTTTGCAAGCATTTTTGCAAATTTAGTCTTGATATTTCTGCAAGGGTGACCTGTATAGCGTCCTGTAACCACATTGTCGGTATCCTTGGCCTTAACAACAAGCTCCTTGAAAGTGGGGTGAATCTGACACTCCTCCGAAGCAAGGAAGCGTGTACCTATCTGTACACCCTCAGCACCGAGCATGAATGAAGCCGCAACACCTCTGCCGTCAGCGATACCGCCTGCGGCGATAACAGGGATAGAAAGTGCATCCACAACCTGGGGCACGAGACACATTGTGGTATTTTCGCCGATATGTCCGCCTGATTCAGTACCCTCAGCAACAACAGCATCAGCGCCTGCCTTTTCCATTCTCTTTGCAAGAGCAACCGACGGTATTACAGGGATAACCTTTATTCCCGCATCTTTCCATGCAGGAATGAACTTCCCGGGATTACCTGCACCTGTAGTAACAACCGCAACCTTTTCATCTATACAGAGCTGAGCAAGATCCTCAGCGTTGGGACTCATAAGCATGATATTCACGCCGAACGGCTTATCAGTTTTCTCCTTACAGAGACGAATCTGCTCACGGAGATAGTCAATCGGAGCCGAACCTCCCGCAATGAGACCGATACCGCCTGCATTTGAAACTGCGGCAGCGAGATTATGCTCGGCAACCCAAGCCATACCGCCCTGAATGAGAGGATACTGACAGCCTAAAAGCTCAGTGATTCTTGTTTTCATAAGTTTTCTCCTTTTCAAGTTCTTTATTTCATCAATATTCCATAATAATTCCGCCATAGGTAAGACCTGCGCCGAAGCCTATGAGAGCAATTTTCATACCCTTTTTCACAGTGCCGTTCCTGATAGCCTCACACAGGGCAAGAGGAATTGAAGCACTTGAGGTATTGCCGTAATGGTCGAGAGTAACAACGAATTTATCAATCGGAACTCCGAGCTTCTTTGCGGCAGTTTCTATAATTCTCATATTTGCCTGATGAGGAATAAAGAAATCCATATCATCCTTGCTGACGCCGATTTTGGCAGCAGCCTGCTCAAAAGCAGCGGGCAGGGCATTTACTGCAAATTTATATACTGTTTTGCCGTCCTGAATGAGACGATGCATATTATCCTTGACCTCAAAGCCGTCGTCGAACTCCTTTTCGACAGCTATTTCGGGAGCTACGCTGAGGCTTCTTGCATAGAGGGACGATGCACCGCTGCCGTCCGCAGCAAGATAAGAGGAATACATTTTATCGCTTCTTTCAACAACAGCAGCCGCAGCGCCGTCGCCGAAAAGAATGCACGTTGTTCTGTCCTCAAAATCAAGAAAGCGTGAAAGCGCCTCAGAAGCCACAATAAGAACATATTTCAGTGAAGGATCGGTATCAAGGAAGCGACTTGCGGTATCAAGAGCATATACAAAGCCTGAGCACGCAGCATTCAGGTCAAAAGAGGCAGCATTTTTCGCACCGATTTCATTCTGAATAATACACGACATACTCGGCGTAAGAAAATCAGATGTTACAGAAGTACAGATAATAAGCCCTATTTCGTCCGGATTGATTCCTGATTGTCCGATTGCTTCAAGAGCCGCCTGCTTTCCCATGTACCATGCAGGCTCCCAGCCTGCCATACGGCGCTCAGTGATACCTGTACGGGTTCTTATCCATTCGTCATTAGTATCGATGAACTTCTTAAAGTCATCATTAGTGAGCTTCTGTTCCGGCACATAGCTTCCGATGCCTAAAATATTGATACCCATCAAAAAACTCCTTAAAAAGATAATTTATAAGAATATGGTTGTAAAAACCGAAAAATTATGTTATAGTATTGTAGTAAGCAAAATAAACCACATAACATACATTGTAAATCATTTCCGGTTTTTTTGCAACTATATTTTAATATTTTGCGTCTTGCAAAACAAAATATCAGCGCTATGCACAAAATTTTCGACACTCATTTGTGCAATAACGATATGTTTTTGTGCATAACTAACAGAAAGGAAATAACAATATTATGACTATTTCACTCTTCTCCGGTCAGGGTTCACAGTACCCGGGCATGGGTAAGGACATCATCGAGGCAATGCCTGATCTTCTCAGCGTATACGAAACAGGCTCCGATATACTCGGCACAGACCTTAAAAAAATCTGCTTTGAAGCCGATGATGCAGAGCTTTCACGCACAATCAATGCTCAGCCGGCAATTATGACAACATCAATAATCTGCCTCAAAGCAGCGCAGTCAAAGGGCTTCGTATTTGACGGCGTTGCAGGTCACTCACTCGGCGAATATGCCGCTATGTACGCTTCAGGAATGATCACCCTTGAGGACGCATTCCGTCTTATAAAGGCAAGAGCGGCAGCAATGGAGGAAGCCGCAGCAGCAAGCAGCGGTGCAATGGCAGCTATTATGAAAATTGCTCCCGAAAAGGTTGCCGAGTTGTGCGATAATGCAAAGGAATACGCCGCCGCAGTAAATTACAACTCCCCAGTTCAGACAGTAATCGCAGGAACTCCCGAGGGTATTGCCGAAGTAAGCGAGGTTTTCGCCGGACTCAAGGCAAGAATTATTCCTCTGAATGTTGCCGGAGCCTTCCATTCAAAGCTGATGCAGCCTGCTGCTGATAAATTCTACGAAACCGCAAAAACAATTGAATTCAAGGCTCCCGAAGTCAGATACTATTCAAATGTCACAGGCGGCGAGCTGACAGATTTCAGCAATATGCCCGAGCTTCTTGCACAGCACATCGTATCGCCCGTCCGCTTCACCTCTGAGCTTGCCGCAATGAGTGAGGCAGGTGCTGACAGATTTGTTGAATTCGGTCCCGGAAAAACTCTCACAGGACTTGTGAAAAAGACTCTCAAAGACGTAACGGCTGTAAGCATCGAAAACAAGGACACACTTGAAGGAGCTGCAATATATGAATAAATACGCATTGACAGGACATCCTCTCGGTCATTCAATGTCTCCGCTGATCCACAACAGACTTTTTGCTCTCAGCGGACATACAGACTGTACATACGAGCTTGTCGATATAGACCCTGACGTAATCGCAGACAGCCGTGAGCTTATTGAAAGCTTCAGCGGCATGAATGTCACAATTCCTCATAAGCAGTCGGTAATCCAGCTTATGGACGAGCTTGGCGAGAGCGCTCAGCGTTACAATTCCGTAAATTGCATCAAAAACGATAACGGCAGACTTATCGGCTATAATACAGACTGCGACGGCTTTCTCCGTTCTGCGGAGCTTCTCCCGATAAGCGGAAACGTCGTAATTCTCGGCTGCGGAGGAGTCGGCAGAATGATGGCGATTGAAACCGCTCTTCACGGCGGCTCGCTGACCCTTGCAGTACTCCCTAAGGACGTTAAGAACGCTCAGCTTCTTATGGCGGAAATACTCGCAAAATGCAGCAACGCAGCAGTCAGAATTGCCGATATAGAGTCACTTGAAGGACAGTTCGACCTTCTCGTGAACGCAACCCCCGTGGGAATGTACCCTAACACTGACAAATGTGCTGTAAGCGACGAGGTTATCGGCAGCTGCCTGAGCTTCTTCGACGCAATATACAACCCTACGGAAACGCTGCTTATGAAAAAGGCAAGAGCACTCGGAAAAACCGCTGTCGGCGGTGCTTCCATGCTCGTATATCAGGCAGTAAAGGCTCACGAAATCTGGTACGGCGGCAAATTCACAACCGAAGATATTTCCGTAATTATTACCGAGGTAGAAAACGCCGTTGACTCAATGAACAAATAATATCACAGCAAACCGGACGGCAATTCACCGCCCTGCTAAGGAGAGATAGATATGACTGTATTTTTGTGCGGCTTTATGGGCTGCGGCAAATCAACCGTCGGAAAGCTTGCGGCAAAAAAACTCGGCTGCAGCTTCTGCGACACAGACGAGCTTATCGTTGAAAATCAAGGAATGACAATCCCTGAAATTTTCGCTCAGAAGGGCGAGCCTTATTTCCGACAGATTGAAGCGGAAATCGTGCGTTCTCTCTGCGGCAGGACAACTGTAGCAGCCTGCGGAGGAGGCGCAATGCTCAATCCCGCAACTGCAAAGGCGGCAGCCGAATCAGGCAGCAGGATTATTTTTCTTGATGTTCCTTTTGATGTGTGCTATGAACGCATAAGCGGCGATACAAACCGTCCTATCGTGATGAATTCCACACGTGAACAGCTCGAAGAGCTGTATAACAGACGCAGAGATATATACATACAGAATTCAACCGTCAGAATCGAATGCAGCGGAAGCCCTGTAGAAATTGCGGAGCAGATCGCTGAAACCATAAAAAAATAATTTGAACGGAGACCGCAATGCTGATTTATAATGCTGAAATTTATACAATAGACTCATCAGGAGTCATAAAAAACGGCTGGATAGAAATTCAGGACGGCAGAATTGCCGCAATCGGAGAAGGCACTCCGGAAACTTTCGGGGCTGACTGTCTTGACGCTCAGGGCGGTATGCTGCTCCCCGGCTTTATCGACGCACATACTCACCTCGGTATCATAGAGGACTCAATCGACTTCGAGGGCGACGACTGCAATGAATCAACCGACCCCTTTTCTCCGCATATGAGAGCTATCGACGGTATCAATCCGTTTGACCGCTGCTTTGAGGAGGCACGTACACGTGGAATAACCTCGGTTGCCTCCTGTCCGGGAAGTGCCAATCCCTGCGGCGGAGAAATCTGTGCAATCAAGACAAACGGCAGAAGAATTGACGATATGCTGATAAAAAACTGCGGAATAAAATTTGCTCTCGGCGAGAATCCTAAGAATGTCTACAACGGACGTGAGGAAGCTCCCGTGACAAGAATGGCTGTATCCGCAATAATCCGTGAGGGACTTTATAAGGCACGTCGGTACGTCCACGATATGGACAGCTATTACTCCGACAGCGAAAACTACAATCCTCCCGAATACGATATAAAGTGCGAGGCACTCATGCCGCTTCTTGACAGAAAAATGAAAGCCTTTTTCCACTGTCACCGTGCTGACGATATCTGTACAGCCATGAGAATTGCAAAGGAATTTTCCCTTGAACCGGTTATCATTCACGGTACAGAGGGACACAGAATCGCCGATATAATTGCAGAGGAGGAGGTACCCGTAATCTGCGGACCTATCATCTGTGACCGCTGCAAGCCTGAAATGAGAGGGCTTGAGCTGAAAAATGCCTCAATAATGCACGAAAACGGCGTAAAGCTGGCTATCTGTACCGACCATACGGTAATTCCGATACAGTATCTTCCGCTCTCTGCACAGGCTGCGGTAAAGGGAGGACTCGGATTTGAGGACGCTCTGAAAACACTGACAATCAATCCTGCGGAAATTCTTGGAATTGAGGAAACTACCGGAAGTCTTGCCGTCGGTAAGGACGCTGACCTTCAGCTTTACAAAAAGGGCGAAAACCCACTCGACCTGATGTCCGAACCGCAGCTTGTAATGATAAACGGCGAAATATGCCGTAAGGAGAATCTGTGATGAAAAAAATGCTATCAGTGCTCTCGGCAGCAGTACTTGTGCTGTCGGCGTTTCCATTTGCAGCTTCTGCTGAAGCAAACTCAACGCCTGACTCCGCAAACACCGCAGAAATCGGAAATACACTCTATACCTTTGTATATACCGACGAAGCCGATAAGGAAATTGAAATCACAGGTGCATCAGGAACAGGAGAGGAGCTTGTTATCCCATCTGAAATTGACGGCTGCAGTGTAATAAGCATAGGCGAAAAGGCCTTTTTCGGAAATCTTGACCTTATTTCTGTTGAAATTCCCGAAACAGTCACCTCAATCGGCGACAAAGCCTTCACTGGCTGTCTTGCTCTTGAAGCAATAGCTCTTCCCGATTCTGTCAAATCACTCGGTGAAAGCTGTTTTCTGAGCTGCACCTCGCTGGAAAATGTTACTCTCGGAAAAAATCTGACCGCTATCCCTGAAAACTGCTTCTACTCATGCACAGCTCTGAACAGCATCAATATTCCCGAAAATATTTCCGGAATCGGTGCACAGGCATTTTTCGGCTGCTCACAGCTCAGCGGAATTTACCTGCCGCCGACTGTAGAAGAAATCGGAAGCGACGCTGTCGGCAGGCATTACGATATCCGCAGCGGCAGTACACAGAATATCAGCGGCTTCTTTATCAAGGGAATATTCGGCTCACAGGCTGATTCCTATGCCGGAAATTACGGTATAACCTTTAAAACTGCCAAGGCAGTCCTCGGTGATGTAAACGAGGACGGAATGCTCGACGCAAGAGACGCTTCAACCGTACTTCAGGAATACGCAAATGTCTCTTCAGGCTGTGAATCGTCCTTCAGCGAGGCTCAGAAAAAGCTTGCAAATTACAATAAAGACGGATACGTTGACGCCAAGGACGCTTCACTTATTCTTCAGGAATATGCAAGAATCCAGAGCGAAGCATAAGAATATATCATATATAAGCAGTTGTGCTGTGCGGAATTCCGTACAGCAGCGTATTAACGCACTGACACATTATTACACAGCATTGCTTTTTTCGACAAATCATATTATTTATTAACACAAAATTTCTATATCGCCACGCAAAGTCGGGTATTGACATAAGCTGTAAAAAATAGTATCATTAAAGTTAATAAACATTTTGATTTTTATTGCAAGGAGGAATTTTTATGCTGACCGATATTAACAGCAAATTTCAGAAGGAAGGTCTTACTTTTGACGATGTACTGCTGATTCCAGCAGAGTCAAACGTAACTCCGAACATGATCAAGCTCGGAACAAAGCTCACCAAGACCGTGACACTGAACACACCAATCATGACAGCTGCTATGGATACTGTTACCGATTCACGTATGGCTATCGCTATCGCTCGTGAAGGTGGAATCGGTATTATCCATAAGAATATGACTATCGAGCAGCAGGCAGAAGAGGTTGACAAGGTAAAGCGTTCAGAAAACGGCGTTATCGTAAATCCGTTCTCACTGACAGAGGACTGCATCGTTGCTGACGCTGATGAGCTTATGGGTAAATACAAGATCTCAGGCGTACCGATTGTTGACAGCAAAAACAAGCTCGTCGGAATCATAACCAACAGAGATATGCGCTTCCTGACTGACTTCACCGCTAAAATTTCCGAGGTTATGACAAAGGACAACCTTATCACAGCTCCTGTCGGCACTACACTTGATCAGGCTCAGGAAATCCTCCGTGCACATAAAATAGAAAAGCTCCCCATCGTTGACGAAGAGGGATATCTCAAGGGACTTATTACAATCAAGGATATCGAAAAATCCGTTCAGTATCCCAATTCCGCACGTGACAACAAGGGCAGACTCCTCTGCGGTGCTGCAATCGGCGTAACCGCAAATGTTCTCGACAGAGCAAAGGCTCTTATCGATGCTCAGGTTGATGTCCTCGTTCTTGACTCAGCTCACGGTCACAGTGCAAATATTATCAAGTGCCTGAAAATGGTCAAGGAAGCATTTCCTGATACTCCCGTTATTGCCGGAAACATCGCAACTGCTGAGGCTGCTGAGGCTCTTATCGCTGCCGGTGCAGACTGCCTCAAGGTTGGTATCGGACCCGGCTCTATCTGTACAACACGTGTTGTTGCAGGTATCGGTGTTCCTCAGATTACCGCAGTTTACGATGTAGCGTGTGTAGCTCAGAAATACGGCATCCCCGTTATCGCTGACGGCGGAATCAAGTATTCAGGCGATATCGTAAAGGCTCTTGCAGCAGGCGCAAATGTAGTAATGCTCGGCTCACTGCTTGCAGGCTGTGCTGAAGCTCCCGGAGAGACAGAAATCTATCAGGGACGTCAGTTCAAGGTATACAGAGGAATGGGAAGCCTCGGAGCTATGGCAAACGGCTCAACCGACAGATATTTCCAGGAGGGCGCAAAGAAGCTCGTGCCCGAAGGCGTAGAGGGACGAGTTCCATTCAAGGGCCCTGTTGCTGATACTATCTTCCAGCTCGTCGGCGGAATCCGTTCAGGTATGGGTTACTGCGGATGCGAGGATATTCCTACCCTCCACGAAAAAGCAACCTTTATCAGAATCACAGGAGCAGGTCTCAAGGAAAGCCATCCTCATGATATCTATATCACTAAGGAAGCACCAAACTACTCAGCACAGATATAACAAAAAGGCTGCCGCAGTAAAAAGCGGCAGCCTTTTCTAATGCTGACACAGCGGACACATTACATTGTGTCCGTATATTTTTTCTTAACCGATAATATAAAGTTTTCCGTCGATTGTATAGAGCACGGCATTAACGTAGGCACCGGTCTTATCGTAAAGCGTACCTGAAGAATCGTCAGTCTTATAATAGACATTCAGTTCAAGGAGCTTACGATCGGTAATCTGAGCATCCGGCAGAACCGAGTTCACAAACATATTATATGATGCAAAATTAAAGCTGCTGCTGTCGCTCACGCTCTGTACGCTGATCATGCTTAATGTGAAATCGTCGCCTACAACCTCTTTGATGTCGTTATACATAGCTTCTGCGTATTCTTCAGGGGTAGCAGCCTCTTCGCTTTCCATAGCAGCCTTGAAAATTTCAGGATTGGTTGCCTTTTGCATAAGCGCAGGGTCTTTTTTTGCTACTCCTGCCATATAGTTCGATACAGCATACGCCATATCTTCCGTAACGAATCTGTAGTCAAACTCAATCATTAACGGGACATCATTGTCAGCGGCAGGACGCATTGAACGCATTGTAGAGCCATAAGGCATATCGTCCACTCCGACATTCACATCATCATCAATATCTCCGCCGACCAAATTATTATTTGTTTTCTTTTCCTCATCGGAATCCGACTTACCGCATGAAGCAAAAGCTGTAAGCAGAGTCAGCGAGCAAAGAACAGCTGAAATTCTATTCAGTACAGTTTTCATAGAAAAGCACCTCCATTAGCCAAATGTATAATATTTTCCGTCTTTTTCCACGAAGACGATATCAAATCCGCTTACAAGCATTGATTCATTACCGTCAGTATCTCTTGCCATAATATAGAAGGTCATGAAATGAATATCCTCAACATCATCAGTGACCTCTTTATAGAAATCCTTCTGGAACGATTCACCGAGCATATCGAAATACTCTTTTATTTCTGCGTCTATATCCTCTGTTTCAGGCTTTTCAGCCTTTACTCTTGTAATGGTGAACTCTCCGCCCATGTTTGCGGAAAGATTATCGCACTGTGTATTGAACGAGGTTTCAATGTCATAGCCGAAATCTCTTTCGAGGAAAACATTCATCTCATCTATATACTTCGGATAGACACACTGCTTATAGGCTTCAAAGTCCTTTTTTTCAAAGGAAGTGAAGTATCTTTCCAGAGAAAGCACAAGCTCTGTAGGATACTCAGCCTCATCGTAATAGAGCTTGACTCCGCTTGAGCTGTAGCGGTAAGAACCGAGGTCAGACTCCTGTGAATCAGCGTCAGGCTCAATAATTTCACCGACTCCGTTTTCAGGAACATTAGCCGGAGCAGATGAGCTTGTTTCTTCCGCCGAGGATTTATCGTCCTTATCGATAATTTCACCGACTCCGTTTTCGGGAACATCAGCCTCAGCAGATGAGCTTGTTTCTTCCGCCGAGGATTTATCGTCCTTATCGCCGCAGGCTGTAACAGTAAAGCAGCAAACAGCAGCAGTAAGCAGCAGAAGCATTTTTTTCAGATTTTTCAAGATAATCGCCTTCCTTTCAGGTCGCCGGCACATATTAAAAACAGTGCTGACGGAATAATCTCAGACTATGCTTATTTTTTTGCATTTCCCCTGATTTTAGCTCTCTGGGAATTGCTGAGCACTCTTTTTCTGATTCTGAGTGATTCGGGAGTAACCTCGAGAAGCTCATCATCAGCAAGAAATTCAAGGGAATCCTCAAGGCTGAGGACTCTGTGCGGAACAAGACGCAAAGCGTCGTCACTTCCGCTTGCACGGGTATTGGTGAGGTGTTTTTTCTTGCAGACATTTACAACGAGGTCATCAGTCTTAGGAGAAGCTCCCACGACCATACCCTCATAAACAGGAGTACCTGCCGGAATAAAGAGCTGACCTCTTTCCTGAGCGTTATAGAGACCGTAAGTAACAGCGTCACCTGTTTCAAAGGAAACGAGAGAGCCTGTTTTTCTGCGTTCGATATCGCCCTTATAAGGCTCATAGCCATCGAAAACGTGGCTCATGATACCCTCGCCCTTTGTATCGGTGAGGAACTCGCTCTTATAACCGAAAAGACCTCTTGCAGGCACAAGGAACTCAATACGCATACGGCTTCCCTGAGGATGCATAGCAACAAGCTCGCCCTTGCGTGAGCCCATTTTTTCCATAACAGAGCCGACAGATTCCTCAGGAACATCAATAACAAGTCGCTCGATAGGCTCAAGCTTTCTGCCGTTTTCGTCCTGCTTGAAAAGAACACGAGGGGTTGAAACGGCAAGCTCATAGCCCTCACGGCGCATATTTTCAATGAGGATAGAGAGGTGCATTTCGCCACGTCCGGCAACACGGAACGAATCTGTGCTGTCGGTTTCCTCTACACGGAGGGAAACGTCCTTGAGAAGCTCACGGAAAAGTCTCTCACGAAGCTGACGTGATGTAACGAATTTACCCTCACGGCCTGCAAAGGGGCTGTCGTTTACCGAGAAGGTCATCTCAACGGTAGGCTCACTGATTTTAACGAAAGGAAGTGCCTCAGGAGCGTCGGTTGCACAGATTGTATCACCGATTGTGATGCCCTCTATACCTGAAATCCAGACGATATCGCCTACCTGAGCCTCCTGAACAGGAACACGGTTCAGACCCTGAATCTGGAGGAGCGAAACGATTTTGGAGTTATAATTCTTCTTTGAGCCTGTATAATCGCAGACAGTAACCTGCTGATTAACGGCAATGCTGCCTCTCACGATACGTCCGATACCGATTCTGCCGACGTATTCGTTATAATCGATTGATGAAATGAGCATCTGAAGCGGCTCATTCTCCTCACCCTTAGGAGGTTCAATATAATCAATAATTGTATCAAAAAGCGGCTTGAGGTCTGTACCTGCCTCATACTGACTCAGTGAAGCAGTACCGCTTCTTCCCGAGCAGAAAAGAATAGGACTTTCAAGCTGATCGTCATTGGCGTCAAGGTCAAGAAGAAGCTCCAGCACTTCGTCACCGATTTCGTCAAGACGAGCGTCGGGACGGTCAATCTTGTTGACTACAACGATAATCTTGTGACCCATTTCAAGCGCCTTTGAGAGTACAAAACGAGTCTGCGGCATAGGACCCTCAGCAGCATCAACAAGGAGTAGTACACCGTCAACCATTTCGAGCACACGTTCAACCTCGCCGCCGAAGTCAGCGTGTCCGGGAGTGTCGATAATGTTGATTTTTATATCATTATAGCACACCGAAGTATTTTTTGCAAGGATAGTGATACCTCTTTCACGCTCAATATCGTTGGAATCCATAACACGCTCGGCAACCGCCTGATTTTCACGGAAAACTCCGCCCTGCTTGAGCATTTCGTCTACAAGGGTGGTCTTACCGTGGTCAACGTGAGCGATAATGGCAATGTTTCTTAAATCTTCTCTAATCATATTTTCTTTCCTCCATAAATATCCTACATAAGTTTTTCAAGCTCTTGACGAAGCTCAAAAAAATTAGTAAATGTTTTGGGAATATAAACAGTTTTTTTGCGTGAATAGCTATTCATTAAAAGAAAGCCCTTCATCTGCAATTTTACACGCAGAAATTCCTTGCTGTCGCTTATATCCATGACATCTTCAATCTGATATCCGCTGTAATCTACAACATCTCGTCTGCATATAAACTCGTCAAAATGAGAAGTGGACCGCACCTTACGCATATTCTTAGCTATTTTTTCACGCTGAAAAACGCCGTTTCTGCTATTTAAGCTAAAGGATTTTCCAAAAAGAGTATCGTTACCAAAAGCTTCTGAAAGGTCAACACGATACAAATACTTATCGTCAATTAAATAAGCTGTGAAATAATTGGCATTGCGTACCATTTTAATATACCCCGACACTATCAGCAGTCCGATAAGTACAAAGGTTATCAGCCACACGATACCAATCAGATTTGTTTCAGTTCCCAATCCTACAAAAAGGGACACAAACCATCCAAGCAATAATACTCCCACGGAAAGAGCAACCTTTCCCCAGATTACATTTGCTACCTTCCGCTTATATGTAACATGAATATTGTCTGCATCGTCTATTCTGCATAAAGTCATACCAAATTACCTCCGCATTATATTTTGGTACATGATTAATGACAGCGACGTCATTGTTGTCTGAATTTATCCCCAAGCCTTGCAGTCAGCAGAGCTCTGAGGTCATCGGGCGTACCCTCGGTTATTTCAGAATGTCCGATAATGGCAGATCCGCCTGATAAATTTATCACGAAGAAACCGTTTCTTTCGTACGCTCCGGAAATTGCGGAATACATACTGAGGTTTTCGGTTTCGGAGACAGCAGAGACAGATTTCAATATAAAACCGTCGTCATCAAAGGCGACCTTAATCTTTGCATCCGGAAAATCCCTGCAATAGATTTTGTAGAGTCTCTCAGGGGACGAAATATATCTGAGCCAGCAGTAAAGAACAAAAGCAGCCCACAACACAACAGCCATAACGACAGAAACCACATCAGGCTTTTTACCGTTAGCCAATGAGAGGATACAGACCAGAGTAGCTGCCGCTGCAAAAAACACCAGACCAAATACCTGGATTGGTGACATTTTGCTTTTTTTATCTGACAAAGCGGCAAAATGCTCCTTCGTGTAAGATATTTCGGCTCGAACCATAGTGACCTCCTATAGAATTATGCACAATACAGCGGGATTTTAATGCAAAATCTCTTTTTATCCGGACATAAAAAAGTCCTTGCAGAGATTTGCAAGGTCCGGAAGTAAAACGAAGGCAGCAATTACAACAAAAATCGCCCCGACAAATAATCGGGGCGTTTCTGGTGGGAGAGGGTGGATTCGGACCACCGAAGCTGAAAAGCAACAGATTTACAGTCTGCCCCCTTTGGCCACTCGGGAACTCTCCCATATATTAAAATAAGCATACCGGATAATTCCGATAAAAATGGAGCTGGTGGACGGACTCGAACCCCCGACCTGCTGATTACAAATCAGCTGCTCTACCAACTGAGCTACACCAGCGTTTAACGCTTATTTATTATATCACATTTCCCAGAGCTTGTCAAGTACTTTTTCAAAAAAATTTCTGATTTTTTGAAATTGTAATGGTCGAGGCGACAGGACTCGAACCTGCGGCATCTTGGTCCCAAACCAAGCACTCTACCAAACTGAGCTACGCCTCGGACTGACCTCTGGGGCGCATCCTTAACGGACAGCTTTTATATTATATCAGGTGTTCGCTGAAAAGTCAACCCCTCAGAATGCAGTTTGTATACATTCACAATATTAAACATTATTTTTTGTCGGAATACGACTAAAAAGAGGGAGCTTACTGCTCCCTCTGCAAGAACTATTAGTCCTTAATCTCTTCAACAGCTTCTTCGATAGCTTCTTCAGCTTCCTCAACAGCCTCTTCAACTGCTTCCTCAGCTTCTTCAGCAGCTTCCTCTACTGCTTCCTTAACGGAATCATCATTGATTTCGAAATCAATGTTATCATCGCCGCCACAAGCATCGCAAACATCATCATACATATCATCATCATCATAATCGTTAGCGCTGTTCTTGCCCTTGATGAACTGTGATGCAACATATCCGGCAGCAGCTGCTGCGCCTGCAGCTAAAACCGCAACTAAAAATTTACTCATTTTAAATTCCTCTTTTCTCCGCAAGAATTATTATGTTACCGAACCGCTTGCGACCGGATTGCGATAAACTAAAATTATTATATCATACTTTTTTTGCAATTTCAACCATTTACATATTATTTGTTAAAAACATCAAAATTGACAGCGCAGTTATTGGTGCAGTTTCACAACGAAGTATTCTTTTTCCGAGCCAGACCTGAACCGCTCCTGCTTCTGCAGCTGCCTGAGCCTCCTCTGCATCAAAGCCGCCCTCGCTTCCGACAACAATCCCGATACGCCTTGTACCGCTGAAATCCACCTCACTGAAGGAACGTCCGCCCTCCTCCTCATAAAGAAAGACTGTTCTGTCGAGCTCACGCATCATCTCAAGAGCCTTTTTATACGGAACAACAGGCATAACCTCAGGAACGATTCCCCTGCCGGACTGTTTTGCAGCCTCTGCGGCAATTTTTTCAAGTCTCGGCAGCTTTTTAGCGAAGTCCTTTCCGTCAGGACGGGATATACAGCGTCTTGTCAGCACAGGAACAATCCTCGTCACGCCAAGTTCAACGCTTTTCTGAATGATATATTCCAGCTTGTCAAGCTTCGGCACAGCCTGAAAAAGCGTCACCTCAATGTCAGGCTCTGCTGCGCACGGTTGCTTGTCAACAAGGTCAAGATAAACCGAATCGCCGGTAATGCTGCTGATTACGCAGTTATAATCCACCCCCGCACAGCAGACGGTAACGGGTTCTCCGGGCTTCATTCTCAGCGAATACCCTATATGATGCGCATCATTACCAATAATAACAATATTATTTTCGTCAATTTCATTTGTAAAAAATCTTGGCATATTCCCACCGCCATACTAATTATTATACTCAGATTATACAATATATTTCAGAATTTTGCAAGTGTGCAGAAGTTGGTTTTATAAACAACATTCACAGACACGAATATCTTGTCTCATTCCACCGTTAATATCAACAATGAAAGCAAGTAATTTTTGAATAAACCTACCAAAATTATTATAACAGTGTAAATATACATATTTTCGTAACAAAATGTTGAAATAATATGCTATAATAAATGTATATAATATGCAGAATAGACAATTCACACTCAGCAATTACCAGATTATGAAAGGAGTTTATCATGCTTAATCATTCAAAAATCAAAAAAGCCGTTACCGGTATTCTCAGCACAGCTCTGCTCGCTTCATCGTTCACCTCAATCGGTGCAGGCACAGCCGTTTCAGCTGCAGATGACCATAATTATGCCGAGGCTCTCGCACTCTCAATGTATTTTTATGATGCTAACGCCTGCGGCACAGGAATCACAGACGGCCCGCTCACATGGCGTGGTGACTGCCATACATATGATCAGGAAGCATCACTGTCATCCGCAATCAATTTTGACTCATCCGCAAAATCCCTCGTTGACCCCGACGGTGACGGCAAGGTTGACCTTTCCGGCGGCTATCACGATGCCGGCGACCATATCAAATTCAATGTAACAATCGGCTTCAGCATGACAGGCCTTGCAATGTCGGACTATCTCAACCCCGGCGCTTACGAAAAGGCAGGCTGCCGTGACCACCTGATAGCTAACCTCAGACGTGGTGCGGACTACCTCATGAAAACTACCTTCCTGAACGAAAGCGGAGATGTCAAGACAATATGCTATCTCGTTTCAGACGAAAGTGACCACGCTTTCTGGAGTGCGCCTGAAACACAGACCCACAACAGACCTACCTATTGGCTGACAAGTTCCAAAAACAACTCAGTATTCTGCGGAGAAATGGCATCAGCCCTTGCAGGTACAGCCCTCATCCTCAAGGAATCCGACCCTGAATACGCTGCGGAATGCGCAAAATACGCAAAGGCTATCCACAAGTTCGGCAATGCCCACACAGGCAATATGACCGACGGTCAGGGCAGTATGTACAGCACCGACGCAATGTATCAGGACGAAATGGCAATTGCCGAATTCTTCCTCTGGCAGCTCGGTGAAGGCAGCAAGCCGTCATATACTCCGACAGGCAACGGCTGCTACAATAATACCTATTACGATTACTACCTTTTCTGCTGGGATAAGGTATGGGCAGGCTATTCAACCCTTATGTACAAGGCTACAGGCGACAGTGCCTTCGCAAAAGAAATGGAATTCGGCCTGAACAACATGGGCGGCTGTCCGACAAGCAGCTATAACGCTGCCGGCTGGGGCGCTTCACGTTATAACTGTGCTCTCCAGATGGTAGCTCTCGGACTCGCAAACGGCGACGCTAACTCCAACTACGCAAAGGGTGCTAAATTCCAGATGGACCACATCCTCGGAAACAATTCAAGAGGCTACAGCTTCCTTATCGGTTACGGCGATAAGTGGCCTACCCATATTCACCACCGTGCCGCTAACCCCGGAAACGGCAATCAGTCCGCTGCCGATAACCCTGACTCCAAATACGTCCTCTATGGCGCTCTCATCGGCGGTGACGACTCCAGCGGCAACTATGAAGACCATACTAACCACTATCAGTTCACAGAACCTGCACTTGACTACAACGCCTGCTTTGCACTTGCCTGCGCAGGTCTTGTAAATCTCTACGGTGGAGACAGCGGTGCAACTGAAGAAGTCATCAACTCTGCTTCCGAAATTAACGCTGATTACAAGTTTGCAAGCGATACAGATCCAATACCCCCGTCAGAATCCGACGATATCCTCTATGGCGACGCAAACTGTGACGGAGAGGTAAACATGGCTGATGCAGTAATCATAATGCAGTCCATCGCATGCCCTGACCTTTACGGAATTGACGGCTCTGATAATTCACATATCACAGCACAGGGTCAGAAAAACGCAGATGTAAGCGGAAATAACGACGGCGTAACCAATAAGGACGCTCTTGCAATCCAGAAATACAAGCTCAACCTCATAACAGAGCTTCCGGAAAAGTAATAAACACAAATCACAATACTGCCCGATTTTTACATCGGGCAGTTAATTTTTTCAAATATACATCGGGCACATAATTTTTGTTGTAATTGTGCACAAGTAGTGAACTAACTTTTTAAGCATTATGACGATTTTATGAATATCCATCTCTTTTTAACCACATTGTAATACATTCGTTACCGATTTGTTACCAATTTTGTTGGTAAAACCTGTATAATGGACTTACAAACATATTGTAGGCAATTCTAAAATTTGAAAGAAGCGTGATAACAATGTTAAAAAAACAAGTAAACAAACTTAAATCAGCTGTTGTCAGCGGTGTAGTGGCTCTCTCCGCTCTCGCTGCACCTTTCTCTGCTGCTGTTACCCCCTCTCTCACGGCAACTGCAGCTGGTACAGATGATTATGCAAAGCTCCTCCAGTATTCACTCTATCTCTACGACGCAAATATGTGCGGCTCTGATGTAGGTGAAAAATCAGCTCTCTCATGGAGAGACGACTGTCATACATCCGATGAAGTAAAGGGTGGTTTCCACGATGCCGGTGACCACGTAATGTTTGGTCTTCCTCAGGGCTATACAGCTTCATCTCTCGGCTGGAGCTACTATGAGTTCAAAGACGCATATATAGCAACAGGTCAGGATGAGCACCTCAAGGTTATTCTTGATCACTTCTGTGAATTCTTCAAGGATTCCACACAGCTCAGCGGCAACAATGTTTCCAGATTCCTCTATCAGAAGGGCGACGGTGATATTGACCACGGTTACTGGGGACCTCCTGAGGCTCAGGGAGGCAGCAGAAAGATGTTCTGGACATCAGGCGGTGCTTCCGATATCGCTGCTGACTATGCTGCTGCACTCGCTCTGAACTACATCAACTTCGGAAACGCAGAGGACCTTAAATATGCTGAGGCTCTCTACAACTTCTCCACACAGCACAATACAGTTGCTACCGACGGTCCTAACACCTTCTACAAGTCAAGCGGATGTCAGGATGAGCAGGCTAACGCTGCAGGCTGGCTCTATCTCGCTACAAAAAACGAAAAGTATAAGAACGACTGTGCTTCCAAGCAGACACAGTATCTCGGTTGGGTTGACGGCTGGGATAACAGAGGTCTTGGCGCAGCTTGCGTTTACGCTCATATCACCAACGACTGGGGCAAGGTAAACAGCTACATCGGCGGTCAGGCTTCAGGCAGCAATTATCTCTTTATGGATAAGTGGGGCAGCGCTCGTCTTAATACAACAATGCAGTTCTGTGCTCTTGTAGCTACAAAGAACTCAAATGCTGATTTCAAGAACTGGGCTAAGGGTCAGATGGATTACATCACCGGCAGCAACCCCGCAAATAAATGCTTCGTTGTAGGATTTGCAAGCAATTCCGCTAAGAACGCTCACCACAGAGCAGCTTCAGGCTATACAAGCTATGAGCAGTTCAATATGAACAACTGGGATCCAAACGGCGATCATATGAATCCTTTCAGCGAATACGGTCCTAACTCACACCTCCTCGTAGGCGCTCTCGTAGGCGGTCCTTGCGATGCAAGCGGTACATACCACGATAACATGGGCGACTACATCTGTAACGAGGTTGCTATCGACTATAACGCAGGCTTCGTTGGCGCATCTGCCGGTCTCTACCACTTCTATGGCACAGGCAGCACAGTTTCTTCTATCGACGGCGTTGATAAGATTTACAAGGGCGGCAACACTACACCTCCTTCAGGCACAACTACAACAAAAACACCTTCAGTTATCACAACTACAACAACAAGAACGCCTTCAGTTATCACAACTACAACAAAGGCTCCTTCATCAACAGGCGGCAACGGTAAGTACGAGCTCAAGGTTAACGAGTCTTACAACTACGCTAACATGGATTCTGACGAAAGAATGATTCC